>CAYXUB010000001.1:0-41405 GCA_964468385.1 uncultured Lachnospiraceae bacterium
AACCGTCACGGCGAAGCCGCCTACAAAGCAATAGGGTTTTGTGTAATATTTTTGTATTGGACCTGGCGGGAATCGAACCCGCGTCCGAAAGCCTATTCATTCGGGCTTCTCCCATCACAGTCATTTTATTAAATTCCTTTAAAATATGCCAAATGACAGGCTAAATTTTAAAGTAGCTTCATGAAATCTTTTTCGTCCTCAAAGCTTTAGACGAAAAGTTCCCCGCCGGTATGATAATGCCGTGCAAAAAGCCGCGGGACGCCTTCGGCACGACAGCGCAGCCATCAGGCTGCCAATGCAAATTCGCTATTATTGTCTGCGTTTATATTTAAGTTTCAGGTTGATAACGCGGTCCCGAAAGCCGCGGATGGCTTCCCAAACTTCAAAACCCCCGTCGAAACCGGTACAGGCCCGGGATTAAAAAGTTTTGAACACAGATGCGAATCACTTTTTACTAATATAGATTTTTAACTTTAAAATTTCTTTCGGCCTCACGTCTCATGTCTTTTTTTGCGATATCGTTACGCTTGTCGTAGAGTTTTTTACCTCGTGCAAGACCTATTTCGATTTTAACGAGCGAATCTTTAAGATAAACTTTAGTGGGAACGATGGTATATCCTTTTTCAGCGACCTTTCCCGTGAGTTTTTTTATCTCGTATTTATGTAAAAGGAGTTTTCGAGGCCTGAGAGGATCCCTGTTAAAGATATTTCCTTTCTCATAGGGACTTATGTGCATACCATATATATAGACCTCGTTTTTTTCTATCCTTACAAAGGCCTCTTTTACGGAACACTTTCCCATTCTTAGGGATTTGACTTCGGTTCCTACAAGTGCGACACCTGCCTCATAGGTCTCGTTTATGAAGTAATCATGATAAGCCTTTTTATTATTAGCTACGAGCTTTACGCTCTCATGCCCTGACATTCTTCTCCTTTCGCAAAACTGTGTGAAGACATATGGCTCGGTTTTCTATAAAAATAAACTGCCATATAAAGATACAGCAGTTTAAAAGGGAGCTAATATAATTTCATTAGAAACTCATATTGAGGATTATTGAAAGAGCAAAGAAGATAACTGTAAAAATCTTTGTTAATTTTTTCTGGGTTTCTTCTTGAGAACGTCCTTTGTTTTTGCCCCAGTAGGTATCGTTTGTTTGCAAAGTTCCTGCGAGAGCTCCAAGTCCTTGCCCTTTAGCCTGCTGCATTAATACGACTATAATAATCGCTATGCAATCTATAGCAAGTATTATACTAAGTATAGTTTTTAAGATTTCCATACTTTTCCTCCTGTAGTCGCTGTCAATGATTCTAACATAGCATAAACTCCATTGCAAGTTTTTATTTTTTTGCTTTCTTAATCCTTCTTAATCTCCGAAACAGATCCCTATCTGCTTTGCCTCTTGAATTATTTGGGAGTCCGGATTGACAAATTTGATTTTCCCGCTTACTTCTGTAAGAGGAACTTTAGTTATCTTACCGTTTACCATTCCAATCATAAAGCCGTACTCCTCTTTGAGTATGAATTTTGACGCCGCGGCTCCAAGTTCGGTGCAGAGCACCCTGTCATATGGGCATGGACTTCCACCCCTTTGCATATGACCGGGGACTGTTACTCTTACTTCATTTCCTGTAAGTTCTTCTATCTGAGAAGCTATTTCAAATGAAACGGACGGGAATTTATAGGCCTTAAGTTTTTCTTTGAGTTGCTTCTTTGAAAGTGTTGCATCATCTTTGGATATGGCTCCCTCTGCAACTGCAAGTATAGTAAATCCCTTGCCTGCTTTCGAGCGCCTGTCTATTGCCTCTACTACTTTTTTAATATCGTATGGAATCTCGGGGATAAGGATTATATCTGCGCCTCCCGCTATACCTGCATGCAGCGTTAGCCAGCCGACATGATGACCCATAATTTCGACAATAAAGACCCTGTTGTGAGACGCAGCCGTCGTATGGATGCAGTCGATAGCTTCCGTTGCTATGATGAGCGCGCTTTGGAAACCAAAAGTTATATCGGTACCGTATATATCATTGTCAATGGTTTTCGGCAGATGTATAACGTTTAATCCCTCTTCCCTTAAAAGATTAGCGGTTTTTTGAGTGCCGTTTCCGCCTAATATTACCAAGCAGTCCAAATTCAACTTATAGTAGTTTTGCTTCATAGCCTCTACTTTATTTATTCCGTCTTCGCCTATGACCCTCATTTGCTTGAACGGTTGGCGGGAAGTGCCGAGTATAGTACCGCCCTTGGTTAGTATACCCGAAAAATCTTCGGAAGTTAAAAGCCTGAAGTCACTGTATATAAGGCCTTTGTAACCGTCTTTAAATCCATATATTTCCAATTTGTCAAGCCTGTTTGCAAGTCCTTTTACGACCCCGCGCATTGCCGCATTTAATGCTTGACAATCTCCGCCGCTCGTTAGTAATCCTACTCTTTTCATACTATAGTCTTTTCCTTCTTTTTCTAATCAGTCATATTATTTAAACTCTTAGACTGCTTATGTATTATAAAACCAAGTTGTGCATTTTGACAATACATCGGTGTTTGCATAAAATAGATTAGCAAAATACACGGCGATTTAAAATGGGCGTGAAGCGATACTCAAGCAGCCCAAGAATGCGAATGTTTTCAAAGCGACTGCGCTAATAAGAAACGCAGAAAAATTAAATGTTTTAAACAGGCAAATAATAGCGATACGAGAAATGCAAATAATAGCGATACGAGAAAAAAGTTGACTTTCAATAATATAAATGACAAAATTACTTTGCGTGCTCGGAGGGTTTAATGAGCCCATGGCAACGGACGTAGCATTTAATGGAGAAAAAGGATGAAGAACAGAACGATTATTGTCGTATGCGGTATATTTTGCTTAGGACTTGCACTATTTTCGGGTTGCAGCTTGTCATCTGATTCGAATTCGGGAGATACCTTGTATTCTCAAAATGTAAGCGGTGATACGGTAAGTGCCGGAACGGTCTCGGCCTTATGTCCCGATGGCTGGACGAGTATAGGCGCGCCTGACATGACTTCGAGTGACTCTTCTGCAACGGCTGATAACGAGATTAGGTTTGTAAAAGGTGGTTCGAGCGAGGAAGATATACTCACAAATGCTTACATAGACATAATATATTATGCCGAGGGAAGCGAAATAATGGAGATAGATCCTACCGAATGGTATGACAACGTAGAAGAAATAGAAGAATTTACAACAGGGAACTATACTTGGGCAGGATATTCTGCACAAAGCCTCGGTGTACCGTTCGTATATATGAGATGTGAAACAGATGGAAATACCCTCGAGGTATATCTCTATACGCGCGAGGGCTCTGAAAATTCCGCTTCTATAACAGATGAGGACGTCCTTTCGATATTGGAGAGCATAACATTTTAAATAATTTCACAGTTCGCCGCGGCCTTTGCGAAGGAGCTGATCGAACTTGCTCTCTTTCTTCTTTTGTTCCTTTTTTTGCTTTTGTGTGAGTTCAAGGCTGCCTCTTAAACCCTTTACATCGGTTATATAAAGGCCGGCGACGGTAGCTTTGACCTCTTTCTTAAGTGGTATGATTTCAAAAACATTTGGATCGGCGATAAAGGTCATTATTCTCGGTCCGACTTTTGCCTTTACTATCGGAAATTTGCGCCAGCGCATGAGCTTGGGCATCTGTTCGTAGATCATTTGCGGAAGTCCCGATTCCTTTATCTTCATTTTTCGTTTATCTATAATAAGCATGCTAAACTGCTGCTTTGCCTGATCTATTTGTTCTTGCTGAGCATCAAGCTGCTTCTGCCTTTTTTTGCTGATGAAATATAAGATCAATATAACCGCTGCGACGGCCGCCGCCACAATGATTAAAATCTGCCACCACTGCATTTTTTTACCTCCGTTTGATTGACAAAGGTATTCTATCATCGGATAAAAAAAAAGGCAAGACATAATGCCCGTCTTGATAAGGTGTGATTTTCTTGAATTTTGTTCTTACAAATAGTAAAGTAGACATTGATTTATAATAGAAATATTAAAAAACAACCCTGTAGTTTTATGTTATATGAGCGAAATCAAAAAAAGTACAAAACCGAAAAAAAACAAAAAACGGCGCATATCCAAAAGAGAGCTGAAACGCAGATCTGAGTTGAAGAGAAAGCTGATCAGAACACTTCTTATTATCGCAGCTCTGATTGCGTTACTGATTATAGTGCTACAGATTAAAAAGGAGATGGAAACGGAGATTGAAACAACTATTACCGAAGAAGTGAGTATGGACGAGCTTCGACATCTTTCCTTTGATATCCTCTCTATAGATGCAAGTGAAAGCAGAATGTCGGTAGAAGAGTTTGCTCAGGCGCTCCAAGAGCTGTATGATGCCGGATATGTGCTTGTAGACGTGTATGATATCGTAGAGCTGGGCGAAGATGGATCGTTTTCATATAAGCAGACGATAACGCTTCCGGAGGGGAAAATTCCCCTTTTGCTCACTCAAAGAGAGGTTTCATATCCTTTTAACGCGCAGGAAATCGGAGTAGCTTCATCTCTGGTTCTTGAAAACGGCGAGATAAAGGCCCAGTATACGACTTCTGATGGACAAATCCTCGTCGGAGATTACGATATAGTTCCGATACTTGAGACTTTTATTGCGCAATATCCGGATTTTTCTTATAACGGAGCGAGGGCGGTTCTGGGTGTAAGCGGCTACTGCGGCGTATTAGGTTATAGGACGAGCAGCTACCTTGAGAGCAGCGATGACAATCCTTACGCTGCTTATGGCCTTTTTGATATAGAGTCTGAAAGAGCTTCTGCAACGGAGATAGTAAATGCGTTGACTGAGCTGGGATATCATTTCGCCAGCTATGGTTTTGCGGACGATATAAGCTATGGTGCGGAATATTCGATAGTAGAAAGCGATGCTTCACAATGGCAGTCCGAAGTTGCTGAGGTCGTCGGAGAAACAGATATACTGCTGCTTCCAAAGCAGACAGATATAGACAGCTGGAAGGGGTATTCCGAAGATGATGTTAAATACGCGCTTCTCTCAGGCCTCGGCTTTGATTTTTATTTCGTAGGAAATAACTCTTCGCCGTACATGCTTCAGGTGAGCGACGGATATGTGCGCCAGACCGTATACGAGATAAACACGTATGATGATTTTACCGCGGCGCTTACGGCCGAAGCGGGTTAAAGAGCCTAAAAGAATTAAGGGATATTATCAATATAAAAAAGGGAGATAAAAGAAATATGAAGAAAACAGTAAGCATGCTTGCTGCTGCGCTTATTTCGGTGCTGGCTGTAACGGGCTGCAGTTCGTCTGATTCTGAAGAAGAGGCGTTCCTGAGTTTGTTTGAAGATGCCGAATACGAGATAATAACAGGCGAGTATACGCTTGATGAATGTATTGAGCTGCCTGAATATTCGAGTATAGAGCTCACTAGGACCGTATATAATATAAGCGATGAATACATAGAAAGCTATATCAATTCATTAGCGGATACAGAGCCGGTCGATGATGAAAATGCCGTTGTTGAAGAAGGAGACATCGCAAACATCGCTTATGAAGGCACTATAGACGGAGAAACTTTCGATGGCGGCAGCAGTGATTCATATGATCTTACTATAGGTTCCGGCCTTTTTATAGATGGATTTGAGGACGGGCTTATAGGGCTGAAGGCAGGAGAGGAGACGGATCTTGAGCTTGTCTTCCCTGAGGATTATTATTATACGGACTATGCGGGCAAAGAGGTTGTATTTCATGTAACGATAAATTCTATTAGCAGGACGATCCCTCAGGACGATGCGTGGGTGAGTGAATATACTGCCGGGGAATATGAAACCATGGAGGATTATCGTGAATATATGAAAGAGTATCTGGAGCAAATATATTCAGAGCAGTCCGAAAGCACGCTTTTATCTGAGGCATGGGAAGCTGTGGTTGACGGAACTGCTTTCTTGAAGATCCCTCAGTCTTATCTTGAAACCGGAAGTTCTATATATTATATTACCGTAGAGCAGGAAGCGGAGTTTTACGGCTATACGAGCGTTGAAGACTACCTTGACGCGATGGGAGTTTCCGATGAAGTCTATGATGCAAGCATGGCAGATTACTGTGATAGTTACGCTAAAGAACGGCTTATCGGGGAGACTATATTAAATATTGAGGGAATAGCCTTAGACGGCGAGGAGATAAACTCTTTTTATGAAGAGGTCGCGCAGGTTTACGGGATAAGCATAGATGAGCTTTTTGAACAGATAGATGAGAATATTCTCTATCTGTATGCCGTTTGTACCGTGGCTAATGATGTGATAGTAGAGTACGCAAGCATTTCGGAAACGACAGAGATCATATGATATGTATGAAACTATATTGAAAAAACATAGTATAGATGCGGCTATTATAATTGATCCGGTGAACATGCGCTATGTCTCGGGTTTCTCCGGCGGGGAGGGAATAGTCTATATATCCAAACACCGGCATGTACTTATAACGGATTCCCGCTATACCGAGGCCGCGGAAGCTGAAAGTGCTTTTGAGCTTATAGAGGAAAAAGCAGAGCGAAAAAGGAGCGATATTTTGTCCGAACTTTTAGGGACAGACAATGCCTTTGCCGTGGGCTTTGAGGATAGGGCGCTTACCTGTGCCGAATTTAAAAAATTAAAAGAAAATCTGCGCCGGGTTGAAAGATGGGTCCCTCTTGAGGAGGACGTAGATGCTATGCGCCTTATAAAGACAAAAGAAGAGCTGGAGCTTATGCAAAAAGCTTCGGAGATAGCAGATAAGGCCTTTGAGGAGCTTTGCGCCTTCGTTCAACCGGGGATGACGGAGCTTGACGGTGCTGCCGAGCTCGAATACAGGTTAAAAAAGGGCGGGGCAGACGGAGTGAGCTTCGATACTATTTTTGCGGCCGGGAAGAATTCCTCGATGCCGCATGCCGTTCCCGGAGAATATAAACTGCAAAAAGGAGATCTGGTAACGGTGGATTTCGGCTGCAAATATAAAGGCTATTGCTCCGATACGACGAGAACTTTTGCCATAGGATACGTTTCCGATAAGCAAAGAGATGTATACGAGATAGTTTTAAAAGCACATATGAATGCGCTTGAGGCCGTGAAAGAAGGAGAATCGGCGGCAAGGGTCGATGCGGCAGCCAGAGACATTATTAAAACGGCCGGTTACGGAGACTGCTTCGGCCACAGCACCGGACATGGCGTCGGACTTTATATACATGAGGAACCGCGCTATTCTCCGAGTTCAAAGACAATTTTAAAGGCAGGTATGACCGGAACTATAGAGCCGGGTATTTACTTGCCTGGAGAGTTTGGAGTAAGGATTGAGGATATGATCGTAGTTACTAAGGACGGATGCAGGAGTTTTACAAGACTTAGCAAGGAGCTTATGATACTGTAAAATTGCACGATTGCCTTGAGTTTTACATTTGCACAATTGCTTTATAAAAGAGCCGTCAAGAAAAAACACTTGACAGCCTTTTTTTACGGTTGTAATATTGCAGTGGTGATTTTATGGAGAAGATCGTAGAACAGACACTTTTGTTTGATTTTTACGGAGAGCTGTTGACCGAACATCAGCAAAGGATATATAAGGATGCCGTCTTTAACGACCTTTCGGCAAGTGAGATCGCAAAAAATGAGGGGATTAGCCGTCAAGGAGCTCATGACCTTATAAGGCGCTGCGATAAGATACTCAAAGGCTATGAAAGCCGTCTGAAACTTGTCGAAAAATTCCTTAGTATTAGGGAACACGCAAAGGCTATAAAAGCGCTTGCAAGGGACGGAAAAGGAGCTACCGAGGCAGAGAGATTCGCTGACATAGATACGAAAGCATCTGCGATACTTAATGAGCTTTGATAAATAAAGCTTTAAACGAGGGAAAGTAATGGCTTTTGAAAGTCTGACTGATAAACTTCAAAACATATTTAAAAAGCTGCGTGGTAAGGGCAAGCTGACAGAAGATGATGTAAAGTCCGCGCTTAAGGAAGTAAAGATTGCGCTGCTCGAAGCGGATGTCAGCTTTAAGGTCGTAAAACAGTTTACGAAAGTCGTGCAGGAAAAAGCGGTTGGCGCAGACGTTATGAACGGGCTGAACCCGGGACAGATGGTTATAAAGATAGTACATGACGAGCTTGTCTCACTTATGGGTTCGGAAACTACGGAACTTAAGTTAAAGCCGGGGAATGCGCTTACAGTGATAATGTTGCTTGGGCTCCAAGGGGCCGGAAAGACGACCACTGCGGCAAAGCTGGCGCGGAAGCTCAAGGAAGCCGGTAAGCGTCCGCTTCTCGTTGCCTGTGATGTTTACAGACCTGCAGCTATAAAGCAACTTCAGATAAACGGAGAAAAACTTGGCATCGAAGTGTTCTCGATGGGGGATCATAATAATCCGATTGACATTGCCAAGGCTGCCGTATCGTATGCCGAAAAAGAAAATTTCAATATCGTGATACTGGATACGGCCGGAAGACTCCATATCGATGAGGATATGATGGAGGAGCTTTCGGCGCTTCGGCAAGCTATCGAGGTGGATCAGTCCGTCCTCGTTGTCGATGCTATGACCGGACAGGATGCGGTAAATGTCGCGGAGAGTTTTCAGCAAAAGGTCGGGATTGACGGGGTTATACTTACAAAACTTGACGGAGATTCAAGGGGCGGAGCCGCGCTCTCAATAAAGGCAGTGAGCGGTAAACCAATACTGTATGCCGGTATGGGGGAGAAGCTTAGCGATTTCGAGCAGTTCTATCCGGACAGAATGGTTTCCCGTATACTTGGTATGGGCGATGTTATGAGCCTTATAGAAAAGGCGCAGGCGGCAGTAGATGAGGAGGAGGCGGCAAAGCTTCAGGAAAAGATAAGGAAAGCCTCCTTTGATTTCAACGACTATTTAAGCAGTATCGAACAGATGAAAAAAATGGGCGGACTCAGTGGGGTACTCGAGATGCTGCCCGGCATGGGTTCTAAGGTCAAAAATATAGATGGTATGATAGACGAAAAGGGTATAGCCCGCTCTGAGGCTATAATCATGTCTATGACTCCAAAAGAGCGTGCTAATCCCTCGCTTATGAATCCTTCTAGAAAGACTAGGATTGCAAAAGGAGCCGGGGTTAGGATCGACGAAGTGAACCGTTTTATAAAACAATTTGAGCAGTCTCGTAAGCTTATGAAAAAGATGCCCGATATGATGAAAAACAAAAAGGGAAGATTCGGCGGCTTCGGCATGCCGTTCTGATAAAGCCGAAAAATTTCGGACTGAACAATAAATCATTTATCAAGGAGAAGAAACATGGCAGTTAAAATTCGTTTAAAGAGAATGGGACAGAAGAAAAACCCTATCTATCGTATTGTAGTTGCGGATTCGCGCTCTCCCAGGGACGGTAGGTTTATTGAGGAAATAGGAACTTACGATCCGAATCAGGATCCGAGTTTGTTTACCGTGGATGCAGAAGCAGCTAAGAAATGGCTTGCAAACGGCGCTCAGCCTACGGAGACGGTAGAAAAGATTTTAAAACTTGCGGGAGTTGAAAAATAACTAATTAACGTTCCGCTATTTTAGATTGGAGAACAAATGAAGGATTTAGTAGAAGTAATTGCGAAAGCTCTGGTGGAGAAGCCGGAAGAAGTGGTGGTTACTGAAACGAAGAAGGACGATGAGATCGTTATAGAGCTTAAAGTTGCACCCTCGGATATGGGAAAGGTGATCGGAAGGCAGGGGCGTATAGCAAAGGCGTTGCGCTCGGTAGTTAAGGCAGCCTCTTCTAGGTTGGATATGAAAGTATCGGTTGATATCACTCAGTAAAATATGGAAGATTATTTAAGGGTAGGTGTCATAACGACTACACACGGGCTAAAAGGAGAGGTGAAGGTATACCCGACGACCGATTCGCCGCAGAGGTATCTTGAACTTGAAGAAGTCGTCTTAAGGGGTTCTTTCGGTGAACGTACGGTGCATATAGAAAGAGTCCGTTTTTTTAAAAATCTTGTTATTGTCGCTTTTCGTGAATTTGACAAAATAGAAGATGTCGAGCATTTAAGGAATGCGGAACTGTACGTATCGAGAGAAAATGCCGTACCGCTTGAAGAAGGCGAATATTATATAGGGGATCTCATCGGAATGGAAGTGGTGACGGACGAAGGTGAGGTTTTAGGTACACTTAAAGATGTGATAGAAACCGGCGCTAACGATGTATATGAAATTTCCACAAAAAAACATGGAAATGTTTTGATTCCGGCCATAGAACAGTGTATAATAGACGTCAATATAGAAACAAACAGGATGACGGTTCATTTATTGCCGGGATTAATCAATTGAGGAGGAAACTCACATGAAGATATGCCCAAATTGTGGAAGTTCGCTTCAGGGCAATGAGAACTTCTGCTCGAATTGTGGGGCTAAACAGCCTGACAAAGAGCAGACTTATAACTATGATAACCAGTCATATGGACAGGAGTATAGTTACAGTCAGGACGGAGCTTATAATAATCAGCCTTCTTGGAAGGGGGAGGCAAACGGTTTTGCTATAGCCGGATTTGTTCTATCTATAGTAGGTCTTTTTTGGCATCCTCTCGCTATTTTAGCCCTTATTTTTTCTTGCATCGGACTTAGAGCCTGCAAGAGAAGGGGAGCCGGTGCTTATGGGCTTGCCATAGCAGGGCTTGTGATATCTATATTAGGTGTTGCGGTCCTGATAATAGGAACAATAATCGAGATTTTAGGATTCCTCGCCTTTGCATCATATGGATTTTACTTTTAAAGACCTATGTTATGATGCCCGGTGGCATGATGATTGTATTTTTATCGTAACACCAAAGGCTGAGATTTAAGCTGATTATTTTTTAGAGGATGGAAGGGAGTGCCTTTCATCCTTATTTCATAACAGAGAATGTGTGAAATCAAGTCTAAAGGGCTTTGAGGATAAATGGATTTTTACGTATTGACGCTCTTTCCGGAAATGATAAAAAACGTTGCGTATACGAGTGTTTTGGGAAAGGCAATTGATAAGGGCGCGATTAAGCTTCATACGGTCGATATAAGAGATTATTCTTGTAATAAGCACATGCGTGTCGACGACTATCCTTATGGCGGAGGAGCGGGCATGGTGATCGAGGCTGAGCCCGTATTTCGTGCGGTGAATGATACGAAGGAAAAGGCGGGAAAGACCACAAGGGTCGTATATCTTACTCCACAGGCAGAGGTGCTCGGACAGGCTAAGGTCGAAGAACTGGCAAATGAGGAGAGGCTTATATTGCTCTGCGGCCACTATGAGGGAGTAGATGAAAGGGTACTTGAAGAGGTCGTCACCGACTATATCTCTATAGGCGACTATGTGCTAACCGGCGGAGAGCTTCCGGCACTTGTACTTATGGATGCTGTATCGCGTTTTGTGCCCGGGGTTTTAGGTAATGAGGAATCGTCAAGGTTCGAATCCCATCAGGACGGACTACTCGAATATCCGCATTATACGAGGCCGGAGGTTTGGCGAGGCAAAAGCGTGCCGCCCGTGCTCCTATCCGGTGACCATAAAAAAATAGAAGCATGGCGATATGAGCGTTCGCTTGAAAGGACAAGCAGCCGCAGACCCGATCTAATGGAAAAAAGACTTGAATATATTGTTGTATATTCAGGAGATGAGAAGATAAAGGAAAGTGCCGAGGCTATCTGTTCTTCGGTTTCGATATACGGCGTTGTACTCGATTTCGGACGTGCCAAGCTGCGAAAGGAAAAGCGTGTTTTTAAGAAAAACGAAGTCGTAATCTTTGTATGCGCCGGAAATGAAGAGCGCAATTTCAAAGAAAAGATATCGGAAATATTCAAAAATATAGCTGCGCAAGAGTCTAAGCTTTTTTTTGTTTTTTCGAAGGAATATTTAGACAATGGCTGGCTCAAAGACGGGACGGAGACCTGCGCTGCTCTTTACAATAAGGGCTTTACCTGCCTTAAGGCTTTTGCTTTGACGTATGATATGACTGCTCTTGCCCGAATGGCGAAAGAGATAAAAACCGAAGCGGAGCTTAGAGTGGCGAAAGAAGGAGCTAATGAACGATTGGAATAAGCTGCAAAAAAAGATACCGGATAGTAAGAACTATA
Organism: uncultured Lachnospiraceae bacterium; assembly: GCA_964468385.1. Taxonomy (GTDB): domain Bacteria; phylum Bacillota; class Clostridia; order Lachnospirales; family Lachnospiraceae; genus Alectryocaccobium. The sequence continues at coordinate 12,082 of CAYXUB010000001.1, forward strand.
ACCTAAGTGAAAAAGACTGGGAGAAGGATATAGAAATTCCCGCGGGCTTTTGCGGGATTTTTTTTGACGGAGACCCTTACGGATACTACATTGAAAACGGGAAGGGGGAGCTATGTCTTGCTAAGCTAGCTCCGGGTGACGCACTAGAGTCATATGACATAAGAAACGGCTGTACGTCCATAGCCGCAAACGCGCTAAAAAATGCTCATAGCTTAAAAAGACTTAGTATACCCGCTTCTGTACTTGAAATCCCTGAGGGGAGTCTGTCAAACGGAGGCGGTTGGACCGATACGCGCAAGGGGCTCGAAATTGTAGACATACATAAAGATAATGAAAAGTTCTATGCTGACGAATATGGGATTTTTGAGAGGATAAAGGGCGGAACTAAGCTTTTGTTATATCTTGAGGATAATTATAAAAACGGATTTGTGACGCATATCCCGAGCGATGTTATTTCAATAGGAAAAGAGGCATTCTATTCGAGAAAAATACTAAAAGCCGTATTTGAAGCGGATGGAAGCTTTGTGAGTTTTCCGAAGCATGCTTATTTCAATGAAGAGCTTCTGAAATCTTTTGGAGAGAATGGACGCTTATATGATTTTACTGCTTACGACTCTTTTTTGCTTCGGAAGCATTTCAACGCTGACAGGATAAGAATGTGCTGTGAGCGGATTTCAAGTGCGCAAATGCCTGAAGAGGAAACGCGTAAGAAATTGTATAAACATATAGAGGACAATTTGCAGGACGTCCTTAGAGCCATAGCGGAGGAAAACGCGGCAAGCGAACTGAAATTCATGATAAGGCTTGGGTTTTTTACGCAGGAAAATATAGATTTTTCAATAGACGTTTTAAATAAAACAGAGCGGCGCGAACTCATGACCTACCTTATGGACTATAAGCATGAAAAACTCAAGAATACTGAATTCGACTTCTCGATTTAAAGAATATAGAAGGGGAGATTCTGTGGCGGACAATCTGAGCCTTTATATTGCATATGAGATTGGCTTGGTGTAAAATCAATAAATCAGCAACGGAATCTTAAATCAGTTAAACAAGTAAAGTTATGAGTAAGACGCTTTTATTTATTTATAATTCACATTCGGGGATGGGCTTGATACGGACGAGCCTGTCTTCTATAATCGACATGTTTTCCAAAGAAGGATATGAGATAATCATACATTCGACCCAACGTGCTCACGACGCGGTCGAAAAGGTAGAAGAATATAAGGACAAAATAGATGCCATAGCCTGTGCCGGAGGCGACGGAACGGTAAACGAGATTATAAACAGCATGATGGAGGCTAAGATAGACGTTCCTTTATTTTATTTGCCCTCCGGAAGCGCGAATGATTTCGGCTCCTCACTTAGGATATCAAAACAACAAATAAAAGCCGCAAGGAGTGAGATATACGGCAGCATAAAAAAAGTGGATATAGGCCGTTTTAACGAGCGTTATTTTTGTTATGTCGCGGCCTTCGGGCTTTTGACTGACATATCATATGCTACGGATCAGAATCTTAAAAACAGGCTTGGCTATGCGGCCTATTTGATAGAGGGAAGCAAACGTCTGATGAACATACCGGTGATCGATATGACTGTTGTTGCAGACGGAAGACGTTATACAGACAGTTGGTTTTACGGGATGATAACAAACTCAACGCAAGTCGGCGGTGTAAAAAATATAACCGGACCTAATGTTCTGATGGATGACGGGCTTTTCGAATTAACCCTTGTAAGGGCGACGAAGAACCCGATTGAGTTCATTGAAGTAATAAATTCTTTGGCATCGGGGAGCAACTGCCGTTTTCTTGTCAGAGATAAGGCGGCTAAGATAGAAATATATTCAAAAGAACCCGTATCTTGGACGATTGACGGCGAAGCCGGAGGAAAACATACGGATGTTGTTATAGAAAATATACAAAGAGCATTGTCTATAGCCGTGCCAAGGGAGGCGTGTAAACTGCTTAATGCTGTTGACGAGTAAATTCACGAGGGTCATATGGAAAATAGATTAGTCGATAATTTTGCTATAAACGTCTTTGATGACGAGACGATGAAAAAAAGACTTAAAGGGGATATATATCTAAAGCTGCATGCGGTCATAGACAAGGGCGGTGAGCTTGATCGAGAAACGGCGGATGCCATTGCCGAGGAGATGAAAGATTGGGCGATCTCTAAAGGTGCCACACACTACACGCATTGGTTCCATCCTCTTACGGGAGTATCTGCCGAAAAGCACGATTCTTTCCTTCATCCATCGAAAGAAAGCGGTAAATATATAATAAGTTTTTCCGGCAAAGAGTTGATAAAAGGAGAGCCTGACGCTTCCTCTTTTCCGTCGGGAGGTTTGCGCGCAACCTTTGAGGCGCGCGGATATACTGCCTGGGATTGTACTTCGCCTGTATTTGTCAGAAAGGACGCTGCCGGAGCAACTCTTTGCATACCTACGGCATTCTACTCTTATAACGGTGAAGCGCTTGACCAGAAAATACCGCTTTTGCGTTCTATGGAGGCTTTGAATAAACAAGCGATAAGGCTATTGTCTCTTCTTGGGAATACTACTACGAAGAAGGTTATACCGACGCTGGGAATAGAGCAGGAATATTTCTTAGTGGATGCAGCTAAGTTTAAGAAGAGGAAAGATCTTGTGTATACCGGACATACCTTGTTCGGCGCTATGCCTCCAAAAGGGCAGGAGCTGGATGACCATTATTTCGGAATGATCCGGCAGAAGATAGGCGCTTTTATGCAGGATGTTAACACCGAACTATGGAAGATGGGTGTCCCTGCGAAAACGCAGCACAATGAAGTTGCTCCCGCGCAGCACGAACTTGCGCCGATATATGAGCAGGCCAATATTGCCATAGATCATAACCAGATTATAATGCATACCTTAAAGCGTATCGCTACGTCTCATGGGATGAAATGCATACTGCACGAAAAGCCTTTTGCGGGCGTGAACGGTTCGGGAAAGCATAATAACTGGTCGCTTATGACAAACGATGGCATAAACCTTTTGGATCCCGGGCGTACTCCGCATGAAAATCTGCAATTTTTACTTGTGCTTTCTTGTGTAATAAAGGCAGTCGACAGATATGCCGGGCTCTTACGTGAATCCGCAGCAGATGCCGGAAATGACCTTCGCTTAGGCGCGAATGAAGCCCCGCCAAACGTCATCTCTGTATTCTTAGGAGAACAGCTTGATGACTTAGTAAGGCAGATAATAGAAAAGGGAGAGGCTACGCACAGCATAAGCGGTGGCACCCTTCACACCGGCATAAAATCCCTGCCGGATTTCAACAAAGACGCCACCGACAGAAACAGGACTTCGCCCTTTGCATTTACGGGGAATAAATTTGAGTTCCGTATGGTAGGATCAAAAAATTCGGTTGCCGCGTCCACCATAGTTATAAATACTGCCGTTGCGGATGCTTTTGATGAGGCCTGTGAGCTAATAGAAAAGTCCGACGATCTGCATAAGGCGGTCCATGACATAACCATGGACAATCTGCTACGTCATCAAAGAGTGCTTTTCTCCGGGAACAGCTATTCGGAGGAATGGAGAAATGAGGCAAAAAAACGGGGGCTTTTGGATCTGCGTTCCACTATAGATGCCATTCCGGAGCTTTTAAAGCCCGAGTCAAAGGCCTTATTTGAAAAGTTTGGCGTGTTTTCGGAAAATGAGCTTAAAGCCCGCGCCGAGATGAAATATGAGAATTACGCCAAGACCCTGAACATAGACGCAAAGGTCATGATAGATATAGCGGGAAAACATATTATCCCTTCTGTGATGAAATACACAAAGGTGCTTGCCGAAGACATTATTGCGCTGAAAAAAGCAGGTTTTGAAGATGTTTCCGTTCAGGATGAGATACTCGAGCGCATAAATCGCTTTTTAAAGGAGTCGTATTCGGCGCTTAAGGCTCTTGTTATAGAGGATGACAAGGCAAACGAGATAGAGGACGTAAAGGAGAGGGCCATATATTATCACGATCATGTGCTCCCCGCCATGGAGGCGCTTAGGAAGCCTATAGATCGTCTTGAGGTGCTCGTGGACAAGGATTTTTGGTCTATGCCTTCATACGGTGATCTTCTTTTTGATGTATAGAAGTTATAATGAAGGGGATACGATTTAGGGGTAAAAAAATGATAGATTTTAACAGACCGGCTTATACGGGAATATATTAAGCAGGCAGTCGATAACGGTAAACTGTGCGGAGACGGGGAGTTTACAAAAAAATGCGCCCTGTGGTTAAATCAGGAGCTTAAGACGAATTACAGCCTTCTCACTACTTCATGTACGCATGCCCTCGAAATGTCTGCTTATCTTTCGGACATAAAACCGGGGGACGAGGTCATAATGCCCTCGTATACATTTGTATCGACCGCGGATGCTTTTGTGCTGCGTGGCGCCGATATTGTGTTTGTTGACATTAGGCCTGATACGATGAATATAGACGAAAATCTCATAGAAGCCGCGATAACTGACAGAACAAAGGCAATAGTTCCGGTCCATTATGCAGGTGTCGCATGCGAAATGGACACTATATTGGAGATATCAAAAAAATATGGCTTGAAGGTAATAGAGGATGCCGCTCAGGGAGTTCACGCCTATTATAAGGACAGAGCACTCGGTACGCTCGGCGATTTCGGTTGTTTCAGTTTCCATGAGACTAAGAATTATACCATGGGCGAGGGAGGCGCGCTGCTGTTTCAGGATAAGGCCTATTTGGAAAAAGCCGAGATATTAAGGGAAAAGGGGACAGATAGGAGCAAGTTTTTCAGAGGGGAGATCGACAAATACACTTGGGTCGATTTCGGTTCTTCTTATTTGCCAAGCGAGTTAAACGCTGCCTATCTCTATGCTCAACTCGAAAAGGCCGACGAAATAGACGAGCATAGAAAGGCTATCTGGAACTTATATTATGAATCGCTTAAAAAATTAGAAGAAGCGGGTTTTATAGAATTACCATTCATTCCGAATTACGTTTTACATAACGCGCATATGTTCTATATAAAAGTAAAGGATATAGACGTAAGGTCGCGGCTGATCTCCTTCCTTAAGGAAAAAGGAATACATTCGGTATTTCACTACATACCTCTGCACTCTGCTAAGGCAGGACTTAAGTTCGGACGTTTTCATGGGGAGGATAGGTATACGACAAGGGAGAGCGAAAGGCTTATGCGTTTGCCTTTATATTTTAGCCTTTCATTAGAAGAGGTGCGTTATGTGGTGGATACTATATATGAGTTTCCGGAGTTCAGATGCTGATAAAAAAGCTTAGACCGTACAACATAAAAAAAGGACTCAAATACCTTAAACATTACGGCTTCAAAGAATTCATGATAAGGTTGGGCGAACGGCTCGAAAAGGAAGATGTGCCCTACGGCCCATGGTACGAGAAGCACAAAGCTTCAGATGAGGTCCTAAAAAAACAACGGAACAGGGTCTTTAAAAAAAAGATCCTGATAAGCTTGCTCGTGCCGGTCTATAATACACCGGAAAGCTATTTAAATGAAATGCTTGCCTCTGTCTGCGCTCAGAGTTATGAGAACTGGGAGCTTTGTATCGTAAATGCAAGCCCTCAAAACCACGAACTGTCAGAAAAGCTTAAGGATTACGAAAAATCCGATCCGCGCATAAGAGTAAAAGAACTGGAAGAAAACGGTGGAATAGCAGCGAATACGAACGCCGCCCTTGCGATGGCGAAGGGAGATTACGTCGCCTTTCTTGATCATGATGATATGATAGCGCCTGATGCCCTGTATGAGGCCGCATTGTGTATTGAGCGAGAAGAGCCGGATATCATTTATACCGACGAAGACAAGATAAGCGGGAATGTGCATAGCCAGCCGCATTTCAAGCCTGATTTTAATCCTGATCTGCTGCGGGCAAACAACTATATCTGCCATCTGCTATTCGTCAGTCGTTCTTTGGCGGAGAAGGTCGGCGGATTCAGGGAGGGTTTTGACGGAGCTCAGGATCATGACTTCATACTCAGATGTACCGAAAAAGCAAAGGGGATAGCGCATATACCGCGTGTGTTGTATCACTGGAGAACGCACGAGGGCTCCACGGCGGACAATCCGGATAGCAAGCTTTATGCTTACGAGGCGGGCGTACGTGCAGTGACCGAAAGTTTAGAGCGCCAGGGTCTGTCCGCGAGAGTGACCCAGACCCTTGATCATGGTTTTTACAAGCTTGAATACGAGGTCAAAGGGGATCCGCTTGTTTCCGTCATAATACCGAACAAAGACGGTAAGACCTACCTGAGGGATTGCATAGATTCAGTGTTAAATGCAGGCGGATATGAAAATATAGAGATAATAGTTATTGAAAACAACTCCGAGGATGAGGAGATATTCAGCTATTACGAGGAGTTGAAAAAAGATGCCCGCATACGTGTTGTAAGTTATGAAGGCGACTTCAATTTTTCCGCGATCAACAACTACGCGGTAAGGGAAGCAAGGGGAGAATATCTGCTTTTTTTGAATAATGACATAAAGGCTATCTCAAAAGACTGGGTGAAGGGTCTTTTGGGAAACGCGCAGAGAAAAGAGGTCGGGGCCGTAGGCTGTCGATTGCGTTACCCCGACGATACCATACAACATGCCGGTATAATACTCGGCATAGGAGGTATAGCGGGACATGCCTTTTATAATATGCCTGCAAACAGGACAGGCTATATGCACAGGGCCTCGACGCAGATGGACGTTTCTGCCGTGACAGCTGCCTGTATGATGGTTAGGAAAAAGCTCTTTGACGAAATAGACGGATTTGAAGAAGAGCTTGCAGTTGCTTTTAATGATGTCGATCTTTGCCTGCGCATTCGTCAAGCGGGTTATCTTATTGTATATGACGCCTATGTCGAATTATATCACTATGAGTCGAAGACGAGAGGGGCGGAGGATACCGATGAAAAAGCAAAGCGCTTTTATTCGGAAATCGAATTTATGCGTAAAAGATGGGGAAGCGCGCTGAAAAAAGATCCATATTACAATCCTAATCTTAAGCTCTCAAATGGGAATTATTAGTTGAACGCAAGGCTATGAGCAGGGTTACAGTCATAATACCGAATTACAACGGAAGACGGTTTTTGCCGCCCTGCCTTGAGGCTTTGAAGCGTCAGAGCATGGCTGATTTTGATATTGTCATAGTAGACAACGGTTCAAACGACGGAAGCCTCGAGTTGCTTGCGGAAAAATACGCTGAGATTCCTGTTATTGAAATGGGAGAAAACACCGGCTTTTGTAAGGCTGTAAACGAGGGGGTAAAGAGCGCAGGGACGGAATATGTCATTTTGCTGAATAATGATACCGAGCCGCGTGAGCGCTTCGTGGAAAGCCTTGTAAAGGCAATGGACAAGCGTATAAAAGCCTTTTCATGCAGCTCGCGTATGTTGAATGCCTCTGCTCCGGATTTAATGGACGGTGCTGGGGATCTCTATAATGCCTTAGGCTGGGCAATCGCTCGCGGGAAAGGAAAAAGCGCGGACAAATATGATAAAGCGGCTAAAATATTTTCTTCCTGTGCAGGGGCGGCTATATATAGACGCGAGCTTTTCATAAAATTGGGAATGTTAGATGAAAGGCATTTTGCCTATCTTGAAGATTTAGATCTTGGGTATAGGGCGCGTATAGTAGGATATGAAAACTGGTACGTGCCGGAAGCGGAGGTGCTGCATGTCGGAAGCGGCAGTAGCGGTTTACGATACAATGAATTTAAAATCAGTCATTCCGCGCGCAATAACGTCTATGTTATATATAAAAACATGCCTGCTTTCCAGAGGATAATAAATGCTCCGACGCTTTTTTTGGGATTTATGATTAAGTATCTTTACTTCAAAAAAAGGGGTTTCGGAGAGCTGTATAAAAGTTCTCTCAAGGAGGGAAAAGAGCTTTCCTTAAGCGAAGAAGGAAGAGGGCATGCGCTTGGCTTTGAGTGGAGAAATATAAAAAATTACTGCAAGATACAGCTGGAGTTGTGGGGAAATATTTTTCTGGGACGCGGATAGGCGTCCGGACTTGAAAAAAAATACTGTTTGTAGTAGAATTTCAAGCCGTGGATATAAGAAACAGGGGAAATAATACATATGGGCGAATCACAAAAACACCTGAGCAAAGCCTTAGTGATAATTGATGGCGGCATCATTTTAGTTTCATATATATTGGCATGGCTTATCAGGTTCAGAACCAATTTTCTGGGGCCGTCTTATATCAGTATGCCTGAATCGTATTATTTTCAGGCCTTGCCTTATATTATTCTTCTTTATCTTATTTTAAATTATATTTTCAACCTGTATGTACCTATGATGACCCAGCGTCGTTATAAAGAAGCAGGCAATATAATTAAGTCTAATGCGCTTGGCTTTCTCATTATAATACTCGTTTTATATTTTACAAAGCAGGTGCATTTTGCCCGCAACATGCTGGTTATGTTTGCGCTTATCAATGTGATGTTGGATGGGCTTGTCAGAAACACCATCCGCTCGATTGTTAAAAGAAGTGCCAGGAACAGGAAGAACTTCCGAAACATCTTATTGGTCGGATACAGTCGTTCCGCCGAGGCTTTTGTCGATAGGGTTAAAGAATTCCCGGAACTGGGTTATAATGTAATAGGCATCTTAGACGATGATATAGAGCAAGGAACGGAATATAGGGGGATAGCGATAATCGGGAAAATTTCCGCTTTGCCGATGATATTGGAAGAAAAAGAAGCGGACGAAGTCGCTATTACACTGGGACTGGATCATTTTCATAAATTAAAACAAATAGTTGCCGAATGTGAAAAATCTGGTGTTCACACCAAATTCATACCTGATTATTACAATGTCATTCCGACTAAACCTTATATTGAAGATATGCAGGGGATTCCGGTCATAAATATACGCTATGTGCCTTTGAACAATGCGTTTTTGGCGACCGTAAAACGTATGGTGGATATAGTCGGCTCGCTTATCTGCCTTGGAGTTTTTTCGCCTGTCATGCTGATAGCGGCAATAGGCATCAGATTATCCTCTCCGGGGCCTTTGATATTTAAGCAAGTAAGGGTGGGTTTGCACAATAGAAATTTTGAAATGTACAAGTTCCGCTCTATGGAAGTTCAGGACGAGGACGAAGAAAAAAAAGCATGGACTACCGAAAATGACCCGCGCGTGACCAATTTCGGAAAGTTGATCAGACGAACAAGCATTGACGAGCTTCCGCAGCTTGTAAATGTATTAAAAGGAGAGATGTCTCTTGTAGGACCGAGACCCGAGCGGCCGCAGTTTGTAGAAAAGTTTAGGGAAAAGATACCTCGCTATATGATAAAGCACCAAGTCCGTCCGGGTATGACAGGCTGGGCGCAGGTAAACGGTTTCAGAGGAGACACATCGATTAGAAAGAGGATAGAATATGACCTCTATTATATCGAAAACTGGTCTTTGGGATTTGATTTTAAGATATTATTTTTGACGGTATTTAAAGGCTTTACAAATAAGAATGCGTATTAACAAATATACGGTACCGTAAAAAGATTAGTAAAAAGAAGCTCAGAGTTTAAAAACTGGAGAAATATAATGGCAAACCATAGCAAGAAGCGTGATAAACGCCGCAAAAGAGTGCTTATAATAGAACTTGTAGTCTTGACGTTTTTGGCGCTGGTTCTTATTGTTCTTATAAAAGGAACGCAGCTTTTAAATTCGATTAATTACGAAGAGCTTGATTCCGATAAGATTATAACGGCGGACGAGGCGAACGGGCAGTACGACAGTGAAATTGCTGTGGGGAGCGTTGATGAAGAGGAGAGTTCGTATAGTGGCTATGATATTATCGCTCTTGTAGGTCTTGATTCCAGATCAGGAGAAGACGCATCGGAGAACAGTGATACGATGATGATCTGCGTTATCGATCATGATAACAAGACGATAAAGCTTTGTTCTGTTTACAGAGATACCTATCTTAATATAGGAGAAGATTATTACGGCAATTCCGATAGTTATCAAAAGTCGAATGCCGCATATAATCTTGGCGGAGCCGAGCAGTTTCTTTCTATGTTAAACCTGAACCTCGACCTCAACATTACACAGCATATAACGGTTGATTTTACCGCGCTTGCGGTCTGTATCGACCTGCTTGGAGGTATCGATATTCCAATGACGCGTGAAGAGGCTGTACATGTAAACAATTATAATATAGAGACCGCCGCGGAAACAGGAGTGGAATATGAGGCTCTTGAGATACCAGATGATGAGAATTATGACGGAGATGTGACCGTAGTATATCACTGCAACGGATCGCAGGCAGTCTCCTATGCTAGGGTAAGATATACTGCAGGAAACGATTTCAGGCGCACCTCCCGCCAGAGAGAAGTGCTCTCCTTGGTAAAGGAAAAGGCTATGGAGTCTGATATATTCACTTTAGCTTCGGTGCTCGAAGAAGTGCTTCCGTACGTGACTACAAATATAGATAGTGCATCATTGATATCTCTTGCCCTCAGTATCTATACATATGAAATGAGCGATGAGGATATGGATGGATTTCCCTTTGTACATGCCGAGATGAATGTTTCGGGCGTAGGTTCTTGCGTTATTCCCGTTACGCTTGAGTACAATGTGACGCGGCTGCATGAATTTTTATTCCCGAATGTGGAATATTCTCCCTCCACAACAGTGCAGAATTACAGTAGCTATATATCATCCGTTACGGGATTTACGAGCGACGATATAGAATATTATTCAAGCATATACGACTATTCGGATCTCGCCGGGATAACAGAAGAAGAATATCTGGAATGGCTGGAGACTCAATAAAATTTTTTAAAAACCATGTCTATATCTGTTAATGAGAAAAACATATCATTTGATATCATAATACCGACATATAAGCCAGATGCGGAGTTTTATGAACTCTTAAGCCATCTGGCTTTCCAAGTTAGGGAAGCCGATAATATCTTTATCGTAAATACCGAGGAGGAGAGCTGGGACAAGGGTTTTGAAATCCGTTTTCCAAAGATAAAGGTCAGGCATATAAAAAAAGAGGACTTTGATCATGGAGGAACCAGAGCTGCCGCGGCACGGGAGTCTAGCGCCGATGTCATTGTTTTCATGACGCAGGACGCACTTCCCTTAAATGCTCATACCTTTGAGAATCTCCTGCGTCCGATAGAGGAGAATAAGGCGGAGATCTCGTACGGAAGGCAGATCCCCAAAAGTGATGCCGATCCGATAGAGCGTTTTACAAGGAACTTTAATTATCCTGAAAAAAGCAGGATAAAAAGTAAAGACGACCTTGATGAGCTAGGTATAAAGACTTTTTTCTGTACGAATGTGTGTTGCGCATATTTAAGGAGCGTGTATGATATGCTTGGAGGCTTCCCTGAGCATGTTATCTTCAATGAGGACAGCATACTTGCGGCAAAGGCCATAATGTCCGGATACAGGGTATCTTATACCGCGGACGCGGCGGTGCTCCATTCGCACTCATACTCGGGAGCCGAGCAGTTTCACAGGAACTTTGACTTGGGTGTTTCTCATGCAATGTTTCCGGAAATTTTTTCTCTTTGCCAAAGTGAACGTGAGGGAATGAGGCTTGTAAAGGCGACCGCGGCTAATCTTATTGATAATAAGCACGTGTTGTTAATATTCAAGCTGCTTTGGCTCAGCGCCTGTAAGCTGCTGGGATATTCTATGGGGAAGAGATTTAAAAAACTCCCTAAGGTTCTGTTAAAAAAATGCACTATGAATCCAGGATTTTGGACTCGTTACTATACGGATGGAGGAAAAAATGTATAAGGCTTATAAGATCATAAAACAAGAAGAACTGCCCGATATATATTCAAAGGGAACTTTGCTAAGACACAATAAGACAGGAGCGCATGTGATCTTGCTGCAGAACGAGGACGACAATAAGGTGTTCAATATAGCTTTTAGGACTCCGCCTGCAGATTCTACCGGTGTGGCCCATATAATTGAACATACCGTGCTTTGCGGTTCGGAAAAATATCCTCTTAAAGATCCCTTTGTTGAACTGGCTAAGGGATCGCTCAATACATTTCTGAATGCAATGACTTTTCCCGATAAGACGATGTATCCGGTTGCAAGCTGCAATGATGTTGATTTTAAGAATTTGATGTCCGTATATAGGGACGCGGTGTTTTTTCCAAATATCTATAATACAAAAAAGATTTTTGAGCAGGAGGGTTGGCATTACCATATAAAGCAAAAAGACGAGCCGATAAGCTACAACGGAGTCGTATACAATGAAATGAAGGGAGTATATTCTTCTGTCGACTCCGTCCTTGAGAGTACGGTTATGTCGAACCTCTTTCCGGACAGTATATACGGCAAAGAGTCGGGAGGGGACCCTGAGTATATTCCGAATCTTAGTTACGAACAATATCTTGACTTCCACAGGACGTATTATCATCCCTCAAACAGCTATATCGCACTGTATGGTAATATGGATATGGAGGAGCGTCTCGACTGGATTGACAGGGAATACTTAAGTCGCTTTGATAAAAAAGAAGTGAATTCCGAGATAAAAATACAAAAAGGCTTCTCAAGTCCCAAAAGCGTAAGCGGATATTTTCCGGTGTTGGACGATGAACCTATAGAGGGGAATACTTGCCTTAATATGAGCTTTGTCGTAGGAGACAGTAGGGATGTTCTCAATGCATCGGCCTTTACGATACTTGCGTATGCGCTTTTGAATGCGCCGGGCGCGCCGTTGAAAAAGGCGCTGATAGATGCCGGAGTCGGAAAGGACATCTCGGGCGGATATGAGGATGGCCTGCTTCAGCACATTTTTTCTATTGACATAAAATATGCCGAAGCAGAAGACAAGGAAAAATTTGAAAAGGTCGTGCGGGATACGCTTCAAAAATTAGCGGATGATGGACTGGATGAAAAAGCGCTTCGAGCTGCTATACATTATTATGAGTTCCGTTTTCGCGAGGCTGATTTTTCGACCTGTCCCAAGGGCCTTATATATATTATGTCGGCTTTTGAAAGTTGGCTTTATGATGAGGATAATCCCTTTGAATATTTAAAAGAGCTATCGATTTTTGACGAGCTGAAAAAACGCATAGGCACAGGATACTATGAGAAGCTGATACGTGAAAAGCTGCTAGAAAACAGTTTTCGTCTTGTAACCGTATTACAGCCAAAACGTGGACTTATAGAAGAAAAAGAGGAACAAAGGGCGAAAAAGCTAAAAGAGTTCAAGGAGAGCTTAAGCGAGGAAGAACTCACGGCTCTGATAGACGAAACCTATGCTCTTGAGGCATACCAACAAAGGGTTGATGATCCGGAAACCTTAGCTTCGCTTCCGAGGCTTACGAAGGCTGATATTGAAAAAGAGCCGAAGCTTAAATTTTGTACAAAGGAAGAGGATATTTGTGGTTTAAAGATCCTGCATCATGATTACGAAACGAGGGGTATAAGCTATCTCACCCTTCTTTTTGACATAGCAGATATATCTAATGAACTCATACCCTATGTTAAGCTTTTGAGTTCTATACTCGGGCTTATAGATACTAAAAACTATGGCTATGCACAGCTGTCAAATGAGATAAATGCACGTACCGGAGGGATAGATTTCGGCCTTACTTATTATACTGATGAACAGGGCGCTTGTCGCGAATTTTTATGTGTGAAAGCTAAATATATGGACAGGGAATGCGCTTTCGTTTTTGATATGCTGCGTGAAATAATATTCAGCTCAAAGCCGGACGACGAAAAAAGGCTTAGAGAGCTGCTTATGAGCAAGAAGGCTTACTATCAAGACAGTATTCCTGCGGCCGGACATATGAGTGCGGTTTCAAAGGCTTCGGCGGGCTTATCGCGCCATGACGATCGTGCAGAGCGCACGTCGGGAGTGGCATATTATAGATTTATAGAAGGCCTCTGCGCGGATTTTGAGCTTAAAAAAGCCGATCTCATTGCTAGGTTTAAAGATATGGCAGCGCATATATTCAGGAGTGGGAACTTGATAGTTTCCGTTAACGGTAGCAAGGAGGGATATGAGGCGGTAAAGAGCCGTATTCCCGAATTTGTATCAGAGCTTAACCCTATTGAAAAAACGTTTAAGAGCGAGGATTTTGTCCCATATGAGAGCAGCAGCGCGGTTGTTACTTCAGGCAGCGTTCAGTTTGTTGCGCGTGCCGGTAATTTCAGGGAAGCAGGCTGTTCTTATACCGGAGCGCTCCTTGTGCTCAGGACCATCTTAAATTATGATTATCTCTGGAAACGCCTAAGGGAAAAGGGAGGTGCATACGGCTGCATGAGTATGTTTAGGAGGTCCGGAAATATGTATGTCGTATCGTACAGAGATCCGCATCTTAAAAATACTTTGGACGTATATGACGCTATGGCTGATTTTATCGGTTCCTTCGAAGCAGATGAGGAGACGATGGATAAGCTTATTATAGGCACGATAAGCGGTCTTGATACTCCCTTGAATGCGAGAGCCGAGGGAGAAGCGGCTCTTAGCGCTTATTTCAGCGGCCTTGATGAGAGCAAACTCAGAAAGGAAAGAGATGAGGTGCTTGGGGCAAGCGCCTCAGATATAAGAGCGCTTAAGACTCATATCAAACTCGGTTTTGAAAAGAAGCATATGTGTGTGCTTGGCAGTGACTCTGCAATAAAGAAGCATGAGGGCCTTTTCGAGCATATCGAGGCTTTTATACAGGCCTGAGCTGTAGAAGAAGCAGGCGTAAATATGAATATAATGGACGGAAATAAAAAATCCGGATTTGTCGCGCTAATAGGGCGTCCGAACGTCGGAAAATCTACTCTTATGAACCGCATTATAGGTCAGAAGGTGGCGATTACGTCTAGGAAGCCCCAGACAACCCGAAACAGGATAAGAGGCATATATACTTGTGAAAGCGGGCAATTGGTCTTTTTAGACACGCCGGGCATACACAAGGCAAAAAACAGGCTTGGCAGCTATATGGTCGAAGCGGCGAAAAAGTCATTGCTCGAAGCCGATGCGGTGCTTTGGCTTGTAGAAGCGGGCTCCGATCCCGGTGAAGGTGACAGACAGATAGCAAAGCTTTTGGTGGATTCTCGTGTGCCGTCTATTCTTGTCGTAAACAAATGCGACAGGATAAAAAAGGATTTGGTAGCCGATACGCTGGAACGCTATGAGACTCTCGGCGAATTCAAGGACGTCTTTGCGGTATCTGCAAAGCATGGCACCAATGTGGGGCAGCTTTTGGACGCCTTGTTTGCATATATGCCCTATGGCCCTATGTATTATGATGAGTATGCCGTCACGGATCAGAGCGTGCGTCAGATCGCGGCGGAGATAATAAGGGAAAAGGCTTTGAGACTGCTCGGCGAGGAGGTGCCGCACGGGATCGCAGTAACGATAGAAAAGATGCAAAAACGCAGCGGCAGGGGTATTACCGATGTCGAAGCGATAATAATATGCGAAAAGGCTTCTCATAAGGGAATGATAATAGGTAAAAACGGCTCCATGCTTAAACAAATAGGAAGTGATGCGAGAGCCGATATCGAAGATATGGTGCAGAGCAGGGTGAATCTGCAGCTTTGGGTCAAGCTGCGCAAGGAATGGCGAGACAGCAATACTCTGCTTAAAAACTACGGCTATGACAAAAGTGAGCTTTGATGTATGAGCGATATCATCAAGATCAGGGGAACCGTTCTTTCAACTTTTCCTATAGGAGAAACTGATAAGCGGGCAGTGATTGAGAGCTGTGAGCTTGGTAAGATCACGGCTTTTATAAGAGGTTGCCGCAGAGCTGCAAGTCCTTTGCAGGCCGCGGCTAATCCTTTTGTCACCGGCGTTTTCGGAGTCGTTGAAGGAAGCGGTGCGTACCGAGTCGTAGAGGCATCTGTAAAGGAATATTTCAGAGACTTAACTTGCTTGCAGCCCGGGGTTTACGCGGGGTTTTATTTTTTAGACATGGTCGATTTTTACGGCAGGGAGGGCATAGACGGAACGGAGATGCTCAATCTTCTCTATATGTCTCTCAAGGCTCTGCTAAATAAAAATATTGAGGATTCCCTTGTTAGAAGGGTATTTGAGCTTCGGCTTTTATATATGAACGGGGATTATGCTCCGGATGAGGGAAGACTCGAAAAAAACATATATTCGCTTTGCCGTTTTATAACGGGCTCGCCGTTGGACAAGCTATATAGCTTTAAGCTTACGGACGAGGCTTTTTCGGCCTTAAAAAAAGAGTGTAAAAGAGCCCTTGGGAGGGTTGTTGATAAGGAGATAAAGAGCAGGAGTATAATGGAAGCCATGTATGGTAATATTATGAATTAGTAGAAAGGATGAAGCTCATGTCTAAGATTTATGACTCGGCGGCGCAGCTTATAGGTAATACGCCGCTTCTTAAGCTTAACAATATCATGAAAGAAGAGAAGCTTGAAGCAAACCTGATCGCGAAGCTTGAGTATTTTAATCCGGCTGGTTCGATAAAGGACAGGGTTGCCGCAAAGCTAATAGAAGAGGCGGAAAAACGCGGAGAGCTAAAGGAGGGCGCTGTCATAATAGAGCCCACGAGTGGTAACACCGGTATAGGTCTTGCAGCGGTAGCTGCCGCGAAGGGATACAAGGCGGTCATAGTCATGCCCGAAACGATGTCGGAAGAACGCAGGATTATCATAAAAGCTCTTGGAGCCGAGCTTGTGCTTTCAGACGGATCTAAAGGCATGAAAGGAGCGATTGAAAAAGCAAAAGAGATAGCGCAGGATACACCCGGCAGTTTTACGGCGGGTCAGTTCGTCAATCCCGACAATGTAAAAGCACATTATGAGTCTACGGGGCCTGAGATATGGGCGGATACCGAAGGAAGAATAGATATTTTGGTAGCGGGAGTAGGTACCGGAGGCACAATAAGCGGCGTCGGTAAGTTTTTAAAGGAGAAGAAGCCGGACATAGAGATAGTTGCCGTGGAGCCTGCTTCTTCGCCTGTTCTTTCAAAGGGAGAGGCGGGTATGCATAAGATTCAAGGTATAGGTGCCGGCTTTGTCCCTGAAATATTGGACGTGGATATATATGATAGGATTATACCTGTTTCAAATGATGATGCCTTTGCATATGGGAGGCTGGTAGGCAGGAAGGAGGGTATATTGGCAGGCATATCATCAGGTGCGGCCTTAAAAGCAGCCGTTGAGCTTGCCAAAGAGCCTTGCAACAGAGGCAAAAACATTGTTATCATCTTCCCGGACACCGGAGACAGATATCTTTCTACTGAGATGTTTGGCTAAGATTTTCGTATGAACCCGGGTCTTGCGGTCATAGAGGATGAATGCTATTATTATACATTGTAGCTAAAAAAATCGGGTTCAATATGAGGATTTTGTTTTGAAAAGCAGCCGTACAAAACTGTTCAGCATAGTTTTTCTTCTGGTACTTATCGTACTTACGCTGATAGCTGTTTTTAACGGACATGATATAAGCGAGATAATATCGGCGATGAGAAGCGCCGATATATCATATCTCATATTAGCTGTAATGTGTGTCTTGGCCTTTTTGGTCGGACAGGGCCTTATATTCAGATTTGTGTTTTTTGTGATCGGGCAAAGAACAGGGCTTGCAAAGTGCATAGGATATTCTTTCAAAGGGTATTTCTTTTGTGACGTATCACCCTATGCTGTCGCGGGACCTCCTGCACAGATAGTATACATGAAAAACGACAATGTGCCCGTACCGGTCGCCTCCATGGTAGTCTTAATAGTTGCTACCGGATATAAATTTGTGCTTGTCATCCTCGGTTTTGCCCTTATATTGTTCGGGCAGGGTTTTTTGGCGCAATACGTAAGCCCGGCAATAGTGATGTTTGGGCTCGGGCTTTTTTTAACATGTGGCTTTTGCTTTATACTTTTTATGTTTATGTTTCATCCCAGACTTGCGAAAAAAGCTATCTTTAAGTTTTTTAGATGGTTTGAGCGTAGAGGTATTATGAAACATAAATACGGAAGAGAAGAGGCGATAGAAGCTGGGATGTCCAGATTCACACAGACTGCGGATTTTCTGCGTTCCCATTATGGAGCGATGTTTATATTGCTGCTGCTGACTATGGGTCAACGTTTTTGTCAGTTTGCCGTAACATATTGTGTTTACAAGGCCCTGGGGCTTTCCGGAGAATCTATATTTACGATAGTGCTCTTGCAGGCTACGATTTCGATATGTGTCGACATGCTGCCCTTACCGGGAGGTGTCGGTCTCAGCGAGGCCTTGTTTAATGTTTTGTTTAAGCGTACTTTTACTTCGGGCACTTTATTCCCTGCTGTTATACTGAGCAGGGGTATAAGTTATTACGCGGAACTTATCTTGTGTGCAGGCTATATTTTTGTTTCTCATTTTGTGTCGAAGGTAAGAAGAGAGAGGATAGATGCAGGCAAAACGTAATTATCAAAAAGAGCTGGAAAAGACGATAGGAGAGATAGAAGAACAGAACAGCGGACGAAGACTGCTTCTCCACGTCTGCTGCGCTCCCTGTTCAAGTTATTGTCTGGATTATCTTTCAAAACATTTCGATATTACTGCTTTTTATTACAATCCAAATATTTCCCCGCAAAGTGAATATGAACTTAGAATCGTCGAATTAAAGAGGCTGATTCAAGAGATGCCGCTTGAGCGTAAAGCTTGCGTTATAAGCGGTGAGTACGAGCCTGAGGCCTTTTACGCCGCCGTAAAAGGCTTTGAAGATGAGCCCGAGGGAGGCTTAAGATGTGAAAAATGCTTTGAATTACGACTTGAAAAAACGGCTCAACTGGCAAAAAAAGAGAAATTTGACTATTTTACCACCACATTGTCTATAAGCCCCTTGAAATCAGCCGATAAATTGAATAATATCGGAGAGAGGCTTGCAAAAAAATACGGACTGTTCTATCTTACGTCTGATTTTAAAAAGCGAGGCGGATATCAGCGTTCGATCGAACTTTCAAAGCTTTACGGACTATACAGACAGGATTATTGCGGCTGTATATTCTCTAAAAAAGAGATTGCAAAGGAGTAAAACGCATGGCTCAGCTTTGGGGCGGTAGATTCCAAAAAGAAACAGATAAAGAGGTTTTTGAATTCAACGAATCGCTTTCGTTTGATAAGAGGCTTTACAGCCAAGACATATGCGGCAGTAAAGCTCATGCGGCTATGCTTGCGGCACAGGGGATAATAAGCAAGGAAGAGGGCGAAGCCATCATTAAAGGGCTTGACGCTATACTTGAGGATTTAAAATGCGGCAGTCTTAAGTTTTTGGAGGGCTATGAGGACATACATAGTTTTATTGAGGCTAAGCTTATAGAGCGCATAGGAGAGCCCGCAAAAAAACTTCATACCGGCAGGAGCAGAAACGATCAAGTTGCCCTTGACATGAAGCTCTATATCAGAGACGAGATAGATGAAATTGACTTGGAGACGCTCTCGCTTATGGAGACGATCGAAGATATAATGGAAAATAACATTCATACATATATGCCGGGATTTACTCATTTACAAAAAGCCCAGCCTGTTACGCTCGCTCATCATATGGGAGCTTATTTCGAAATGTTCAAAAGAGACAGAGGCAGACTGTATGATATCAAGAAGAGGCTGAACACTTGTCCTCTTGGGAGCGGAGCGCTCGCCGGAACGACCTATGAGCTTGACAGGAAAATGACGGCTGAGCTTTTGGGTTTTGACGCACCCAGTTCAAACAGCATGGATTCGGTATCCGACAGAGACTACATTATAGAGCTTTTGAGTGCGCTTTCGACAATAATGATGCATTTGAGCCGCTTCTGTGAGGAAGTGATAATATGGAACAGCGATGAATACCGTTTTATTGAGCTTGACGACGCTTATAGCACCGGCAGTTCTATAATGCCTCAGAAGAAAAATCCTGACATAGCCGAGCTTGTGCGTGGTAAGACAGGCAGGGTGTACGGAGCATTA
Source organism: uncultured Lachnospiraceae bacterium (assembly GCA_964468385.1). Classification (GTDB taxonomy): domain Bacteria; phylum Bacillota; class Clostridia; order Lachnospirales; family Lachnospiraceae; genus Alectryocaccobium. Next base: position 31,975 of record CAYXUB010000001.1, read on the forward strand.
GTTTCGATACTTACGCTGATGAAGGGCATTCCTCTTGCATACAACAAAGATATGCAAGAAGATAAAGAGATGACCTTTGACGCTATAGATACGACAATATCATGTCTGCGTCTTTTTAACGGGATGTTAAAGACCGCTAGGTTCAACGTAGAGATAATGGAACGCTCAGCCAAAAACGGCTTTACAAATGCGACGGATCTTGCGGATTATCTGGTATCAAAAGGGATCCCGTTTCGCGATGCACACGGCATTTCCGGAAGGCTTGTGCTTTATTGTATAGATAAAAAATGCTCATTAGATGAGTTGTCGCTAGAGGAGTTTAAAAGCTTTTGCGATAAGATAGAAGCGGACATCTATGAGGCAATAAATATGGAAGCCTGCGTCGAGAGACGAAACACGGACGGAGGAGCCGGAAGCGAAGCTTTGAGTCGCGAGATTGAAGCTAACAGAGAATATTTAAAGGATAGCAAAGCATAAAGGAGGGGTATCATGGAAAAAAAATTAAAGGTTGGAGTACTCGGAGCAACCGGAATGGTCGGTCAAAGATTTATATCGCTGTTGGAAGGACACCCTTGGTTTGAGGTCAGCACTTTAGCTGCCAGTGCAAGGAGCGCAGGGAAAACCTATGAGGAGGCCGTAGGCGGAAAATGGAAGCTGCAAAGTCCTATGCCCGAATCCGTAAAAAACTTAAAGATACTCAATGTTTCGGATATTGAAAAGGTTACTTCCGAGGTGGATTTTGTCTTTTCTGCCGTCGATATGACGAAAGATGAGATAAGGGAAATAGAAGAGAAGTATGCTAAGACGGAGACACCTGTTGTTTCCAATAACAGCGCTCATCGTTGGACTCCCGATGTTCCCATGGTGATCCCTGAGATAAACTCCTCGCATTTTGAGGTTATAAAATATCAAAAACAAAGGCTTGGTACAAAAAAAGGCTTTATTGCCGTTAAGCCTAACTGCTCTATACAGAGCTATGCTCCGGTATTGAATGCATGGATGGAGTTCGAGCCTTATGAGGTTGTCGCGACTACATATCAGGCTATATCGGGAGCGGGGAAGACTTTTGCCGACTGGCCTGAAATGGTAGAAAATATTATTCCATATATAGGAGGCGAGGAGGAAAAGAGCGAGCAAGAACCGCTGCGCATATGGGGCAAGATAGAAAACGGCGTTATCGTAAAGGCACAGGAGCCGAAAATCACCTGTCAGTGTTTAAGGGTTCCGGTGCTAAATGGGCATACCGCGGCTGTTTTTGTCAAATTCCGCAAAAAAGCAATGAAGCAGCAGCTTATCGATGCTATGGTTAATTTCAAAGGCCTGCCTCAGGAATATGCATTGCCCAGTGCTCCGAAGCAGTTTATCCAATATCTCGAAGATGATGACCGTCCTCAGACGAAGGCCGATGTCGATTTTGAAAACGGTATGGGGGTATCGGTCGGAAGGCTCCGTGAGGACAGCATTTATGACTGGAAATTTATTGGGCTCTCTCATAATACGGTAAGGGGGGCTGCCGGAGGTGCGATACTGAGCGCCGAGGCGCTTACCGCGTTAAAATATATAGAGGCGAAATAATATTGGGAAAAGTTTTATTTATTGCCGAAAAGCCGAGCGTAGCTCGTGAGTTCGCATCGGCTCTCAAGGAAAAGGCAGTATCTAAGGATGGCTATATGGAGTCCGACAGCTATGTTATTACATGGTGTGTCGGACATCTTGTTACAATGAGCTATCCGGACGCATACGATGAAAAATATAAGAAGTGGTCTCTTGACACTTTGCCTTTTATTCCTAAAGAATTCAAATACGAAGTCATACCGGGCGTAAAAAAACAGTTTGAGATAGTAAAGAGACTGTTGAATCGCAAGGATATCGAGACAATTTATGTATGCACCGACTCAGGACGGGAGGGAGAATACATATATCGTCTTGTCGAAATGATGGCGCAGGTTAAGGGGAAAAAACGTAAACGCGTCTGGATAGATTCTCAGACCGAGGAGGAAATTCTGCGCGGTATCAGGGAGGCAAAGGACTTAGGCGAATACGACAATCTTTCGGAATCCGCTTTTCTGCGCGCGAAGGAAGACTATCTTATGGGCATAAATTTCTCACGTGCGCTTTCGCTCAAATACGCCTATGCGGCTGCGGATTTTCTTGGAGAGAAATATCGTGCCATTGCGGTCGGACGCGTTATGACCTGTATACTTGGAATGGTCGTCAAAAGAGAAAGAGAGATCAGGAATTTTGAAAAGGTCGTATATTATAAGATCAATGCTGATTTATCCACAAAGGAAGGAAGTTTAAAAACCGAATGGAAGGCCGTTGACGGAAGCAATTATTTTGCTTCGCCGTTGCTATATAAGGACAATGGTTTCCTGAAAAAAGAAGAGGCAGAGTGTTTTATAGAAAAGCTGAAAGAAACGCTGCCGTTTCAGGCGCGCGTCGTCTCCGTGTCCAATAAAAAGGAGACGAAGAATGCGCCTATGCTTTTCAATCTGGCGGAACTTCAAAACGAATGCTCGAGACGATTTAAGATATCTCCCGATGAAACGCTGAAGATAGCACAGGAACTCTATGAAAAAAAGCTGTGCACATATCCGAGGACGGACGCGAGGGTGTTATCAAGCGCGGTCGCGAAACAGATAGAAAAGAATTTAAACGGGCTTAAGAAAGCCTCTCGTTTTGCCGGCTTTGTAGACGAAATATTTAGCTTAGGCTCATATAGTACGATAGGAAGGACGAAGTATACGAACGATGCCCAGATAACAGATCACTATGCTATAATACCTACCGGACAGGGCGCCGCGGCCGTAGAGAGGCTTCCAAAACTAAGCGCTGATATATACGAGCTTATTGTCAGACGGTTTTTGAGTATTTTCTATCCGCCGGCCGTTTATAAAAAGACGGCTATTAGAGCAGATATAGGCAATGAAGCTTTTTTTGCGAATTTCAAAACCCTGACCGAGGAGGGTTATCTGAAAATCTCGGGATTTTCTTCAGTCGTAAATGATAAAGAAGAAAAGCTGATAGCTCCAAAGTTAAAAAAAGGTGATATACTGCCTATAGAGGGATTTGAGATTAAAGAAGGTGAGACCACTCCACCGAAACGATATACTTCAGGTTCCATGATACTTGCGATGGAGAATGCAGGGCAGTTAATAGAAGATGAAAGCCTAAGGGCGCAGATAAAGGGAAGCGGGATAGGAACTTCGGCAACACGTGCCGAGATAATAAGAAAACTCATTTCGATATCCTACCTGAATCTGAATAAAAAGACGCAAGTCATAAACCCTACGCAGTTTGGAGAGATGGTCGCCGACGTTGTCGAAGCTTCGATAAAGCCTCTTTTGAATCCTGAGCTTACCGCAAGCTGGGAAAAGGGTCTGACCTATGTTGCGAACGGAGAGGTCAGTCCGGAGGAATACATGGATAAATTAAGCGCTTTTATCACCAAATATTCCGAAAAGGTAAAAGAGCAAAATAATGTGGAGCAGCTGCGCAGGCGCTTTGAGCAGACTGCAAGTTATTATACAAAAAGAGCTTAGTACCGTTACGCGAGCACAGAGCGAAAGAAAATTTTCTTGTTCTTCAAACATGTGGAGTAAAGTATTATTAACGGAGAATCTATATGAAATATGTTGCTGTAAATGAAATTTTTTTAGAAATGAATACGATCGCGGCTCCGCTTTTTGAAGGGAGGGCTTATCCCTGGGAGCTTCTTTCGGAAATAAGCGAGTTTATATTAAAGAAAGGTCCTACATTGTCGGAAGATGAGTTTTACAGCCCAAAGGAGGGAGTCTGGATCGCTAAAGACAGTAATGTTTACGACAGCGCTTTTATTTCAGCTCCCTGCATAATAGATATGGGAGCCGAGATCAGGCACTGCGCCTTTTTACGGGGAGGGGTCATAGTCGGCAAGAACGCCATTGTAGGGAATTCTACGGAGATCAAAAACTCTATCCTTTTCGATAGGGTACAGGCTCCGCACTATAACTATATAGGCGATTCTATACTCGGATACAAGGCACATATGGGTGCCGGATCCATCACCTCAAATGTCAAAGCGGATAAGCTTCCCGTTTTAGTCAAAGCGGAGGGTGAGTTTATAGAGACCGGAAGGAAAAAGATAGGGGCGATGATAGGAGACGGGGCAGAGATAGGCTGCGGGAGTATATTAAATCCCGGCAGTGTGGTCGGGCCTTATACCAATATATATCCGCTCTCTAGTGTTCGCGGCGTAGTGCCTCCGAATAGTATATATAAAAAAGAAAGTGAAATAATAAAGAAGAGGCCCTGAAAGATAAAAGCCTTGATAACGGAAAAGATATGAAAATATATTGCAGTTTTTCCGGCGTGTATGCGGATAGACGCCTAAAAGAGGACGAGCGGATTGTTCCGCTTGAGGATATAGAAGGGACGAACGGTTATTGCAGCCTTGAGGCGGCAAAAGAGATAGAAAGACGGCTGGACGGTTTCGAACCCGTGGGGATACACTTCATCGATAACGGGAACTACCATTACGCAAGCGCTTTCTGGATAAGAAAGATAGAAGAGCCCTTTTCCCTTATTGTATTCGACAGGCATACGGATATGCAAAGCTCTTCTCTAATACCGGCGCTTTCCTGCGGAAACTGGATAGCCGAGTTGCAAAAGGACTGTTCTTTGCCGCTGAAAAAGACGCTGATCATCGGTCCTCCTAAGATAGACATAGAGTTGGCAGCAGAAGCTTGTTCCGATAATACCTTATTTATTTCTATGGAAGAAGCGAATATAGAAAAGCCGCAAGTTTGTAAAGCCATAGAAAAGATAATAAGTAAGGATTATCCTATATATATTTCTATCGACAAGGATGTTCTTTCCGAAACAGAGATAAAGGTGAACTGGGAGCAAGGTGAAATGAATATAGAAACTCTTGAAACGGCTTTGCGTTATATTTGCGAAAACTATGATGTTATAGGAATAGATGTCTGTGGTGAGGCTGAGCCGCATTCCTTTGTCTCGTCTTCTTGTAAAAAAAGCGAGCTCAGGCTTTACGATATAATATCAAGCCTGAACACCCGCAAATAGCTGTTTGGCGCTTTCACGTCTTGTTTATACGAGATCTTCGAGCGCTTTTTTCATAATCTTATCTTTTTCTTGGGCAGCCGCCTCGCTGTTTCCGCGTATGCCGTAATAAAGTTTAAGCTTAGGCTCGGTTCCGGAAGGTCTTGCGCATACCCAACCTTCGTCTTCAAGGTCGAAGTAAAGTACGTTAGATTCGGGAAGCCCCGTGGCGGATTCTTTTCCCGTACTAAGGTCAGTTATAATACCCTTCTTGTAATCCCTGATAGCCTTGACTTTGAGCCCGCCTATGGATGCGGGAGGAGTGGCTCTTAGGGAATCCATTGTGTCGCTTATCTTTTGAAGTCCTTCTATGCCGGAGAGCGTTATGGAGCGAAGGTCCTCTTTGTAATATCCGTATTTTTCGTACAGTGAAAGCATAGCTTCCCAAAGCGTCATGTCAAAACACTTATAGTATGCGGCAGCCTCGCATAAAGCCATGGAAGCAACGACGGCATCCTTGTCTCTGGCATAGGTACCGATAAGGCAGCCGTAACTTTCTTCGAAGCCGAAAAGATAAGTCCCGCTGTTGTTCTGCTCAAATGACAGTATCTGCTGTCCGATATATTTAAAACCCGTGAGTACCTCTATATATCTTACACCGTATGCGGCGGCTATTGCCTTTGCGAGTTTTGTCGAAACGATCGTCGTGATAAGAGTGCCGTCCTGAGGAAGGCCTTTTACGGCTTCTCGCTGGCTTATTTCATATTCACCGATAAGGCAGCCGGACATGTTTCCGTTTAAGCTGTGATATATACCTTTTTTGTCCTTAACCCAAACACCGAGCCTATCCGCATCGGGATCGGTTGCAAGAACAAGATCGGCATCGACTTTTTTCGCAAGCTTTAAAGCAAGCTCAAAGGTCTCCTCCGATTCGGGGTTTGGATACGAAACGGTTGGGAAATCTCCGTCGGGAAGTTCCTGCTCGGGAACCACATATACGTTCAAAAAACCGAGTTCCTTTAAAATGCGGCGAACAGGAATATTTCCGGTGCCGTGTAGGGGAGTGTATACTATTTTAAGAGAAGATGCTTGCTGCTTTATCGATTCCGGGTGGAGAACCTGCTTTTTTACTTCATCGATATATGCGTCATCGACTTCTTTATTTATTGTGATATAAAGCTTCTTTTCGATGGCTGTGCTTTTGTCCATTGTTTTAACCGAGGTAAGCTCCGTTACAGCCTGTACTTCTTTGCTTATACCTGTATCGTGAGGGGGAGTTATCTGAGCGCCGTCTTCCCAGTAGACTTTATAACCGTTGTATTCGCTCGGATTGTGGCTTGCCGTTATATTTATGCCTGCGATACAGCAATAATATCTTACTGCAAATGAAAGTTCGGGCGTTGGCCGCAGAGAATCAAACACATAAGCTTTTATGCCGTTTGCGTTCAAGCATAGAGCGGCTTCATCTGCGAATTCGGGCGACATGTGTCTTGAGTCATATGCTATAGCGACGCCTCTGTTTTCTGCTTTTTGCTTAATTATGTAGTTAGCAAGACCCTGTGTCGCTTTTCTAACGGTATAGATATTCATCCGGTTTGTTCCGGCGCCTATTATGCCACGAAGTCCGGCTGTGCCGAATTCTAACTCCTTGTAAAAGCGATCCTCTATCTCTTTTTCGTCGTCCTTTATGGCGATCAGCTCGTTTTTTGTCGCCTCATCGAAGTACGGGTCGCTTATCCATTTTTTAAATTGTTCCGTTGCGTTCACTCTCATAACATTTCTCCGTCAAAAGCTCTTTTATATATTGGTTTAAAAACTGCGGTTCATTATTAGCCGGGTCATCAAGTACTTTTTTTAAAGCTGCTTCAAGCAGCTCTCCGACCTTGGGACCTGGAGGGCAGCCAAGGGCTAAGACGTCCGCTCCGTTAATACATAGCTGCTTTATAGAAACGCATTGATTCTCTGAAACGATCGTACGGTATATTTTTTCTATTTCGGCTATTGTTTTGAGCATTTCGTCTTTGAAATAGTCGCTTTTTGCCTTACTGTCAGCAAGCTGTACTTGTATTAAATAAGGAAATAGGTCATTGCCCACAACGTTTATGGCGTATCTGACATTCTTTGGAGAGGGATTATAACGCCAGTCGTGGAATCTTATAAGCGTTGTTACTTTCTTTATCGTGTCATTGTCTAACTTCAGCCTCCGCATAAAACCTTTGGCAATCTGAGCGCTTATCTCGGCATGGCCTTTAAAATGATCGTTTCCATACTTATCGGTAGTCTTAGTGTCGGGTTTACCGATATCGTGGAGTAGCATGGTAAGGCGCAGGATACGTTCGGGTTCTATATACTGCATTGTCTTTAAGCTGTGTTCGCCGACAGAGTATATATGGTATTTGCTGTGCTGTTCCGTCTCCATTATCCTGTCGAATTCCCTGAAAAAAACACGAGTTATCCCAAGAGTATATGCCTCTTTTAAATATTCGGGATGTGGGGAGATTATAAGTTTTATAAGTTCCGAACATATGCGTTCGGCGCTTATATGCTTCAAAAGATGGCTGAGCTTACTTATAGCACTGCGTGTCTTTTCGTCTATGCTAAAGGAAAGTTGAGCAGAGAAGCGAACAGCTCTCAATATACGCAGGGCATCTTCGGAAAATCTCTCAAAGGGATCATCGACACAGCGCACTATGCCTTCATTCAGGTCTTTTAAACCTCCAAATGGATCTATAAGTCCGTTTTTATCGTTATAAGCCATGGAGTTTATAGTAAAATCACGCCGACGAAGGTCCGTGTATATATCGGATACAAAATCGACAGACGAAGGATGGCGCATATCGACATACTCATTGTCTTTTCTGAAGGTAGTGACTTCATAGGCTTCTTTACCCATAAGGACCGTAACGGTGCCATGCTCGATCCCTGTATCGACCGTGCGTTTAAAAAGCGATTTTATTTCCTCAGGAAGGGCAGAGGTGGTTATATCCCAATCGTTTGGGAGACGCCTAAGAAGACTGTCTCTGACACAGCCGCCGACGGCATATGCCTCATAACCTTTTTTTTGAAGACTGTCTATTATAAATTTGACATTTGTGGGAAGATATATTTTCAAGCTGATCCCTCCTTGATGAAGCAGGTTCAGTAAAAGCAATGAAAACTAACAAACTGCCTCTTGATCACGCATTATCTCGGAAAGAACCTTCATTATTTCGGAAACTTTTATATTCTGGGGACACACTTTTTCGCAGGCGCCGCAGCTATAGCAATGCGATGGCATTTTATCCTCCGGAATAGTTGACCATGGCCTTGTTATAAATTCGACAGAATGCGTTAGTTTATACTCGTTATAAAGGTCAATAAGAGTAGGGATGTCAAGATGATGCTCGCAGTATTCTGTGCAGTTCCTGCATGCCGTGCAATTTATCAATCTTTTGGATAGGGCATCGTTTACTATAGATAAAAGAATAGCGGCCTCTTTTCCGTTAAGTAAAGGGACTTCGTCTTCAAAAAGGGCAAGGTCTGATTTGAGCTGTTCGAGATCGGAAAAGCCCGAAATTATCGTTTTGACAGCTGCCGTAGACTGTACAAACCTATAGGCCCATCCAACCGCTGTTTCGTTTGGACGAAAACATTTAAGGGTGTCTTCATAGGCTTTTTCAAGCTTCGTTAACTGTCCGTTCCTAAGCGGACCCGTAACCCATATAGGAAGGGAGTTATCTCTTAAAAATTCGAGGCGTTCTTTGGCGCCTAAAAGAGACCAATCGAGATAATTCAGCTGCATCTGTGCAAATTCTATATATTCGCGATATACTCTTAAAAAGCGTTCTATCGCCTTTATCTTCCCATTAGTATGCATTCCAAGGTGACGGATTCTGCCATTATTCTTTTGCCCGATCAAATATTCCATGACCTTGTTGCTTGGGGAGATATATGAATCAACGCTTGCTTCGTCTACATTTTGGACGAGATAAAAGTCAAAATATTCAACACGGCATTCCTCCAACTGAGCTTCGAATATTTCTTCTGTTTCAGATATGCTTTTAGATTCATGGCCGGGAAATTTGTGTGCTATAAAAAAACTATCTCTGGGATGCTTTGAGAGGACACTGCCCAAAAACGATGCAGCCTTTCCCTCGTGGTAATCGGAGGCGGTGTCGTAATAATTTACGCCGTGTGCAAGAGCGTAGTTTATCAATTCCTCGGAACGCTCCTCATCAATATATGAATTATCATCATTTGTGATCGGCAATCTCTTTGTGTCAAAGCCGAGGTCGGAAATCATAAGCCCTTTGAATTCATTATAAATCATATTACTTTAGCTCCGTATTTCATATGATAGTATTTTTGATAATTATACATTTGCGCTTATTGTATAGGCAATAAGTTTTTTT
>CAYXUB010000002.1:0-35913 GCA_964468385.1 uncultured Lachnospiraceae bacterium
TCCAACCTGACCGGCGTGGTATATGACGCCCACTGCTGGCCGAATATCTACAACGTGCGCCCGTTGGTAGAAGCAGAATGAACTAATTGACCTGAACCGATTCGGCTTTTTTGTGGAGCCGGATCGGTTTTTTGTACGATAGGAAATGAAATTTCCTATCGTACAAAAACGCTTCGCTGTGGAGGCGCACACTTTTTTATATTTGCCGGATATAAGTGCTAATTTATATTAAAAATCCTTGGTAAAATCACCATAGGCTCAAAGATAATCCATGTTAAAAACGCTCAACAAAATAGGATAAAGCAAGCTTAAAAAAGGCAAACCGCAAAAAAATGAAAAAATTTAAAAATAGTTATAGACGAAGTTGAAAATTTTCAGTATAGTACAACTAAACAGCGCGTTAGCCAATGCTAACGAGATGCAAACCATATGCCTTGCTGATATGCCTCGTGTAAGCGCGAGCAATGCGGCAAACCACATGGCTTGCTTTTATTTTGCACGTCGGTTAGTCGGTGCTAACAAGAACCTGAGCAAAATACACAGAAAAGAGAAAGGGCATTCAAAAGGTTCAAGGCAAATATCGACGTTGGCTGCGAAAGCTATATCCCGTGGCAATATGGGCTTGGCATTGATAATTCAAATCTTTTTAGGAGGAATTTATGAAAAGAAAATTTTTATCTAAATTGTTAGTTTTGTCTGTGGCTTCGGCAATGCTTTTATCGGCTTGCTCTTCGACAAGCGAGGAGAGCTCATCATCAAGTGACACGAGCGTAGAATCCGAATCAAGCAGCGAGGAGAGTGCGGTAGAAGAATCAAGCGAAAGCTCAGAAGAGAGCAGTTCGGATGCTACGACCGTAGAGATAACCGACGCCAACGGGACTGTTACGGTTCCGGTAAATCCGGAAGTTGTTGTCGCTTTGGACAACAGGACCTTCGAGACCTTAGATGACTGGGGCATTGAGCTTGCAGCCGCGCCCAAGCAGCTTATTCCGGATGGAATTTCTTATTCGAGCGACGACAGCATTCAGGATATCGGCACACATAACGATCCCGACCTTGAAGTGATTGCGGCGGTTGATCCCGACCTCGTTATCGTGGGACAGCGTTTTTCGGGCTATTATGAGGAGATAGTAGAGCTGGTTCCGGATGCGGTAGTTATCAATCTTAACTATGAGCTTTCCGAGGAAGAAGGCGAGTCGGGCGACAGCTTGGTGAACTGCCTTATAAACGGCGTTACAGCTTTGGGACTTATCTTTGATAAGAATGACGAAGCTCAGGAACTGATAGACGAATTCAACGCCGCTATCGAGTCGGTTCAGGAAGCATACAACGGAACCGATACGGTAATGAGCGTTATAGTTTCCGGCGGTAATATCGGCTTCTCCGCTCCTTACACCGGCAGGGTTTGGGGCCCGATGTATGAAATCTTCGGCTGGGTTCAGGCTCTAAACATTGATGATTCGACCTCGGATCATCAGGGCGACGACATCTCCGTAGAGGCCATAGCGCAGAGCGACCCCGACTGGATCATGGTATTAGACCGTGACGTAGCGACGTCTTCGGGAGAAGATTATACGCCGGCAAGCGACGTTATCGCTAATGCCGCAGCACTGCAGAACACGACCGCCATCGTAAACGATCAGGTTGTCTATGCACCCGCCGATACATATACGAATGAGTCTATCCAGACTTATCTCGAGCTGTTCGCTGATCTGGCAGCGGCTTTTGCAGGATGATAAATAGGTATTGATATGCCAAAACATACTAAAGAAATCAATGGGGCTGAGAAGACTCAGCCCCGGATTTTTAAACGAAAAAAACTATTGACTAAACGTTTCGTCATTACACTGCTGGTCGTTATAGGGCTGGCAGTTTTGTCGATGTTTACGGGAGTCTATGATATTCAAGGTCAAGAAGACGGCTGGGACATGTTCTTTATCACTCGTGTTCCCCGCACGATAGCGCTGCTCCTGACAGGAGCGGCTATGTCTATGTCAGGGCTTGTGACTCAGCTTATAACGCAGAACAGAATGGTGGAGCCTACAACGACCGGAACCATTGAGTGGGCGGGGCTCGGGCTCATATTTATCTATGTGATGTTCCCGTCACCGTCTTTGGTGCTCAGAATGACGGGCGCGATCGTATTTTCCTTCGTGGGAACTATGATTTTCTTTTTGTTTTTAAGAAAGGTAAAGCTGCGTTCGTCCCTTATCGTTCCCATTGTCGGCATGATGCTCGGAGCAGTGGTTTCCGCTGTATCGACCTTTGTCGGGCTTTTGTTCAGCATGACGCAGAGTCTCGAAACATGGTTCGCGGGTTCTTTTGCTCAGGTTCAGGTCGGGCGTTACGAGTACCTATGGCTCATTGTCATAGTGAACATCGTAATCTTCATATATGCGGACAGGCTGACCTTGGCAGGCTTGGGACAGGACGTATCGACCAGCTTGGGCCTTAATTACAACAGGATAGTCCTTGTAGGGACGGGACTTGTTTCCGCTTCGGTGGGTATCGTGGCAGCCGTTATCGGGAATCTGCCGTTTTTGGGACTGATCGTCCCAAACATTGTCTCCATGTACCGAGGCGACGATTTAAAGAGCAATCTGCCCTGGGTTTGCATGCTGGGCATGATAATAATTACCCTTTGCGATATAATTTCCCGCACGATTATAATGCCCTTTGAGGTGCCGGTCTCCATGATCCTCGGAACGATGGGAGCGGTCGTCTTTATCTTAATCTTAATGAAACAGAGGAAAGCGAGGTGAACATGGAAAATCAGACAAACAAAAGCGTGACTATAGAAAACAATCCAGAGATTCAGCTTCGCTTATCAGGAGCATTCCGTTCCAAGAAAGAGAGGCGGCGTTATTGGATATTGTTAACGGTGCTGCTCGTATTAGGAGTGATTGCCGCCATCGGCCTTGCGGTCTACGAGATACCGGTCGCGGTCACCTCGTCATCATTTATACCTGTGGTGAAGCGCAGGCTGACAGCCATAATCGCCATGCTTATCGCTGCAATCTGCCAGAGCTTAGCCACCGTTTCATTCCAGACCGCGACGAACAACCGTATCATAACGCCTTCGCTTTTGGGCTTTGAGTCCCTTTATTCGGCTATCCAGACCGCGACCATGTTCTTTTTTGGGACGACGACCTTTCTGGAATTTACCGGCGTGGGACCGTTCATGCTCCAAGTTGCCGCGATGATTGCGCTTTGCCTTATCCTTTACGGTTGGCTGCTTGCGGGGAAATACGGCAATCTTCAGCTAATGCTCCTTGTGGGGGTCATTATAGGCAGCGGACTTAAATCCCTGTCCCAATTTATGCGGCGTCTTTTAGCGCCGTCTGAATATGACATCTTACAGGCGCGGCTTTTCGGCTCGGTCGCAAATGCGGACGCGGATTACTTCCCGATCGCCGTTCCCATTATAGTTGTCACCGCGGTGCTCGTCATCACGTATTCAAAGAAGTTGAACGTCTTGGCGCTCGGAAGAGATGCGAGCACGGCTTTAGGGGTCAACCACCAGAGAGGAACGATCTATATCTTAGTCCTTGTGTCCATACTCATGTCCGTTTCCACGGCATTGATAGGACCGCTGACCTTTTACGGATTTTTAGTCGCGTCCATGACCTATCAGATGGTGCGCAGCTATGACCACAAATACATCTTTCCGATGGCGCTGGCAATAGGCTTTTTAGTCCTGACCGCTTCATACTTTTTCATGTATCATGTGTTCCGCGCCCAGGGTGTCGTTTCTATTATCATAGAAATGTTTGGCGGAATCGCGTTCTTGATAGTACTGCTTAAAAGGGGTTCGCTATGATAGATTTACAAAACACAAAGAAAATATACACAGACGAGGTGAAGATAGGGCCTCTTACCATACAGATACCCAAGGCGGGACTGACCTGCCTTATCGGGCCGAATGGCGCCGGAAAATCCACGGCGCTTTTGATGATAGGAAGGCTTTTGAATATGGACGAAGGACAGATAAAAGTGGCGGACATGGACGTGAGCAACTCCAATTCTGAGGACATTGCGAAAGTGCTGACTATCCTGCGTCAGGAAAATCATTTCGTGACAAGACTGACGGTGCGCCAGCTTGTAGGCTTCGGACGCTTTCCTTATTCCAAGGGAAGGCTGACCATAGAGGACGAGGAGATCATCTCAAAATACATCGACTTTTTGGAGCTGACGAAGCTGGAGAACCGTTATCTGGACGAGCTTTCCGGCGGCCAGCGCCAAAGGGCGTATGTCGCCATGGTCTTATGTCAGGAAACTGAGTATGTCCTTTTGGACGAACCACTGAACAACTTGGACGTGGCGCGCGCCGTTCAAATGATGGAACATTTGCGAAAGGCGGCGAATGAGTTTGGGCGCACGATCCTGATGGTAATGCATGACATCAACTTCGCGGCAAAATACTCCGACCGTATCTGCGCCATGAAGGACGGGCATATCGCCGCCTTCGGAGATGTGGACGAGATAATGCAGCCGGAGCTCCTGTCCGAAATATTCGAAACGAAGATAGAGATTATAGACGGGCCATACGGACCGATTGCCGTCTACTAAGGCTTAAAGCATAGCCATCGCAACCGTCCCTATAACGAGCAGGGCAAGCCCCGCGGCTCCCTTTTTGCTGAGTCTTTCTCCGAACATGAAATACGAAAAGACGACGGTCACAAGGATACTCAGTTTGTCTATAGGGGCGACTACGCTGGCGGGGCCGTCCTGTAAGGCCCTGTAATAGCAAAGCCATGAGGCGCCCGTCGCGACCCCCGAGAGGCAGATGAACAAAAGCTCGCCTCGGGGGATTTTTTTGACTAAACCCTCTTTCTTGGAAGCGAAGACTATGCCCCAGGCCATGATGAGCACGACTACGGTTCTTATCGTGGTCCCGAGGTTGGAGTCCACCCCCTCTATGCCTATCTTTCCTAAGATGGTCGTCAGGCTGGCAAAAAAAGCGGAGCCGACGGCATATAGCAGCCATCGCCCCTTTTCCCTTTCCTTCTGTCTAACTATATCCTTTTTTTCTATCATCAAAAAGATGCCGAGAGCAATAACTAAGACCGCCACGGCCTTAAGCGGGCTTACGCTTTCGCCGAGGAATATAAAGGCCAAGATGATCGTAAGGACGGTGCTCGATTTGTCTATTGGCACAACCTTGTTTACGTTCCCGTATTGAAGCGCCCGAAAATAGCATATCCATGAAGCGCCCGTCGCCGCGCCCGAAAGGACAAGAAAAACGACGGTTTTCGTATCGAGAGTAAAAAGTTGTTCTCCGACTCCCGAGATCAGGACTATAAGGCAGGAGAAGATCAAAACCACAATGGTCCTTATCGCCGTAGCGACGTCGGAATCGGTAGTCTTTATACCGCGTTTTGCGAGTACGGAAGTGAGGCCGGCGAAGAAAGCCGAACCTATAGCAAAAATCAGCCACATAAAATGCCTCCTTAATAGAAAAAATCAAATAGTCGGTTCTTGTTTTGGCAATTATTCAGCCAAGCGCGACATCGAGCGCGAGCATGAGCGTAAAGCCTGCCGCCAATGCAACAACGCCGATGTGTGAATGTGTACCCTGCGACATTTCGGGGATAAGGTCCTCGACGACGACGTAGATCATCGCTCCTGCGGCAAAACTCAGAAGATAAGGAAGGATCGGCACGATCCAAGTCGAGGCGAGAACGGTGAGCAGCGCCGCGACGGGTTCGACGGCCCCCGAGAGTGCGCCGTAAGCGAAAGACTTACCCTTTCCAACACCGTCCGAATGCAGAGGAAGGGAGAGGATAGCGCCTTCGGGGAAATTTTGTATTGCTATGCCGAGTGACAGGGCGAAGGCCCCGGCGGCGGAAATCTGCGTATTGTTTGCCGCAAGTCCCGCGTAGACAACGCCTACCGCCATACCCTCAGGGATATTGTGCAGCGTAACCGCCAAGGTGAGCATGGCCGTATTGTTGAGTCGGACATGGGGACCTTCGGCCTGGTGGCCTGTGCGGTGCAGATGCGGTATTATGTGATCCAGCAGGAGCAGGAAGAGGATACCGAGCCAAACGCCGATAATCGCGGGAAGAAACGAAAGCTCGCCTAAGGCCGAGGACTGATCGATCGCGGGGATGATAAGACTCCAGATTGAAGCGGCTATCATCACGCCCGACGCAAAGCCGGTGAGCGCGCGCTGTACATTGTTTCCAAGTCCCGATTTCATAAAAAAGACGCAGGCCGCGCCCAAAACCGTCCCGATAAACGGGAGCAATAAGCCTAATGCCATATGATAAATCCTTTAGCAAAAAATTTTTTAGTCCGACTTTTATTTTAATCGGTTTGCCGGTCTTTGCCAATACTATTAAGATTTTTAAACAAAACCATAAGTTGTTATAAACACAACTAAAATTTGTGTCAGACTTTTCTATAAAGAAGGTCCAAAGAAATAAACGCAATAGATAATAATAGACTCAATCTTTAGTGATAAAAAGAAAACTTAAAGGCTTGCATGGCGATTGACAGCGCAGGGGGCCTGTAGTACGGTGTACTATACAAAAGAGAAAAGGAGTTGAGGACAGGGCATAGGTGGGAAGCATATGATGAGAGAAAGTAGGAGAACGCTGTTTCCGGAGGGGCAGGGAGAAGGAATCCCTGTCTTTCTGTTTTGTTTCACTTAAGGATTTCAATCATTTTTAAAGCTTTTTAGGCTATAGTCATATCATATCGGAGGTATATATATGAGGCTTTTACTCGTAGAAGATGAAAAGAGAATGGCCCAGGCCTTATGTGAGATACTGCGGCAGGAAAAATATGATGTGGATCATTTTGCGGACGGGTTCGAAGGGCTGCTAGCGCTGGAGACCGGGACCTATGACCTTGCCGTTTTGGACGTCATGCTTCCTAATAAGAACGGCTTTCAAATAGTTTCCGAGGCAAGGAAAAAAGGGATAAAAACGCCTATCCTGATGCTGACGGCAAAGAGTGAGCTCGATGACAAGGTCACGGGACTCGACTGCGGAGCGGACGATTATCTCACAAAGCCCTTTATGACAGGAGAGCTTTTGGCGAGGCTGAGAGCCCTTAGCCGCAGGAATATCAACAGTCCTGACGGGACGCTTTCCTTTGGCGACATTACCTTGGACAAAGATACCTCGACCCTTTGGTGCAAAGAAAACAGCGTGCGCCTAAGTGAAAAAGAGCTGCGCATTTTCGAGTACCTGATCGCGAATCAGGGACAGATATTGACGAGGGAGCAGCTTGCGGCGAAGATATGGGGCTTTGACAGCAACGCCGAATACAACAATGTGGAGGTCTATATGTCTTTTGCCCGAAAGAAACTGCATTTTATCGACTCAAAGACGGAGATAAAGGCGGTGCGCGGCATAGGCTATGAATTGAGGTATGAGGATGTTTAAAAAATCCAGATGGAAGATAGTCCTTTCCGTCCTTCTTATGCTCGTCTTAGTGCTGGTCGGGACCATCTTAGTGATCTATATCGCCAGCTATACGGATCTGACGAACGAAAATAGGCTTATACTGGAGGAGTATGTAGAGGGGTATTCCCTTTCGGAAGGAGAGAACATAGGGCGGACGGATCAAATGCCCATAGACGGACTCCAGTCCCCTCCTCCAAAATTAGAGCTGTCCACCTTTTATTCCGTGGCGCTGTCTAAGAGCGGAGAGGTATTGAAGGTAGATACGGCGGATGTAGAAAGCTTAGATGAGAGCGCGCTTACGGAGCTTGCCGAGGAGATCATCGACGGCGGAAAGAGCGAAGGCGTCGAGCAGAATCTCATCTATCTGGTCGCGGACAAGGGAGACTATACTTTAGTCGCCTTTATGGACAATACGCTCATGCATGAATCCGCGGACACCCTGCTGAATTATACCCTTATCTTTTTTCTTATCGCTTTGGTGGTGCTTTTCTTTCTTGCGCTCTTTCTTGCCAACTGGATCGTTTCTCCGCTTGAGGAGAGCTACAAGAGGCAGAAGCAGTTTATCTCCGACGCGGGGCATGAGCTGAAAACGCCGGTGGCGGTGATAAATACAAACTTGGAGCTGATTTCGCGTGAAATTGGCGAAAATCGGTGGCTCTCAAACATACAATATGAAAGCGAGAGAATGTCCGCGCTTATCTCGCATCTCTTGGAGCTGGCAAGGACGGAAAATGTCGTCCCGCATATGGAGAACGTGAACTTAAGCCGTCTGGTCTACGGCGAGACACTTGCCTTTGAGACCATAGCGTATGAAAACGGACTGAGACTGGAATCCGAGGTCGCCACGGAGATCTATGTCTACGGAAACGAGATTCAATTAAAGCAGCTTATCGCCATCTTGCTCGACAATGCGATCTCCCACAGCGAAAATGGAAACGCGGTCGTGCTTTGCCTGAAAAAAGAGAAAAACCACGCCTGCCTTCGCGTTATAAATAGCGGGGAGGCTATCCCCGAGGAGCAAATACAATATCTGTTTGAAAGATTCTATCGAACGGATACGGCGCGCTCGGACGAGGCACATCACTACGGCCTCGGCCTTGCTATCGCAAAAGCCATCACTACCACACATAAAGGGACGATAAAGGTTCACTGCGCCTATGGGAAAGTAGAGTTTATTGTAAAGTTGCCTGTGGTTAAGGTGAAAAGCTAAAAAATAAAGGAACAAGAAAAGCTCTTGTTCTTTAAAGAATTAAAAATGAGCTTGCTTTTGAAAATGGAAACCGCTCGGTTTTTTCAATAATTGTTCAATAAACCTCCTGTACACTGATACCATCAGAGCTTCAGGAGGTTTTTTATGGCTGTTCAGGTGGTTTTTAAACGCTATGAATTGAAATATTTGCTGACAGAAGAGCAGAAACAAAAGGTTATCGAGGCGATGCAGCCCTATATGGCTCTCGACCAATACGGAAGGACGACTATCCGTAATATATATTTTGACACAGAAACTTACCGGCTGATTCGCCGTTCCATCGACGGTCCCGCCTATAAAGAAAAACTGCGTATCCGCAGCTACTGCAAGGCGGAAGCCCATAGCACGGTCTTTGTCGAGATGAAAAAGAAATATAAAAAGGTAGTCTATAAGCGCAGGATCGCACTGACCGAAAAAGAGGCGATGGACTGGCTCTGCGGCAGACGGCATTGCGGCGAGGACAACCAGATTTCCGAGGAGGTCGACTATTTTCTCAAATGCTATGAAAAGCTGAGCCCAGCCGCCTTTTTGTCTTATGAAAGAGAGGCCTTTTACGCCAAGGATCGCTCGGATTTCCGCGTCACCTTTGACAGCAATATACTCTGCCGGACGGAAGAGCTCTCCTTAAGAGCGGAGGTCTATGGGACGCCCATCTTGCCCGAAGGGAAGAGCTTGATGGAGATTAAGTGCACAGGGGGAATTCCTCTGTGGATGACAAGAGTTCTTTCAAAGGAGCATATATATAAGAGCTCGTTTTCCAAATATGGGACGGCTTATAAGACTATCATCTATCCCAATATCAATAAGGAGGAAGCCGCTTATGCTTAACAATTTTTTTCGAGGCCTGTTCGATTCCGATATAACCGATGTTATCAGCGTGTCTGATTTTTTGCTCTGCATAGGCTGCGCCTTGGTCATAGGCCTGATACTGGCGCTTGCTTATATGTACCGCACCCGTTATACAAAGAGCTTTGTCATAACCTTGGCGTTGCTTCCCGCCGTCGTCTGCGTCGTGATAATGATGGTAAACGGCAACGTGGGAACCGGAGTGGCGGTTGCGGGAGCATTCAGCCTGGTTCGTTTTCGTTCAGCGCCGGGCACGGCAAAAGAAATATGCACACTCTTTTTGGCTATGGGCGCGGGGCTTATCGCTGGCATGGGCTATTTGGGTTACGCGCTGCTTTTCAGCTTGATACTCTGCGCCTTGTTCTTATTATATAACAGGCTGGATTTCGGCGTGAAAAAGAACGGCGCCTCCTATAAGACTTTGATGATAACCATACCGGAGGATTTAGATTATAGCGGAGTGTTCGAAGATATTTTTGAAAAATATACGCTCTCCCATGACTTGGCATATGTCAGGACCACGAACATGGGCAGCATGTTCCGGCTCACCTATCATGTAAGGCTTCGGGACGTAGACAAAGAAAAAGAAATGATAGATCAGATAAGATGCCGGAACGGAAATCTGGAGATTGCCGTTTCTCCGCAGGAAAGCTCCGTGGCAGAGCTGTTATAAGGAGGATAGGGCTATGAAAAAAGCATTTTCTGCCCTGCTGGGCATAGCGCTTTTAGTCGCGGCTCTGAGCGGCTGCGCGTCAACGGAAGGTAGTTCCGAAAGCAGCGCAGGCTCAGAGGAAAGCGGCAGCGTGGCGCAAACAGAAGAAACTCAATCTCAATCAGAAGAAGCGCAAGAAACAGAGCTTCAAACCGATGCGGATATGTTTACGGACAGGGACTATGAGAGTGATTATGATGAAAGCGACAGCGTTTTGATAGAGCTTGACGGGGACAGTGCATCTTCAAGCTCAAACAGTGTTAAGATTTCCGGCACGACGGTCACGATAACAGAAGAAGCGACTTATATAATCTCGGGCAGCCTAGACGACGGAATGATAATAGTGGATGCTTCCGACAGCGCGAAGATACAGCTCGTATTAAATGGCGTAGATATAACAAGCGAAAGCTCCGCTGCATTGTATATCTTAGAGGCGGATAAGGTCTTTATTACCCTTGCGGAGGGGACGGAGAATTATCTTACTAACGGGGGCGAGTTTGTCGCCATAGACGATAACAACATAGACGGGGCTTTATTCTCGAAACAGGATCTGACACTGAACGGCTCGGGCTCGCTTACTGTTACCTCTCCGGCGGGACACGGGATAGTCTGCAAGGACGACCTTGTGATAACAGGCGGGAACTATATCATAAGCTCCGCCTCGCATGGGCTGGACGCGAATGACAGCATACGCGTCACGGGAGAAACGACGCTTACGATAGACGCGGGCAAGGACGGCCTGCACGCCGAAAACGATGACGACGAGTCCTTGGGTTTTGTATATATCTCAGGCGGGGACTTTGAGATAGAAGCGGAAGGCGACGGCATAAGCGCCGGTTACTATATGCAGATAACGGAAGGGAATTTCAAGATAGTTGCCGGAGGCGGCAATGAGAATGCCGAGCAGGAGAGCTCCGATTTCTGGGGCGGTTTTCAAAACGGAAGGGGAGGAGCTCAGAGCATGGAGACGACGAGCACGAGCTCCGAGGACAGCACCAGCATGAAGGGGATCAAGGCCGATGGCGACCTGACGATAACGGGCGGGAGCTTTACTATAGATTCCGCGGACGATTCGCTTCATTCCAACTCATCTATCACTGTAAACGGCGGAAGCTTTGAACTTGCGTCGGGGGACGACGCCTTCCACGCGGACGATACCTTGACCGTAACGGACGGGGTCATAAATATCAGCACGAGCTATGAGGGCATGGAGGCTCTCCATGTGGACATACAAGGCGGAGAGATAAGTATTGTGGCAACGGACGACGGATTAAACGCCGCGGGAGGAAATGATTCAAGCGGTACGACGGGCGGCCGGGACGGCATGTTCGGCGGCGGAATGTGGAATGACGGGAGCTCCTCATATGAGGGCACGATAGTTATCTCCGGCGGCAGCATATACATCAATGCCTCGGGCGATGGTCTGGACGCCAACGGTACGATAGAGATCAGCGGAGGAGAGATCATCTCTGCCGGCCCGACCCAGGGCGATACAACCGTTCTGGACTATGACGCGAGCGCGACCATAACGGGCGGCACATTTTTTGGAACGGGAGCATCGAGCATGGCTCAGAGCTTCAGTGAGTCCGAGCAGGGCGTGATCGCGGTCAGCGTAGGCACGCAGGAAGCCGGGAGCACCGTAACCATTACCGATGCGGACGGGAATGTCCTGTGGAGCTATGAGCCGGAACTGGCTTATGAGATCGTCATTTTCAGCAGCCCCGATATTGTGAGCGGTGAAAGTTATACGATTACGGCGGGAACGGTCTCGGGAGAAACCGAGGCAAGCTGAGCCGTATGTAGCTTTATCAAAGAATTTCAAATATGCGCGCCCCTTTTGTTCTTATATAACGGGTAAGGATAAGGGAGAGGGATAGAAACAGGACCGCGACGATGAGCGCGTACAAAAGCGGACTGATATATGAGGATAAAAAGTAGTATATGACTCCGAGCGCGGCAGCAAGCCCCCAGCCGCCCAGCATGGCGACGCCGACACTCATGCTCTGTTTTATCGGGACTGCCTCGTTCGTCCATGTGAGGTTCGGAAACTTTAGGTTGACGAATAAGCCGACAGAAGCCGAGAGCAGAAGAAAGGCAAAGGCTATCAGCGCAATGAGTGCTCCCATTGCGAAAGAGGGGCGGAGCAGCGCTTCGACCACTATAAGCAAAAACGCGGTCGGGGGCAGGGCGACATAAAGATGAAAGTACAGCTTTGCCATAAGGACTTCCGACGCGTTGACGGGGAGCGATTGTATTATCCAGATGCTTTTGCCCTCTAAGGATACAGAGGGAGCGGAGATGTCTATGGTTGAAATCAAAAAGCAGATGACAAGCGCGGCCGCGAGACCTGCAACCTCCGAGCCAAAGATTGACATGAGGGACTCTACTACGGAAAGAATGCTCTCTTTTTGCCAGATGAAGAAGACCGCCGCAACAGGGAGGAATACCACGCCTAAGCCGCAGTTGAGCATATAAGTCGAACTGCCGCTAAATTTAAGCGCCTCCTTGATCAAGAGAGCGTGCCTTGGGGAGCGTGCCTTAGCGCGGCTCTCCTTGTATGTTTTTTTCACCGTCCCCCTGTTTACCGTCGTGAGGCTTATGAAGCTGCGGGACATGACAAAGTATTCGAGAGAGAATAGGGCGCAGACTATCGCAGAAAAGATGAGAGTCGAAATGACATTTCCTTCGGCGGCAAGCCCCATATGGTAAAGGGGAAAAAGAGAAGACTTTATAATCTGTGCCGTACCCAGAGGGTTTAAAGTGACCGCCTGCAGACTCTCGTCGAGGTTTCCTACTAAGAAATACATTGCGCACAAGCCGAGTGAAATGAAAACGGTCACTATATTCTTGCGTTTGACCTTTCCGGCAACGAGGGCTACTACCCAGCCGACAAAGGCGGACAGCACGAGGACTAAAAGCAGGATCATAAGAACAGCCACAGCCGTGCATATGATCGCCGAGAGGCTTATGCTTATATTTGAGAACCAGATGATAAGCGTTGGAACGAGAGCGGTGACAAGATATATCAGCCCTATCATCAAAACACCGAAAAGCCGTGCCGTAAGAATAGCGGGCATGGGTATAGGCATGGAGAGCAAAAGGTCGTTGTCCTTCGATTTGTAGAGAGACTCGTAGGAATTGAACGCGCTGCCGAAAACGCCAAGGCCTATTGCTACGAGCCCCATTATCGCGAAATAGAGCCAGCCGTAGCCAAAGCGGATAAGGGGACTTAATTGATAGGCTATACCGTAAAAAAGGCCGCCGACACAGACTAAAAGGAACATATAGACTATGGAGGTTAAAACGATACCGAGTTTAGTGCGGTTCTTGTTTTTTTTCTTGTTGCGGTAAAGCCACGAAAAGATTTCCATAAACTGTTTTTTTAATAAAACGCGTATCATTTGCCGTCCTCCAGCTCAAGGAATACCTCCTCAAGAGAGGAATCACCCTTGACCTCCTCCATCGTTCCGGAGCGGATAAGGGCGCCGTTTTTTATTATCGCGACCTTGTCGCAGAGCTTTTCAGCCACTTCGAGTATATGGGTGGAGAAAAATATGGCGCCTCCCCTGTCGCATACGGAGCGCATCATCTGCTTTAACAGATGCGAGGCCTTCGGGTCTAAGCCGACGAAAGGCTCGTCCATTATGATAAGGCGTGGCTCATGGAGCCAAGCGGAGATTATAGCGAGCTTTTGCTTCATGCCGTGAGAATAGGCGGAAATGCTCTGGCCGAGGTCAGGTGTGAGCTCGAAGATGTCTGCATAGCGGCGTATGCGCTCCTGTCTGTCATACTCGCTGATTTTAAAGATGTCGGCGACGAAGTTGAGGAACTGTATGCCTGTCATAAAGTCATACAGATCGGGATTGTCGGGGATATAGGCGAGTTTCGCCTTTGCGGCTAAGGGTTTTTCCT
Source organism: uncultured Lachnospiraceae bacterium (assembly GCA_964468385.1). GTDB lineage: Bacteria > Bacillota > Clostridia > Lachnospirales > Lachnospiraceae > Alectryocaccobium. The sequence continues at coordinate 14,135 of CAYXUB010000002.1, forward strand.
TTATAGAAAGTCCGTCTATATAGATCTCGCCGCTTTCAAAGCGCAACAAGCCGCAGCAGGCTTTTATCGTCGTCGTCTTGCCGGCGCCGTTGTGTCCGATAAAGCCGTATATTTCGCCGGAATGTATATGTATAGAAAGGTCGTCTACTGCCTTTTTTTCGCCGTATGACTTGGTTAGGTGTTCGATCTTTAACATGTTGCTCTCCTTAAAGGGGCGGCGCTTCCGCGCGCACTTTTTTAATTTCGGGACAGGTTCGTCCATTGAAACCAAAATATCATAAATAAGAGCGGAAGTCTATTTGAGTTTTATATATAGGCGCTGGATAATGTTTGAATATAGGGTTGAAGAAAAACTTGCGCAAAGGGCGCGGACTAAGTATAATTTTCAGGGAAAAACAAGGCGGTTTGGGCCTGCGCGGTCCAAAGTGTAAAGTATAATTAAGAAAGGAAACGCACGAATGTTCAGCGGTTTAATGGATACAATAGGCTTTGTTTCTGAAAAGGATCCCGAGGTAGGGAAGGCAATGGCGAAAGAGCTCGCGCGCCAGAAGAGGAATATAGAGCTTATCGCCTCGGAAAATATCGTAAGCCCTGCCGTTATGGCGGCGATGGGCTCGGTGCTCACGAATAAATACGCGGAAGGCTATCCGGGGAAAAGATATTACGGCGGCTGCGAATGTGTCGATGAGGTGGAGACTATTGCCATCGAAAGGGCAAAGCAGCTCTTTGGAGCGGAGCACGCGAACGTGCAGCCTCATTCGGGAGCTCAGGCGAATATGGCTGTGTATTACGCGTTTGTGAAGCCGGGAGATACGATCCTCGGTATGAGCTTAGATGCGGGCGGACATCTTACGCACGGCTCAAAGGCCAACATTTCCGGCAATTATTTCAATGTAATCCCCTACGGATTGAACAGCGAGACCGGAAGGATAGATTATGACAATATCCGCGCTCTCGCGATTGAGCATAAGCCGAAGATAATCGTCGCAGGAGCCTCGGCGTATCCGAGAGTCTTCGATTTTAAAAAGCTCCGGGAGGTAGCGGACGAGGTCGGCGCGTATCTTATGATGGATATGGCTCATATCGCCGGACTCGTGGCGGCCGGAGAGCACCCTGACCCGGTTCCGTACTGCGACTTTGTCACGACCACGACGCACAAGACCTTAAGGGGACCTAGAGGCGGCATGATCCTATGCAAGGAGGAATACGCGAAGCAGATAAATAAAGCCGTATTCCCGGGAACGCAAGGAGGTCCGCTCGAGCATATCATCGCCGGCAAGGCGGTCTGCTTCGGAGAGGCGCTGAAGCCCGGATTTAAAGAGTATCAGAAGCAGATAAGAAAGAACTGCGCGGCGCTTGCACAAGCGCTCGCGGACAGAGGCTTCGATATGGTAACAGGCGGAAGCGACAACCATCTTATCCTTCTCGATCTGCGCAAGTTCGACATTACGGGCAAGGATCTTGAAAAGAAGCTCGACGAGGTATATATAACGGTCAACAAGAACGCTATACCGAACGACCCGCAGAGCGCCTTTGTTACGAGCGGTATCCGCATCGGAACTCCCGCCGTTACGACGAGAGGCTTTGTAGAAGAGGATATGGAGCGCATAGCTGAATATATCTATTTAGCCTGCACTGACTTTGAAGGAAAGGCGGACTATATAAGGGAAGGCGTAAACGAGCTTTGTGGGAAGTATCCTCTGTATGAAGGAAAGCTTGCCTAAAAGCCGAGCAAAGGATATATACGGATCCTCGGGGCGGTATGCCTCGGGGGTCTTTTGCCATCCGTTGTTGAGTTGGCGCGATTTATCTGATATTATTTAATGAAAAACAGGACTATCGGCGAAAAATTTTGCGGTAAACATATGGCTAAAAAAGAAAAGCGAAAAAAGTCGATGCGCTTCGGTACGCGGATTGCGATCTCTTTTGCCGGAATCATAGTGATCCCTGTACTGCTGATCGTCATAATGTATATGTATACGGCGAGCTACAGACTTGAAATGTACGGCTTCGAGAGCGGCAATATCGAAAATATTTATAACAACACTATTATGCTCTCTCGCCTGACGGACGAGGATTATGCTGCGCTTTCTCAGACCGCCGCTTTTGACAGCGCTCTGTTCGAGGACGAGGATTATCTGGACGGGATAAACGAGAAGCTTGAAGAATCAAATGCGTTCTTGGTGGTTCGCATAGATGAGGCCATAACTTATTTGGGCTCGGACGTCTTTGACGATGAGCAGCTTCTTTCCATACTCCCCGAATACGGCAGTGATATGTCCGATGATAGCGATTGGACCGCGGTAAGAACAAAAACTCAGGTTATGATCCGTCAGGTGGATTTCAGCTTGGATGACGGCAGGGAGGGCAGTGCTTTTATAGTCATTGATCTGAACGAACTGTATCCGGGGCTTAAGCAGTGGCTGTCCGACGTTCTGCTCATCGCTTTAGTCGTACTTGTCGTTACGGTGCTGGCGATAACTCTCTGGCTCTATTGGGGGCTGTCACAGCCTATACAAAAGCTGAAAATGGCGACTCGCAACATAAGGGACGGCAATCTGGACTTCACAGTTCAAGAGGAGAGCAGTATAGAGGAGATCAACGAGCTTTGTGTCGGCTTTGAGGAAATGCGAAAAAGGCTCAAGGAATCTCAAGAGGAAAAGATGAGCATAGACAGCGAGAACAATGAGCTGATAAGAAATATCTCGCATGACTTAAAAACCCCGATAACGGCGATAAAAGGCTATTGCGAGGGGATTATGGACGGGATTGCCGATACTCCCGAAAAAATGGATAAATATATCCGTACTATTTATAATAAGGCAAATGGAATGGACAAGCTCATAAACGAGCTGACATATTATTCCAAGATAGATACAAACCGTATGCCCTACACCTTTACAAAGACCGACATCAGGGAATATTTCTCCGATTGCAAAGAAGAGCTCGAGCTTGAACTTGAAAGGGAGCGGGTGCACTTCATATATAAGGATATGTTAAATGAGGATGCATTGATCATTGCGGATGTGGAGCAGCTTCGCAGGGCAATACAAAACATAATAAACAATTCAGTAAAATATATGGACAAGCCGGAGAGGACCATCGAAATGCGGCTTTCCGATGCCGGAGACTTTATACAGGTAGACATTGAAGACAACGGCAAGGGAATAGCAAAGAAAGATCAATCGAGGGTATTTGACAGATTTTACAGGACTGACGCATCGAGGAATTCGACTCGTGGCGGCAGCGGCATAGGCCTTTCAATCGTGAAAAAGATAATTGAGGACCACGGCGGCAAGGTCTGGGCAGGGGGCGAAGAAGGTAAGGGAACTATCGTGAGTTTCATTTTAAGAAAATATCAGGAGGTGCCTTACAATGAGTAAAAAGAAAATATTGATAATAGAGGACGAGCTTTCCATAGCCGAACTTGAAAAGGACTATCTCGAGCTTTCCGACTTTGAGGTGGATATAGAAAGCGACGGGGAGAAGGGCTTGAAAAAGGCGCTGGAGGGTAATTACGACCTCTATCTGCTCGATCTCATGCTCCCCGGCATAGACGGTTTCGATATATGTAAGGAAATACGCACGGTAAAGGATGCGCCCGTTCTCATGGTGTCTGCCCGAAAGGAAGACATAGACAAGATAAGGGGGCTCGGACTGGGAGCGGATGACTACATAACGAAGCCCTTTTCTCCCAGCGAGCTGGTTGCAAGGGTCAAGGCGCATCTTGCGCGTTATGAGAGACTCATAAACATCAACACGCAGGAAAACGAGACAATAGTGATACGTGATCTAAAAATAGACAAATCCGCAAGGCGCATCTGGGTGCGCGGCGAGGAGAAGATCTTAACGACTAAGGAATTCGATTTGCTGACTTTTTTAGCCTCAAATCCAAACAAGGTGTTTACGAAATCGGAGCTTTTCAGGGAAATATGGGAGATGGAATCCGTCGGGGATATCGCGACCGTGACGGTGCATATCAAAAAGATAAGGGAAAAGATAGAGCTGAACACAGCAAAGCCCCAGTATATCGAGACTATATGGGGCGTGGGCTATAGGTTCAAGGTCTGAAATGCAGATAAAAGGAAAGCGGCATGGGCAAAATATATGTTATCATGGGAAAAAGTGCAAGCGGCAAGGATCATATATATCCCGAGCTGCTTAAAGACGCGTCGCTAAAGCTTAAACCTCTTGTGCTGTATACGACCAGGCCGAAAAGGATAGGAGAGAAAGACGGGCGCGAATATTTTTTCACAAATGAGGACTACCTTAAGAAGCTGCGTGCCGCGGGAAAGATTATAGAAGAAAGAGCCTATCCTACGGTACATGGGGATTGGTATTATTTTACCGCTGACGACGGACAGATTAAAGAAAACGAGAATTATCTCACAATAGGCACGCTGCAATCTTATGTCAGACTGAAGGCTTATTTTGGTGAGGAAAGGCTCCGCCCGATATATATAGACAGCGATCCGTACCTTAGGCTTAAAAGGGCGATAGGAAGAGAACGGAAGCAGGCAGCGCCGGAATATAAGGAGGTCTGTCGAAGATTTTTGACGGATGAGGAGGATTTTTCCGAAGAGAAGCTAAAGACCGCCGAAATAGAATCTCGCTTTCAAAATGACGGCGAGCTTAAGGATTGCATAGCTAAGATAAGCAATTTTATCAAAGGGGAAGTATAGGCAGCTTAAATGATTGACAAAAGCGGATATGATAGAATAGTTGGATACAATGAAATAAAAGCAATGCTAAAAAAAGAGGTCACGAAAAACCGCGTGTTCCACGCATATATTTTCTGCGGGGAGATGGGCAGCGGCAAGACCGTGACGGCGAGCATGTTTGCCGCGGCTTTGCTGTGTGAAAAGCAGACAGGTGACGCCTGCATGGAATGTCCTTCATGTAGAAGGGTGATGAGCAGAAATCACCCTGATATAAGGGTAGTGCAGCATGAAAAGCCTGAAAGCGTCGGGATAGACGATATCCGCTCACAGGTGATAAACGATATATACATAAAGCCGTATGAGAGCAGATATAAGATATATATGATCCCCGATGCGGCGATTATGACAACAGAAGCTCAGAACGCGCTTTTAAAGACGCTCGAAGAGCCGCCTGAGTATGCGGTGCTCATGCTTCTTGCAGAAAGTGCGGATACCTTACTTCCTACTGTACTGTCTCGCTGCAACATGGTGAGGTTCAAGCCGCTTAGCGATGGGATTGTCAAAGATTACCTGGAAAAGGAGTTGATGATCCCCGAGGATCTGGCCGGTATCTATGCGGCTTTTGCCATGGGACGCATAGGGGTTGCAAGAAAACTTGCATTGTCGGACGAGTTTGCTAACAAACTGAATGAGAGCATTCATTATTTAAAGAGATCAAAAGATATCAGCGCCGCGGAACGGATAGAGTACAACAAAAGATTTACAGCGAATAAAAAAGAGATATACGAATATCTGGATATATTTACTATATGGTTCAGGGATGTTATCTTATTTAAGGCGACAAGAGAAAACGACGACGTAATAATAAAGGATGAACTTTCTGCTATAAAGAAAAGGGCATCGCTCAGTTCATATGAGGGTTTGCAATCTATACTCGATGCAATAGATATTGCAAGGGTAAGACTTAAGGCGAACGTGAGTCCCGAGCTTGTAATGGAGCTGCTGCTGCTCACGATATCCGAAAACTGATAAGGATAAAAAAACGGAACTTAGAAAAGAGGAAAACATGAAAAAGGTTGTAGGGGTCAGATTCAAGGAGACGGGGAAGGTATATTATTTTTCCCCAAATGACCTGACTTTACATAAAGGAGACCACGTCATAGTGGAGAGCGCCAGAGGAAATGAATATGGTTATATCGCATTTCCGGAAAAAGAGGTAGAGGACGAAACGGTTGTCGCTCCGCTAAAGGATGTTATACGGATTGCGAGTGAAAAAGATAAGGAACATTTAGAGGAGAACAGGAAAAAAGAAAAGGAAGCTCGAAAGATCTGCAACGAGAAGGTCAAAAAGCACGGCCTCGATATGAAGATCATAGGCGTAGAATATGCCTTTGACAACAGCAGGCTTCTTTTCTATTTTACCGCGGAAGGCCGTGTGGATTTCAGGGAGCTGGTAAAGGATTTGGCTTCCGAGTTCAGGACGCGCATAGAGCTGCGTCAGGTTGGCGTCAGAGATGAGACTAAGATATTAGGAGGCATAGGCATATGCGGAAGAGAGCTGTGCTGTAGTTCCTATCTGCACGATTTCGCGCCCGTTTCCATCAAAATGGCAAAGGAACAGAGTCTCTCTCTTAACCCCAGTAAGATCTCGGGGAATTGCGGACGTTTGATGTGCTGTTTGAGAAATGAGCAGGAAACCTACGAATACCTGCATAAAAAGCTTCCTGGCAAGGGAGATATTGTAGAGGGTATAGACGGGGCGCAGGGTATGGTTGCGGAGATAAACGTCTTACGCCAGAGTATCCGTGTGCTTATTGAAGACGGCGATGAAAAGGAATTGAGGGAATATTCGGCTGGAGAGTTCACGGTAAAGCAGCGCCACAAGAAAAAGAAAAAGCAAAAGGCGGAGGAGGCTCCCACGGCGGACGGCTTGACAAAGGAAGAAGAGCAGGCGCTAAAGGCGCTTGAGGCTTTGGAGTAAGGTAAGACGGCTATGCGTATAAACGAAACGGAGGTCACGCTGGATGACCTGCAGAACGGATATTATATTTATCAGACGGCGGACGGCTTTAGATTCGGAGTGGACGCCGTCTTTCTTTCGGATTTTGTGGAAATAAGACCGGACGAGACCACGCTTGATCTAGGGACGGGGAATGGGATAATCCCGATACTTTTGGCGGCAAAAACGAAGGGCAGGCTCTTTTACGGGTTGGAGATACAGAAGATCAGCGTTGAGATAGCGAAAAAAAGCGTTGAATACAACGCTCTTTCAGGGCGGATTTCAATAGTAGAGGGAGATATAAAGAAGGCTTCTGAAATTTTTGGTTGCGATAGTATGGAGGTCGTCGTTAGCAATCCGCCTTACATGCCCGCGGAGCATGGACTTCGCAGCGCAAATTACGCCAAATACTTGGCTCGGCATGAGGTGCTTTGCAGCTTTGAAGATCTCGCAAGGGAAAGCTCAAGGGTCTTGCGCGATCGAGGAAGGGCTTATATTATACATCGCCCCTTTCGCCTGACGGAGCTAATGTTAACCCTCACGAAGTACAGGCTGGAACCCAAACGCTTGCGTTTCATACACTCCTATGCGGACAAGGAGGCCTCAATGGTTATGATAGAAGCCCTAAAAGGGGGCAATAGAGGGCTTCGCGTAGATAAGCCTCTTATAGTATATGAAAGCGTAGGAGTATATTCGCAGGAGGTGAGGGAGATTTATAAGACTAGGCCGTGCGGCTTGATCTAGCGCTATGAATATGTATGGATAATGTCGAAAAGCGTATAGAAACACGTTGCTTTGCTTGCATTTTGACAGGCACTCACCTATAATAAATGCGTGAGAGTTTTTTCTGGGTTGAGAGCGGCAACGGGACAAAGGAGAGATGTAAATGGCACGGATGGACTTCAACGGCCCCACCAATCCTTATCACTACGCCCTGCACTGCATAGGCGGGAAGTGGAAGATGACTATTCTTCATGAAATCTATACATTCGGTAAGATCCATTTCAACAAGACCCTGAAGGTGTTGCCCATTTCCGAGAAGGTGCTTAGTCAGCAGCTCAAGGAGATGATCGAGGATGGGCTGGTTCAACGGATTGTCAACGGCGATACCTTTCCGCCTACCATCTACTATGTCTTGACCACGGAGGGGAGTCGGCTGATGCCCGCTTTAGATATCCTCTATATTTGGAGCATCCGCCATATGGATGCCCGAGGGGTGCCAATCGATGCCGATGCTTTTGCGGTTCACAAGGCAGAGAAGTATGTAGATGCCCTCAGGGACATCATGGAGTCTAATGATTTCTGCCCTGATACCGATCGCAGGGGGATTGGAAAAAAATGAGCATTGGTACAGGCGCCGAATTTTATCTTTAAATTTGTGCAATTATCTCTGTCGCAGTGATGCGCAGGGACGTTTTTGTGGCTTTTTTACAGGAAAAACATGGCGAATCTTGGGAGGGATTCCAGATACTGCAGGGAAATTACTTACCAAACCGTTACCATATGACCGGAAAGTGTCTGATTGTGGGCGTTTTTTTTTTACCCTATTATGGCGGTAGCAAGAAAGTGACCGCATAAGGGGGATCGGATCCCTGATGCGGCGGTAGGAGTTAATACACAACATATATATACAGAAAGGAGTAGTACAATATTATGGTTAATGTGCAGAAGGATTTTGTAGAAAATCTGTTTTCCATCCGGGGAAAGGTCGCGCTGGTCACCGGAGCTACCGGTGCGCTGGGCGGTGCCATTGCAGTGGCCTATGCCATGTCCGGAGCCAAAGTGGTCCTGACCGGCCGCAACACAGAGAAACTCAACGCTGTGGCCACCCAGATTGCCCAAGAGGGTGGCGAGTGTGCCATTATTTCAGGTGATCCTGCCAGCGAGGAGGACGTCGCCAAGATAATCCGCTTCACTGTGGATACCTACGGCGAACTTAACATCTTGGCAGTGTCCCACGGCTACAACAAGCCCCAGAACTTGCTGGAGCAGAGTGTGGAAGATTGGCAGTATATTATGGATGCCGACCTAAAGAGCGTTTATGTGGTATGCAAGGCTGCGGCCGAACAGATGGTAGCTCAGGGCAAAGGTGGTAAGATAGTGGTAGTTTCATCTGCCCGCTCAAAGATGGGTATGGCCGGCTACACCGGCTACTGCGCTAGCAAGGGCGCCTGCGACCTGATGGTTCAGTCCATGGCCTGTGACCTGTCCGCGCAGCATCACATCAATGTCAATTCTATCAATCCCACCGTGTTCCGTAGCGACCTGACTGAGTGGATGTTCGATCCGGACTCTGCCGTTTATCAGAATTTCCTAAAAAGGCTGCCTATCGGTCGACTGGGAGAACCCTATGACTTCGTGGGGCTGGCAATTATGCTGGCATCCCCTGCAGCCGACTTCCTGACCGGAGGCAATTATGACGCTACCGGTGGCTATTGGGCTTGCTAATCTGCTTACAAAAAGAAAAGCAGGCAAAGAGCTTAACTTTGATGCGGCAGGCTGCCGCGTATAGAGATGATTTATCTTACGATTATAATTTTTTATGAAGATGAATGGAGGAAAATGCTATGAGTAATAAAGTTTTCGTCGACCTGACGCATCCCTTCAGTGCGGAGATCCCCCGTTGGCCCTACTTTGACAAACCGGAGATCGACAACAACCACACCATGGCCAAGGGCGGCGTGCTGACCCAGTCCATAAAGTGTACCATGCATACCGGCACCCATTGCGACGCTCCCCGTCATGTTATGGAGTATGAATTTGACGGCCGTCGTGCTCGCTATACCCATGAGATGCCGGTGGACGCTTATACCGGCGAAGCCGTGGTGCTGAAGATCGATATCGAGCCCTGGGGACTGATCACCGACAAACATTTGGACGAGGCCTGCGCTAAATACGGCGTTAACCCCAATGACTTAAAAGGAAAGATCCTCTGCCTAAACACCGGTATGCACCGGCTGTTCGACGATTCCAAGGCTTACTATCACTATGCTTCTGGAACCGGTATAGATGCAGGCAAGTGGTTCGTAAAATACGGGCTGAAGTGCGTTGCTATGGATGGTCAGGCCTTAGATCATCCCCTACACACCGCTATGGGCAACAATGGCATGACCCGGATGAACCTGCTGGGCGCAACCGGAAAACCCATTACCGAGGAGTACAAGGAGCTCTTTGGCGAGGAGGCCTATGCCGAGTTTGATAAGTTTGAATATATACGTATCCACGGCCAAGCTGCTTATGATGAGAAGTTCGGCGACCTTGAGGATTTGGGCGTATGGGGAACTTGGGAGCCCTGCCACAAGGAGATGCTTGGACATGGCATTGTTGGCGTGGAGAATCTAGGCGGCGACTTGGACAAGATCCCCGCGGGTAAGTGGTTCCGCTTTAACTGCTTCCCTCTGCGCTGGTACATGGGCGACGGCTGCATGGCTCGTTGCGTGGCGGAGATTGACGAGGATCTGGTACTTAATGACGTTCCTGAGCGCACCTATGCCTACGGCGGCACCGGTTACGGCACTGATGAAGGCAATGGGGACAGTGGCTTAGAGTATATGCGCCGTCTGTTCAACCGCAACAAGTAAACTAATCGCATCGGGTGGGGTAGAGGCCGCGGCGGCGGCCTGCCCGCCCGTCCCGGGAAAAGGAGTGTTTTTTATGGCAAAAAAGACCATAATTACTGTGGCCACCACCGGCGCGTGGCCAAAGAAGGAGAATAACCCAAACGTCCCCATGACCCCACAGGAGATAGTGAACGATGTATATGATTGCTGGCAGGCAGGGGCTGCGGTAGCCCATCTGCACATGCGGGACGATGCGGGTAATGGAACCATGTCCATCGATAAATTCCGGGAGACCGTGACGTTGCTTCGGGCGCAGCACCCCGATTGCGACATAGTCTTGAACTTGACCACATCCGGCGACTTGGCCGCCACGGATGAGACTCGCCAGGCTCATTTGGCGGAGCTGCGTCCGGAGATGGCCAGCTACGACTGCGGCAGCATGAATTGGCTCAACTCCAGCGTGTTCCTGAACCCTCCCGCTTTTCTGGAGGAACTGGGACGGAATATGCAGGCCTGGGGCATTAAACCGGAGATCGAGGCCTTTGACCCGGGTATGATCGCCAATGCCGCTTATTATCTAAAAAAAGAGGTGCTCAAGGCTCCGCTCCATTTCCAGTTCTGCATGGGCTGTGCCAACGGAATTCCCGGCACCATGAAGAACTTGGTGTTCATGAAGGAGACCATGGAGTCTCTCTGCCCCGGTTCCACCTGGAGTTGCTTCGGCGTGGGACACTGCGCAATGGAGATGACATACGGCGCTGTGGCTATGGGCGGACATATTCGTGTAGGCATGGAGGACAACGTCATGTACGCTAAGGGCGTGCTGGCTGAGAGTAACCGCCAGCTGGTAGAGCGGGCTATCCGGGTTGTACGAGAGTTTGGCAATGAGGTGGCCACTCCTGACGAAGCGAGAGAAATCTTGGGCATCAAGCGATGAGTTGGGGGCCTTGCTTCATATACTACCGTTGCCCGGGTTGCGGAAAGAAGTTTAAATATGCGGTGGAGTTGATCCCCGTCTTCGGCGATCGCTTCGGGTTATGTCCCGTCTGCGGCGCCTCCGGGCAATACGAAAGCGACGGCGCCCGTAGGCCAGATGATGCCGACTATGACGAGGTGGAAGAGGCCTGATCAGGTTTAAACCTATGCGTCCCTATTTCTCGCGAGAAAAGGAGCGTCCCACACTTCGATATATGCAACTTTCTTATGAATAATTATTCCGACACGGAAAGGCAGGTATTGAAATGCAGTCAATCAAAAACATCCTAATCTGCGGCGCAGGCATGATGGGGAAAAACATTGCCTTTGTATTCACATCCAACCCTGCATTTGACGTAACTCTTTACGACCTCTATCCGACCGATGTGGAAGAAGGTATACGCGCCAACACCGCTCAGCTGGTCCGCAAGGGGGTACTGAGTGAAGATGAGCTGACCCAGCGCCTGGGGCGTATCCGCTTCACCACTGACATAGATAGCCCTTTGATAGCACAGGCGGACTTGGTCATCGAGGCCGTGTTCGAGGACATGGATATCAAGCGGGAGACTTTTGCTAAACTGGAGGCTCGTTGTCGCTTCGATGCCATTTTCTGCACTAACTCTTCGGTGATGAGTCCCAGCCAGATCAGCGCCAATCTCACCCATCGCGCCCGCTTTGTAGGTACGCACTTCTGGAACCCCGCACATCTTATCCCTCTGGTGGAGGTGATTAAGAGCGATGCATCATCTGACGAGACGGCCCAGATTGTTATAGAGGTGCTGCGAGGCGTGGGCAAGAAGCCGGTGCTATGCAAGAAGGACGTTCCCGGTTTTATCGCCAACCGAATGCAGCATGCCCTTTGGCGTGAAGCCATCTCTATCGTTGAGCACGGTATCGCCGATGCGGCCACTGTGGACGAGGCGGTCAAATATTCCTTTGGACTGCGTCTTCCCCAGCTGGGGCCCATGGAGAACGCCGACATGGTGGGCACAGACCTAACTTATAACATCCACGACTATATCCTCCAGGATCTGGAGGATTCACACACGCCTTCTCCTTTGCTGAAGCAATTGAGGGATGAGGGTAAGCTGGGCTTCAAGTCCGGCGAGGGTTTTCAGAGCTGGAGCAAAGATCAGATTGCACAGTCCAATGCGGAGCTGAATGACTACCTGATCCGCATGCTTTACGGAGACTGAGATTCCGCGTACAGACATTCAGGAGTTGTACAAGGGCCTTTACTCCTGCTAGTTGTGAGGAATAAAAAAGAAAGGTGTGAAACTAAAACCGTCTTTGCAACAAGGCTGCGGCTTTCAGCACGGCGGTCTGCGTTTTTCCGTCAGGGAGTTTGTTGTCTAGGACGAGATTGATAAGCTCATCGAAGGGCATAGTCACCACATCTAAAAACTCATCGTTATCCAGGTGTCTTTCCCCGCGGTGAAGTTTTTGCGCCAGAAACAAATGTATGACTTCGTTTGTATAGGCTACGGTAGGGTAGTAAGAACCGAGATATTGCCAGTCGTCGGCGGTATAGCCGGTTTCCTCGCGCAGTTCCCTTTTTGCGGCCTCTAGCGGCGATGCATCGGATTCGTCCAGTTTGCCTGCCGGTAGCTCCGTTACGACGCAGTCGAAGGGGTAACGAAACTGTTTCTCGATTATTACATCTCTGTTTTCGTTAAGGGCAAAGATACATACCGCCCCGGGATGTTTTATATATTCCCTCGCAGAGGTTTTGCCATTCGGCAGAGATACAGTATCTTTAAAGACCTTCAAAAGCTTTCCATTGTATACTTTGCTTGATGAAAGTCTTTTTTCTTCAAGGCTACTATTCATAATTGCAAGACTCCTTTGAGTTGTTTGTGTTACAATCGGCGGGTTTTTGTTTGGTTTTCATTGCGGATTTTAAAACAAACCGTCTAATAATGCAACTTGTCGTTCTAATCCAAGCGCAGTCGGAGGAATGATGTTAGAAAATACTCTAAAAACAATAAAAGAGGCTGAAGCCGAGGCAGATAGTCTCTTAAGAAACGCCGAGGCCGAAGCGAGCGCTATTTTAGAAGAAGCCAAAGCCAAGGCGATACAAATTCAAGAAGAAGCGCATGAGCAGGCTAAGATAAAAAGAATCGAGGCGGAAAAAGCTGCGCAGGCAGATAATGAAAAATGCCTGCTGGAGGCTAGGGTTGAGGCCGAAAAAGCGGAAAAAATGCTACGAGAGCAGGCCGAACCGAAGTTTAGGCAGGCGGCGGAAGCCGTGATTTCGGCTTTATTCTGAAGAATTCACAAAAAGGAGGAAGGGCATGGCGATTTTGCAGATGCACAGAATAAGTGTCTGTGCATTGAAAAAAAACAGAAAAGCTATCCTTGAACGTCTTCAGGAATTCGGCGTAATGGAGATTGATATTGCCGTAGACGATGAAAGCCTATTTGAAAAGCAAGATGTTGCGGGGGCGAGGGCGCTGTTTGAAAAACAGACGCAGACGGCAGATCAGGCGCTTGAGATACTTCAGCGTTATGCGCCGGAAAAATCAGGCTTGTTTGCTTCACTAGCCGGAAAGACACAGGTGGAAAAGGCCGAGTTTGAAAAGGCTGCCATAAAAAGAGATAGTTATATAGAAACGGCAAAGACGATCGTTTCGCTTGATAAACGGATAGCCGAAGGCAAGGCAAACATCCAGAAGTTAGAGAACCGCATAGAAGCGCTTATTCCTTGGATGGGGCTTAAAGTGCCGGTCAGCTTTTCCGGGACGGCACACACCGCCTGCTTTATAGGAGCGGTCGCGGGAAGCTTCAGCCTTGAGGATGTTTATGCGCTCATAGCGCAGAACGCGCCGGAAGCGGAAGCTGTCGATGCGGAGATAGTATCAGCCGACAAGGACTATACCTATATAGCTGTTACTTGTCTGAAAAATGAAGCTGATTCTGTTGAAGCCGCGCTAAGGGCGGGAGGTTTTTCGAGGCCCTCTCAATCAATAAACAAGATCCCTTCCGAGCTTGCCGAAGAGCTTAAGGCAGAAGTAGAACGAGAGAAAGAGGGAATAAATTCTCTCAAAGAGGAAATAAAATCCTATGCTGCACGTAGGGAAGAGTTGCGGCTCGTCTCGGATTATTATCGTATAAGAGCAGATAAATACGAGATACTTGGACAGATCCCCCAGACGGAAAAAACCTTCGCGCTCAGCGGCTATGTGCCGGCGGAGCGTTCGGATGAGCTCATAGAGGAGCTCAGTGGGAAATATGACGCGGCGGCGTGGATTGAAGAAATACAAGAAGACGAAGAAGTTCCGGTGGCGCTTAAGAACAATAAATTCGCAAGCTGTGCCGAAGGTATACTCGCCTCATTTGGGCTTCCCGGAAAAGGTGATATGGACCCGACTTTCATCATGTCTATATTCTACGTGTTTTTCTTTGGACTCATGCTTTCGGACGCGGCATACGGGGTCATAGTTTCTGTAATATGCGGCATTGTGCTTGTCAAATTCCCGAATATGGTAGAGAGCCTTAAGCGCTCTGTGCAGCTTTTCTTTTGGTGTGGGATTTCCACGATCGTCTGGGGAATACTGCTGGGCGGATATTTCGGAGATGTTGTCACCGTCATCGCGGATGTGTTCTTCGGAGTGGAGGTGACTATACCCGCGCTTTGGTTCGTACCCTTGGATGAGCCTATGAGGATGCTCATGTTCTCGCTCTTGTTTGGAGTCATCCATCTGCTGACGGGACTTGGAATAAAAGGATATATGTGTATAAAGGCCAAAAGCTACGTAGAGTTTGTGTGCGACGTGCTGTTTTGGTTCATGCTTGTAGTGGGACTCATCTTCATACTGCTCCCGACCGAGCTCTTTGCAGGCATAGCGGGGGGACAGATCGTACTTCCGGCTTTTGTCGATCCTTTGGCCAAAGCGCTCTCTATAATAGGCGCTGTTGGAATCCTGGTGATGTCGGGCAGGCGCAAGAAAAACAAGATAGCCCTAAGGCTTGCGCTCGGAGCCTACGACCTGTACAACATAACAGGCTGGCTCAGCGACGTGCTTTCGTATTCGCGTCTTTTGGCCTTAGGACTTGCGACCGGAGTTATCGCGTCGGTCATAAATCAGATGGGGTCCATGGGCGGACGCACGGTGCTCGGCGTGATCGTATTTATACTTGTATTCTTGATAGGGCATGTGTTCAACCTGCTCATCAACCTTTTGGGGGCATACGTACACACGAGCCGTCTCCAGTACGTGGAATTTTTTGGTAAATTTTATGAGGGCGGCGGAAGAGAATTTAAGCCGTTTAATCTTAAAACTAAACATGTTGATCTAAAGGAGGAAAAGAAATTATGTTAATCAGTGGAAATGGTTGGGCTCTTTTAGGTGCCGCGCTCGCAGCAACCTTGGCAGGCTGGGGTTCGGCCTGGGGCGTAGGTCTTGCAGGCCAGGCGGCTTCGGGCGTAGTAACCGAGGATCCGAGTTCTTTTGCAAAGGTACTTGTGCTTCAGCTTCTGCCCGGAACACAGGGTATTTACGGGCTTTTGGTAGCCTTTGTCACCCTTTCGAGGTTCGGTCTTTTAGGTGGCGGAGGCGTAGAGCTTTCGGTAGAGACCGGGCTCATGGTCCTTTTTGCCTGCCTTCCAATCGCTATAGTCGGCCTTTTCTCCGCATATCATCAGGGAAAGACCTCTGTTGCGGCGATAGGTATAGTTGCGAAAAAACCCGAGCAATTCGGTAAGGCTATGCTGTTTCCGGCGATGGTTGAGACCTATGCGATACTAGCTCTTCTGATTTCGATCTTGGCAGTTACAAGCATAAGCGTATAATTATCGCAGAGAGGAGCGCTGCAAATGACCGGATTGGAAAAGATAATAAACGAGATAGGTGAAGAAGCCGGAATATCCGCGAAAAAAAAGGTCGAGGCGGCAAGAGCCGAAGCCGAGAGCCTTTTAGCGGAGGTGCGCAAGGAAAGTGAAGCGATAATGTCGGAGGCGGACGAAAAAACGGCGGAGCTCATAAAAAGCTATAAAAGCCGTGCGGCGTCCTCTGCCGAGCAGATAAAAAAGACGGCGCTTTTAAGCGCAAAGCAGAAGATGATCGCGGAGGTCATTGAAAAAGCAAAAAAGATGCTCAAAGAAGAAAGCGCGGAAGAATACTTCGGGATGCTTGAAAGGCTCTTGAAAAAATATGCCCATGCCGGCAGCGGTGAGCTGTATCTTTCCGCCGAGGACCTAAAAAGGGTTCCAGACGGCTTTGAGGAAAAGGTAAACGCGGCGGCGGCAGAAAAGGGAGGAAGCCTTGTACTCATGAAGGAACCGAAGGATATTTCGGACGGCTTTCTGCTCGTTTACGGGGGAGTAGAGGAAAACTGCACCTTGAAGGCCCTGTTTGAAGCAAAGCAGGGAGATCTATGGGACATAGTAAACGGGATATTATTCGCGTAAGGAGGAACGTCAAAAGGAGGATAGGATGTCTCAAAATCAATTCGCATATGCGGTAGCACGTATACGTGCGCTTGAGGTATCTTTGTTTTCGGCGTCCGTTATCGAGCAGCTGGCGTCTTGCAAAGACGAAGAGGCTTGTATTCGGTTTTTGGCGGACAGAGGCTGGGGAGGAGCGGAGGTTCCTCTTGAAGCAGACGCCATATTATCGAGGGAGCGTGAAAAGACGTGGGAGACGATAAGGGAGATGCACGTGGACATGAAGATATTTGACGTGCTTTCATATGCAAATCGCTTCCACAATCTCAAGGCCGCCGTAAAAGAGGTGTGTACCGGCAAAAGCGTTGCGGATATATTCTACAAAGATACGGATATATCAAAGGATGAAATCCTCAGGATAATAAAGGAGAAGGACTACCAGGCTCTTCCGGAAAACATGCGTACATGCGCCGCGGAGGCCGTAGACGCTTTGTTGCATTCGGGAGATGGACAGCTTTGCGATATAATAATCGACAGAGCAACTCTCGATGCGATTGCGGAGGCCGGAAGGAGCTCAAATGAGCAGGTAATCCGTGATTATGCTCGTTCGGTCGTGACGGCAGCAAATATAAAGATTGCTGTCCGCTGCGCAAAAACAGGTAAGGGCCTTGATTTCTTGAGACGGGCGCTCTCGCCTATGGATGTGCCGAACACCGAGAGACTTGCCCATGCGGCGCTTTCGGGGACGGCCGCCGTTACGGAATTTCTGCAAAATGAGGGATATGCGGAAGCGGCGGAAATGTTAAAGATTTCGCCTTCTGCTTTTGAACGCTGGTGTGACAACCTCGTGATACGCTCCATTCGTCCGCAGAAATACAATCCTTTTTCGGCGGGGCCGCTCGTGGCATACGTCATAGCGAGGGAAAACGAAATTAAAACGGTTGGAATAATCCTCACGTGCAGACAGAACGCTCTGCCGGAGGAGGCGATACGCGAAAGGATAAGGGAAATGTATGTATAAAGCGGCTGTAATAGGCGAGTACGACAGCATATACGGCTTCGCCGTACTCGGGCTTGACACTTATCCCGTGTCCGACCCGAAAGAGGCGGAGGAGCTGCTCCACAGGCTTGCCGCAGGAGACTACGCAGTCATATATATTACGGAGGCGCTGGCGTCGCAGATCGAAAAAGCCATAGAAAAATACGATGAGCTCATTGTGCCGGCTGTTATTTTGATACCCGGCGTCTCGGGAAACACAGGCGAGGGTATAACAAGAGTCAAAAAATCGGTTGAACAGGCTGTTGGGTCCGACATCTTGTTCGGAGGACAGTAAAATAAGAGCGCAGAAAGTGGGTGATCCATTTAATGAATACGGGAATCATAAAAAAAGTAGCCGGACCTCTTGTAATTGCAGAGGGTATGCGCGATGCAAATATGTATGACGTTGTGCGTGTCAGCTCTCAGAGGCTCATAGGCGAGATAATAGAGATACATGAGGATCGCGCGTCGATACAGGTATATGAGGAGACCGCGGGACTGGGGCCGGGCGAGCCGGTTGAATCAACGCAAAAGCCGCTTTCGGTTGAGCTGGGACCGGGACTCATAAGCAGCATATACGACGGGATCCAGCGTCCTTTGGATGAGATACTGAGCATATCGGGGAACAACCTCACAAGGGGTGTTGAGGTGCCTGCGCTCAATCGTGATAAAAAATGGGAATTTACTCCTGCCGTAAAGGCGGGCGACGCCGTGGAAGCGGGAGATATAATAGGAACGGTACAAGAAACTTCGATCGTAGCGCACCGGATCATGGTGCCCTATGGCGCAAAAGGAACGGTCAAGGATATAAAACAAGGCGAATTTACGGTTGAAGATGAAGTCGCCGTGATTCAGACAGATAATGGCGAACTGAGCGTAAAGCTCATGCAGACTTGGCCGGTACGTCAGGGAAGGCCGTACAGCAAAAAGCTCGCGCCTACGGTTCCGCTAATAACGGGGCAGAGGGTAATAGACGCATTCTTTCCGATAGCAAAGGGTGGCGTTGCGGCAGTTCCGGGACCTTTTGGAAGCGGCAAGACGGTAATACAGCACCAGCTCGCAAAATGGGCTGAGGCGGATATAGTCGTATACATCGGCTGTGGTGAGCGTGGGAATGAGATGACGGATGTTTTGAACGAATTTCCTGAGCTCAAAGACCCGAAGACGGGCAGGTCGCTCATGGAGCGCACCGTGCTCATAGCAAATACTTCTGATATGCCGGTTGCGGCACGTGAGGCTTCTATATATACGGGGATAACGATAGCTGAATATTTCAGGGATATGGGTTATTCGGTCGCGCTCATGGCGGATTCGACTTCGCGTTGGGCGGAGGCGCTTCGCGAAATGTCCGGTCGTCTTGAAGAAATGCCCGGCGAGGAAGGCTATCCGGCTTATCTGGGTTCGAGGCTTGCACAGTTCTACGAGCGTTCGGGACACGTAGTCGCGCTTGGCAAAGATGAAAGAGAGGGGGCGCTTTCCGTTATAGGCGCGGTATCGCCGCCCGGCGGAGACATATCCGAGCCTGTCTCTCAGGCGACGTTGCGTATCGTCAAGGTGTTCTGGGGACTGGACGCGAACTTGGCGTATAAGAGACACTTCCCAGCTATAAACTGGCTGACGAGTTACTCGCAGTATCTGGACAGCGTATCAGAGTGGTTCGATAAAAATGTTTCTGAGGACTGGATGGCTTCACGGCAAGAAATGATGAGCTTGCTTCAAGAGGAATCGGAGTTAGAGGAAATAGTGCAGATGGTCGGAATGGACGCGCTTTCAGCGCCGGACCGTTTAAAGATGGAGGCGGCGCGTTCTATAAGAGAGGACTTTCTTCACCAAAACTCTTTCCATGAGGTAGATACATATACCTCCTTGAAGAAGCAGATGTTTATGATGAAGCTGGTTTTAGCCTATTATGACAAATCAATGGAGGCCCTTGAAAACGGGGCGGACGCGCAGGCGCTCATAGACCTTGCCGTGCGAGAGAACATAGGACGCTTCAAATACACCAAGGAAGAAAACATAGAGAAAGAATACGAGAATGTGATGCATTTGCTTGATGAGCAGATATGCAGTGCAAGCAGAAGGGAGGGCTTGTAATGCCGAAGGAATACAGAACCATACAAGAAGTAGCCGGCCCTCTTATGCTGGTTCAGGGCGTAGAAGGTGTCACTTACGACGAGCTCGGCGAGATAGAGCTTCAAAGCGGCGAGACAAGGCGCTGCAAGGTTCTTGAGGTGGATGGCGGTAACGTCCTTGTACAGCTGTTTGAAAGTTCTACGGGTATAAACCTTTCAAACAGTAAGATCCGCTTCTTGGGTCGCGGAATGGAGCTCGGCGTATCCGAAGACATGCTTGGACGGGTATTCGACGGTATGGGACGTCCTATAGATGACGGCCCCGAGATATTACCCGACAAAAGGCTGGACATAAATGGTCTGCCGATGAATCCCGTTGCGAGGAATTATCCGAATGAGTTTATCCAGACAGGTATATCTGCGATCGACGGGCTAAATACGCTCGTGCGCGGGCAGAAGCTTCCGATATTTTCGGCCTCGGGGCTTCCTCATGCAAATCTTGCGGCACAGATAGCGAGACAGGCGAAGGTACTCGGAAGAGATGAAAAGTTTGCCGTTGTTTTCGCGGCAATGGGTATTACCTTTGAAGAATCCGATTATTTCGTCCAGAGCTTCCGCGAAACGGGAGCGATAGATAGGACAGTCATGTTCGTAAATCTCGCGAACGATCCGGCGGTAGAGCGTATCGCGACGCCGCAGATGGCACTGACTGCCGCCGAATATCTTGCTTTTGACAAGGACATGCATGTACTCGTCATACTCACAGATATAACGAACTACGCGGACGCGCTCCGCGAGGTTTCGGCCGCCCGAAAAGAAGTGCCCGGAAGGCGTGGCTATCCCGGATACATGTATACGAGCCTCGCAAGCATATATGAAAGAGCGGGAAGACAAAGGGGCAAGGAGGGGTCTATTACATTGATACCGATCCTCACGATGCCCGAGGATGACAAGACGCACCCAATCCCCGATCTCACAGGCTATATTACGGAAGGACAGATAATTTTAAGCCGAGATCTTTACAGAAAGGGGCTGAACCCGCCTATCGACGTACTTCCGTCTCTCTCCCGTCTAAAGGACAAGGGTATCGGCGAGGGCAAAACGCGTGCGGATCACTCCAATACGATGAACCAGCTTTTCGCCGCATATGCAAGAGGGAAGGACGCTAAGGAGCTTATGACTATATTAGGCGAGGCTGCTCTGTCCGAGATCGACCTCATATATGCGAAGTTCGCGGACGAATTTGAAAAAGAATATGTTTCTCAGGGATATCAGGCCGACCGCAGCATTGAGGAGACGCTTGATATCGGCTGGAAGCTGCTTTCTATACTTCCGAGAAGCGAGCTAAAGCGTATCGATGATAAATATCTTGATGAATATTACGGCAAACAATAACGCGCATAGCGGAAAGGAGGATGGCATATGTCGTCCGGACAGATAAACCCGACCCGTATGGAACTGACGCGCCAGAAGAAAAAGCTTGCGACGGCGACCAAGGGACATAAGCTGCTTAAGGACAAGCGCGATGAGCTTATGCGACAGTTTCTTGATCTTGTGCGCGAAAATATGGAACTGCGCAAGCGCGTGGAGGCAGGTATACAAGCGGCAAACATAAACTTTGTCGTTGCAAAGGCTGCTATGTCAGAGCAGACGCTGCATACCGCGCTCATGGTGCCTAAGCAGGAGGTATATCTGGAATTAGAAAAGAAAAACGTAATGAGTGTAGATATACCTGTATTTAATTATAAGACGAGGACTGCCGACGAAAATGACATATATTCTTACGGCTTTGCTTTTACCTCGGGAGATCTCGACGATGCGGTCTGTTCACTCGCGGACATACTGCCCGATATGCTGAAGCTTGCGGAAAGAGAAAAAGCCTGTCGGTTGATGGCGGCGGAGATAGAGAAGACGCGCCGCCGCGTAAACGCACTCGAGCACGTTATAATACCCGAAACACAGGAAAATATAAAATTCATCACGATGAAGCTGGACGAAAGCGAGCGATCCACGCAGATACGCCTGATGAAGGTAAAGGACATGATGCTTGAAGAGGCGCACCATTATAAGGAAAAGCAGGAGGCGCG
>CAYXUB010000003.1:0-34879 GCA_964468385.1 uncultured Lachnospiraceae bacterium
TCCCACCCGCAGTAAAACGGGCGGAACACGCCTCTGTATCTCGTTGAAATTGTTGAATATGCCTCTTGACAGCAGAAAAGGGCGGACCTACGCTGTAGGTAGGTAGGTAGGTAGGTACATTGTCGCTCCTGCCGCCATGCTTGTCAAGCCCCTTTCTATGTATAATTTCACAATTATATTCTTATCATAAAATCGGTCATTTTTCAATTTTTTTCATGCAAAAAAGATGCAGAAAAGATACAAAAATTAATCCCACAGTGAGATTTACTTTGGGAATTTACTGAAATTTCAGGACAAACAATATCTTTCTAAAAATTCTTGAACGCGCCTCGGCCGCGTGGTACAATTTTTATGTTTATCAAACAAGATTAACGCCGTGAGCTAAACAATGCTTACCGGTTGTCTCCGGTATGCACACACGGTCTGCAAGGAGGGCTTTGATGAAACCTGTAAAAGAAGGTAAAGTACGGGAGATTTATGACAACGGCGACAGCCTTATCATGGTCGCCACAAATAGGATAAGCTGTTTTGACGTTATACTGGATAATGTCATACAAAAAAAAGGAACGGTACTGACACAGATGTCGAAGTTCTGGTTCGACATGACTTCGGACATAGTTCCGAACCATATGATCTCAGTAGATGTAAACGATATGCCTGAGTTTTTCAGAAAACCCGAATATGACGGTAACAGCATGCTCTGTAAAAAGCTCCGTATGCTCCCCGTTGAATGTATCGTCCGCGGATATATAACGGGAAGCGGCTGGGAAAGCTATAAAAAGACCGGAGAGGTCTGCGGTATACGTCTTCCCGACGGTTTGCTTGAATCGAGCAAGCTCCCCGAGCCTATATATACCCCTTCGACAAAGGCGGAAATAGGCGAGCATGACGAAAACATATCCTTCGAACAAAGCATAACTTGTCTCGAAAAGGATTTTCCGGGCAAAGGCGCTGAATACGCCGAAAAGCTCAGGGAATATACGATAGCGCTGTATAAAAAATGCGCCGACTATGCCGCGGAACGCGGCATCATCATAGCAGATACAAAGTTCGAGTTCGGGCTCGACGAGAACGGAAATGTTGTCTTGGGAGATGAAATGCTCACCCCCGACAGCTCGCGCTTCTGGCCCGCGGATACTTATGAACCGGGGCGCTCACAGCCCTCCTTCGACAAGCAGTTCGCCAGAGATTGGCTTAAGTCAAATCCGGACCACAGTTGGAAGCTGCCGGAGGATATAGTCGAAAAGACGGCTGAAAAATACCTGCAGGCATATTCGCTGCTTACAGGCTCATCACTTAAATGATCTTTCGGAACAGACCCTGACAAACGGGTCTGTTCCTTATACTTTAAAAATAAGGAGTACAGAATGAAAAAAATAGGCATAATAATGGGCAGCGACAGCGACCTTCCGGTTATCCAAAAAGTCGTAGACACGCTTAAAGAACTTGAGATTCCCTACGAGGCACATATATATTCTGCTCACAGGACACCTAAGGAAGCGCAGGACTTTGCTCAAAACGCCCGCAAAAACGGCTTTGGAGCCATAATCGCCGCAGCCGGTATGGCGGCGCACTTGGCAGGAGCTCTTGCGGCAAATACGACTCTTCCGATAATCGGGATCCCTTGTAAATCCTCGGTACTTGACGGCATGGACGCCTTGCTTTCTACCGTGCAGATGCCGCCCGGCATTCCCGTCGCCACGGTAGCGATAAACGGCGGAGTGAACGCCGCGCTTTTGGCCGCGCAGATTTTAGCGGTCGAAGATTCTTCTCTTGCCGAAAAACTGGACGCAAAGCGAGCGGCTGCGGCGGCAAAGATCATAGAAAAAAATTCCGATATAGCGGCTAAGCTTTAAGCTTTGCTTTTAATCTTTACGGTACCTTTATCATTTATCTTTATCATATGGGGGCAGAACAATGGGCGGTTTTTTCGGAGTAGTTTCTAAAAACAACTGTATAAGCGATGTTTTTTACGGTGTCGACTATCATTCTCATCTCGGTACGCGGCGCGGCGGCCTTGCCGTTTACGACGCAAAACTCGGATTGCAAAGAGAAATCCACAATATCGAAAATTCACCTTTCAGGACTAAATTTCAAGATGTATTTCATGAAATGACCGGGACTTCGGCCATAGGCTGTATCAGTGACACGGACCCGCAGCCTCTTCTCATACGCTCCAGACTTGGAGTCTACTCGATAACGACAATCGGCGTAATACAAAACGCAAATGAACTCATTGATAAATACCTCGTCTTATCCGGAGGGCATTTTGATGCCATGACCGGCGGCAAAGTGAACGGAACCGAACTCATAGCCGCCCTGATAAATCAAAAAGAGAGCTTTGTAGATGGCATACACTTTGCTCAGGAGCTTATCGAAGGCACCGCCTCAATAATGATACTCAAAAATGACGGCTCCATCATCGCCGCAAGGGACAGGCTTGGCAGACTCCCAATACTCATCGGAAAGCGTGACGACGGTTATGCCGTATCTTTCGAGGACTTCGCTTACCAGAAGCTCGGCTATGAAAATGAAAAAGAGCTCGGCCCCGGCGAAATAGTCGAGGTCAGACCCGAGGGACTTATACAACTTTGCAAGCCGGGAAATAAGAAGCGCATCTGCTCCTTCCTTTGGAGCTACTACGGCTATCCTACCTCCTCCTACGAAGGTGTCAATGTTGAAACAATGCGCTATCGAAACGGAGCCATCATGGCGAAAAACGATAAGGAGAACGGAAATACGCCCGAGCTCGATTACATCGGCGGAGTTCCCGACTCCGGCACGCCCCACGCCATCGGCTATTCACACGAGAGCAAAACGCCCTTCGCAAGGGCCTTTATAAAATATACTCCTACATGGTCAAGGAGCTTCATGCCCTCTGACCAAAGCGAGCGCAATAAGGTGGCAAAGATGAAGCAGGTTCCCGTCATAGAGCTGATCAAGGATAAAAGCCTGCTCTTTGTCGACGACTCCGTAGTCCGCGGTACGCAGCTTCGCGAAACCGTAGACTTCCTCTACGAAAACGGCGCAAAGGCCGTCCATATCCGTTCGGCCTGCCCGCCTTTAATGTACGGCTGTAAATATCTGAATTTTTCACGTTCTACGAGCGAGATGGAACTCATCGCCAGACGTGTGATCCTTGAGCTCGAAGGCGAAGAAGGCTTTGAGCATATAGACGAATACAGCGACGGTTCGACCGAGCGCGGAAAGAAATTAAGAAAAACCATATGCGAGCAGTTGGGCTTCGCTTCTCTCGAATACCAATCCCTCGAAGGTCTTATAGAAGCAATAGGCTTAGACCCTTGCGAGCTCTGCACCTACTGCTGGAACGGAAAGGAGTAAGGCATGAATACAGAATCCAGATCCGAAGCCTACGCCGCTTCCGGCGTGGATATAACAGCCGGCTACAGGGCAGTTGAACTTATGAAAGCTCATATAGCAAGGACTGCCATTCCCGGCGTCTGCTCAGATGTGGGCGGCTTCGGCGGGCTTTTTGAGCTTGATCTCAGGGGAATAGATCGTCCCGTGCTCGTAAGCGGTACCGACGGCGTAGGGACAAAGCTGAAACTTGCATTCATCATGGACAAACACGACACGGTCGGCATCGACTGCGTCGCCATGTGTGTCAACGACATAATCTGCTGCGGGGCAAAGCCCCTCTTTTTCCTCGACTATATCGCCTGCGGAAAAAACGTGCCGGAGCGTATCGCCGACATCGTAAAGGGAGTATGCGACGGCTGCGCAGAGGCAGGCGCCGCGCTTATCGGAGGCGAAACGGCTGAAATGCCGGGCTTCTATCCTGAGAATGAATATGACCTTGCCGGCTACTGTACAGGCATTGTCGATAAAGACAAGATAATAGACAACAAACGCATGGCCGCGGGAGATGTCATAATCGCTCTTCCCTCGAGCGGCGTGCATTCGAACGGTTTTTCCCTCGTCAGAAAAGTGTTCGACGTCGAAAACGCCGATATAAAGACGCCCTTAGACGCGCTCGACGGAAAAAGCATAGGAGAGACCCTCCTCCGTCCTACAAAGATATACGTCAAGCCCGTGCTAAAGCTGCTCAATGAGCTTCAGGTGAATGGTATATCACACATAACCGGCGGCGGTTTTTACGAAAATATCCCGCGCAGCATACCGGACGGTCTCGGAGCAAACATTGAAAAGGCTTCGGTGCGCACACTTCCGATCTTCCGCCTTATTCAAGAGAGGGGCGGCATTTCCGAGCGGGATATGTTCAACACCTTCAATATGGGCGTCGGCATGAGTATGATCGTCTCCCCAAAAGATGCGGATAAGGCTTTGGATATCCTGCAAAGAAACGGCGAAGACGCATATGTGATAGGCGACATAGTCGCGTCGGACGAAAAGATAAGGATCCGATAGAAAGACGAAAGATCAATGTCAAAAGGAAAAGCAAAAATAGCCGTACTGGTATCGGGAGGCGGCACTAATCTGCAGGCAATACTCGACGCTCAAAAAGACGGTGTCTTGAAAAGCGGTGAGGTGACACTTGTTATCTCAAACAATTCAAAGGCCTACGCCCTCGAACGCGCGGCGAAGGCAGGGATAAAGACCGAGCTCATAACGAAAAAGCAGTTCGACGGGAATCAGGACGCCTTTGAAGCCGCTCTCATAAAAGCTCTCGATGACGATAATACAGACCTTATAATATTGGCGGGTTTTATGTCTATCCTAAGCGAGAATTTCACGAAGCATTATGAGCGCAGGATAATAAACGTCCACCCCTCCCTCATACCCTCTTTTTGCGGAAAGGGCTTCTACGGGCTTAAAGTACACGAAGCCGCGCTTGAAAAGGGCGTAAAAGTGACCGGTGCAACCGTGCATTTTGTAAACGAGATACCGGACGGCGGAGAAATAATAGCGCAGAAGGCAGTAGATGTGCTCGACGGCGACACTCCCCAAAGCCTTCAAAAAAGAGTAATGGAGCAGGCAGAATGGAAGCTGCTCCCTGAAGCAGCAGAAAAAGTCTGCATGGACATAAGGAGAGGAAAATGATGGACATCTATAAGATAAACGATATTTCAGAACTCATACGCGGCAATTCCTACGTTGGCAGGGGGATAGTAGTCGGGAAGAGTTCCGACGGCAAAAAGGCCTGCTCTGCTTACTTTATAATGGGCAGGAGCGCAAACAGCCGCAACCGCATTTTCAAAGAAAAGGACGGCGCTCTCTTCACCGAACCCTTCGACGCTTCAAAGGTAGAAGATCCGAGCCTTATCATCTATGCCGCGGTACGCAGTTATAAAAACAATCTTATCATAACCAACGGCGACCAAACCGATACCTTGCACGAGGGGCTGAAG
This sequence comes from uncultured Lachnospiraceae bacterium, assembly GCA_964468385.1. Lineage (GTDB taxonomy): Bacteria > Bacillota > Clostridia > Lachnospirales > Lachnospiraceae > Alectryocaccobium. Next base: position 5,331 of record CAYXUB010000003.1, read on the forward strand.
GCGAAAAAGAGCTTCTCAGAGGCGCTGTCCTCACGCGCCTTTGAACCCGATGCTCCGAACCTGACCCCGCGCATAAGTGCTATGCTTACTTTTTCGGGTGCTGATTTCTCATATCGCATGAGCATCTTAAAAAGCATAGACGCTACAGGAAGCGGCTGTGCCAGATATGAATTTTCCTACCCCTCATCTGCAGGGCTTGGCCACTTTCTGCACACCTATGTCTGCGACGGCGATCCAATCCCAAGTTTTCAAGGAGAGCCCGAAAGAGTGGCTATAGGCAATGACATGAATGAATTTGCAGACAAGCTCTGGTATGCGCTCGACGCGGAAAACAAAATATCTCTCTATGTCCGCTATACCGATCTTGCCACAGGCGAATATACAACGCGCGTTATAAATAAAAACTCATAGGAGGCTGCATGAAATGAAGGAATTTGAACTAAAATACGGCTGCAACCCTAATCAGAAGCCGAAAAAAATCTATATGAGCGACGGGAGCGACCTGCCGATAGAAATATTGAACGGACGCCCCGGCTATATCAACTTTCTGGACGCCTTCAACTCATGGCAGCTTGTAAAGGAGTTAAAAGAAGCGACAGGGCTTCCCTGTGCGACTTCCTTTAAACATGTGAGCCCGACATCAGCGTCAGTCGGCATTAAGCTCCCCGACAAGCTAAAAAAAGCCTGCTTTGTAGACGATATAGAAGGCCTTGACGATTCTCCCCTTGCCTGCGCTTACGCAAGGGCGCGCGGAACGGATCGCCTCTGTTCCTTTGGTGACTGGATAGCCCTCTCCGACGTCTGCGACCTTACGACCGCAAATCTTATAAAACGCGAGGTTTCAGACGGTATCATAGCCCCCGGCTATGAGCCTGAGGCTCTCGAAGTCCTGAAGTCCAAGAAGAAAGGGGGCTACAATATCGTAAAGATAGACGCCTCTTACGTTCCTGCCGAGCAGGAAACAAAGCAAGTCTTCGGCATAACCTTCCAGCAGGGAAGAAACAATTTCAAAATAGACAAAGCTCTCCTCAATAATATAGTAAGCAAGAATAAAAACCTGCCGGAAAGCGCGCTGCGCGACCTCATCGTCACGCTTATAACGCTTAAATATACTCAGTCAAATTCCGTCTGCTATGCCGTAGACGGTCAGGCCATCGGCGTAGGCGCAGGACAGCAATCGCGCATACACTGCACTCGTCTGGCAGGCTCAAAGGCAGACACTTGGTTTTTGCGTCAGTCCGACAAGGTGCTGGATCTTCCGTTTAAAGATGAAATCTCCCGTCCCGTAAGGGATAACGTCATAGACGGTTATATAAACCGCAACGAAGAAGATGTCTGCGCGGAAGGGATATGGCAGAAGTATTTTACGACGCGTCCCAATCCTTTCACTCCTGAAGAGCAAGCCGAATATCTCTCGAAGACAGACGGCGTGGCCTTAGGATCAGACGCGTTTTTCCCCTTCTCTGACAATGTGGAGCGAGCCTTCAAAAGCGGCGTCAGGTATATCGCGCAGCCCGGCGGTTCGATACGTGACGGAGCCGTTATCGAGTGCTGTGACGACAATAATATCGTAATGGTATTTACGGGCATGCGCCTCTTCCATCATTAAGGATCGTTAAAACAGATAGTTTTAGATACTAAATTTAAGGAGAACTCCATGAATATACTTGTTGTAGGCGGCGGGGGCCGCGAACACGCGATAATAAAGAAATTAAAGGAAAACCCCGAGGCTTCGGTCATATACGCGCTGCCCGGGAACGGCGGTATCGCCGCAGACGCTGAATGTGTCCCCATCTCCGCGACCGACATTCCGAAGATCGTGAAATTTGCCTCTGAAAACGATATAGACTACGCCGTCGTCGCTCCCGACGATCCCCTTGTTATGGGCTGCGTAGACGAGCTCGAAAAGATCGGGATCCCCTGCTTCGGGCCAGACGCAAAAGCCGCCATCATCGAAGGCAGCAAGGTATTCGCGAAGGATCTTATGAAAAAATACGGCATACCGACCGCGTCCTACGAAAGCTTCGACGATTGCGACAAGGCGCTCTCCTATCTCGAGACCGCACCTGTCCCGACAGTCATCAAGGCCGACGGACTTGCCCTCGGCAAAGGCGTTATCATCGCTCAGACACGCGACGAAGCCAAGGCTGCTGTCATCTCCATTATGAGGGACAAACAGTTCGGCGCGAGCGGTGACAATATCGTGATAGAGGAATTTCTGACCGGACCCGAGGTGTCGGTACTCTCCTTCACAGACGGAAACACCATCGTTCCTATGATCTCCTCCATGGATCACAAGCGCGCCGGGGACAACGATACCGGCCTTAACACCGGCGGCATGGGAACCGTCGCCCCGAATCCGTACTATACAAAAGAAGTAGCGGACGAGTGTATGGAAAAGATATTCCTGCCGACGATAAACGCGATGAAAAAGGAAGGCCGCCCATTTAAAGGCTGCCTCTACTTTGGACTTATGATAACGAAGGACGGCCCGAAGGTCATAGAATATAACTGCCGCTTCGGCGACCCCGAGACTCAGGTCGTGCTGCCGCTTCTCAAAAGCGACCTGCTCAGCGTTATGCAAGCGGTAACAAAGGGGACTCTTTCAAATATCCCGGTCGAGTTCAGCGACAGATACGCCGCCTGCGTCGTCATGGCTTCAAAGGGCTATCCCCTGTCCTACGAGAAGGGCTATGAGATAACGATACCGGCTGATATCCTTCCAAACGTATCCGTCGCCGGAGCAAAACTTGAAAACGGAAAGCTTCTTACCAGCGGGGGCCGCGTACTCGGCGTTACGGCGCTCGCCGACAGCCTTAAAGAAGCTATAGACGCAGCCTATGAAATGACGGAAAGCATACATTTCGACAACGCCTTTTACAGAAATGACATCGGCCAAAGAGCCCTCGCCGCAAAGGAGTAAAACATGGTATTTCGCATTTTTGTCGAAAAGAAAAAAGAACAGGCACAGGAAGCCTCTGCTCTCTTAAATGAACTCAGAAACCTCTTAGGCATAGAGAAGCTTAAATCCTTGCGCATACTTAACCGCTACGACGCGGAAAATATAAGTGAGGAGCTATTCGACTACTCGGTCAAGACAGTTTTTTCGGAGCCGCAGCTCGATACCGTCTCGACCGAGCCAGATCTTTCAGGAGCTTTAGTCTTCGCCGTTGAATTTCTGCCGGGTCAGTTTGACCAAAGAGTCGATTCCGCCGCCCAGTGCATACAGATAATCTCTCAGGGCGAACGGCCTTTAGTTCGCTCCGCCAAGGTCTATGCCCTATACGGCGATATATCCGCGGCCGAACTTCAAAGGATAAAGGACTACGTCATAAATCCGGTCGAGGCAAGAGAAGCCTCTCTTGAAAGATTCAAAACTCTCCGCATGGATTATGACATTCCCACTTCGGTAAAAACGCTTACAGGCTTTACCTCGCTTGACGAGGAAGGGCTCAGGAAGTTCATAACCGACAATGGGCTCGCGATGGACGAAAGCGATATAGCCTTCTGCAGTCAGTATTTTAAAGATGAAGGACGCGATCCGACCATCACCGAGATAAAGATGATTGATACCTACTGGTCGGATCATTGCCGCCATACGACCTTTCTTACGATAATAGACGATGTGAAATTCACAGATCCCCTGCTCCAGCACGCATACGAAGAATATATATCTATACGCGAAAAGCTTGGGCGTACCAAGCCCATATGCCTTATGGATCTGGCGACCGTCGCAGCTAAATATCTCAAAAGCGAAGGCTATCTCGACAAGCTGGACGAATCCGACGAGATAAATGCCTGCACGGTCAAAATAGAAATAGAGGTCGATGGCAAAAAGGAGCCGTGGCTTTTGCTCTTCAAAAACGAAACCCATAACCACCCCACCGAGATTGAGCCCTTTGGCGGCGCTGCGACCTGTATAGGCGGTGCGATACGCGACCCGCTTTCGGGACGTGCCTATGTTTACGGCGCCATGCGCGTTACAGGCGCGGCTGACCCGACCGTTCCCGTAAGCGAAACTATAGCGGGCAAGCTTCCTCAAAGAAAGCTCGTCACGACGGCTGCCGCGGGCTATTCTTCCTACGGCAACCAGATAGGCCTTGCGACCGGTATCGTAGACGAAATCTATCATTCCGGCTATGCCGCTAAACGCATGGAGATAGGCGCGGTCATCGCGGCGGCTCCAGAGGAAAACGTGCGACGCGAAACCCCTGCCCCCGGAGATGTGGTCATTCTTTTGGGTGGTTCGACGGGACGCGACGGCATAGGCGGAGCAACGGGTTCTTCCAAGGCCCATGACTCACACTCCGTGGAAACTTGTGGCGCTGAGGTGCAAAAGGGAAATCCCCCCGAGGAGAGAAAGCTCCAGCGCCTGTTCAGGAATAAAACGGCAACGAGAATGATAAAGCGCTGCAACGACGTCGGCGCGGGCGGGGTCTCGGTGGCTATAGGAGAGCTTGCGGACGGACTTGAAATAGATTTGAACAAGGTTCCCAAGAAATACGAGGGTCTTGACGGAACTGAACTCGCGATCTCCGAATCGCAGGAACGCATGGCCGTTGTCGTAGAAGCCGAAAATGTTCAGGCTTTCCTTTCTCTTGCAAAAGAAGAAAACCTGCAGGCCTGCCCGGTTGCCGTCGTAAAAGCGGAGCCGAGGCTGACGATGCTCTGGAACGGCGAAAAGATCGTAGATATAAGCCGTGAATTTTTAAATTCAAACGGCGCGGAAAAACATATAACGATAGAAGCCTTAAAGCCGGATTATAATAAATATTTCTTAGACGGCATACTAAAGGAAGGCGCGAATCTTTCCGAGACCTACAAGGCCGCGATGTCAGACCTTAACATCTGCTCAAAAAGAGGGCTTTCCGAGCGCTTCGACTCGACCATCGGCGCGGGAACTGTCGTGATGCCCTTCGGCGGAAAACGGCAGCTCACCCCCGCTCAGGCTATGGTGCAGAAGATTTCCGTCGAAAAAGGACACACAGAAGATTGTTCTCTCATGAGCTGGGGCTACAATCCCTTTATAACGGAACAGAGCCCTTATCACGGCGCTTATCTTGCCGTTGTGGAATCGCTTGCCAAGCTCATAGCTTCGGGAGCGGAAAACAAGGAGGTATATCTCAGCTTCCAGGAATATTTTGAAAAGCCCGGACGGGACGGCAAAAGATGGGGCAAGCCCCTATCCGCATTGCTTGGAGCTTTCAAAGCGCAGCTCGATCTAAAGATCGCCTCCATAGGCGGAAAGGACTCGATGAGCGGCTCATTCGAGGATCTCGACGTGCCGCCGACGCTCGTCTCTTTTGCCGTGACTACCGACAAGACTGAAAATATTGTCACGCCCGAATTTAAACACGCCGGAAATAAAGTCGTTATCTTAGCTCCCGAATACGATGAGCATCATCTGCCCAAGGCAGACTCCTTCTTATCGCTTATCGGGCGTGTGACAAAAGCCCTCAGGAACAAGGAAGCAATATCTGCCTATACCCCCGGCATGGGCGGTATAGGAGAGGCGATAGCTAAGATGGCCTTTGGAAACGGCTTCGGTTTTAAATTCAATGATAAGCTCAGTTTAAACGAACTCTTTGAGTATCGTTATGGCTCGTTCATACTGGAGCTTGCAGAAGGTAAAGACGCGGGATTTGAAGATGCCCAAGTGCTCGGCGTGATAACGAAGGACGCCCTGTTCTCTCTTGGTAAAGAAAGTATTTCTGCCTCTGAGCTGCTCTTCGCTTATGAGGATAAGCTTGAGGGAGTATACAGCTGCAATATAGAAGATACGCACGCCCCGGTCGAGAACTTCTCGTTTAGAAGCGAAAAGTATCCTGTGCCCGCGATAAAATGCGCAAGACCAAAGGTGCTCATTCCTGCCTTCCCCGGCACAAACTGCGAATACGACAGCGCGAAGGCGGTTGCGGACGCGGGTGCCGAACCCGAGATAGTCGTGATAAAAAATCTTTCGTCATCTGATATCCAGTCTTCGACAGAGGATTTTGCGAAGGCGCTTTCAAAGTCTCAAATACTCTTTATCCCCGGAGGTTTTTCGGGGGGCGATGAGCCAGACGGCAGCGGCAAGTTTATAACTGCCTTTTTCAGAAACGCGCAGATAAAAGAGCAGGTCACTGAGCTGCTCGAAAGTCGCGACGGTCTTATCTGTGGCATATGCAACGGCTTCCAAGCTCTTATAAAGCTGGGACTCGTTCCCTACGGTAAAATAATCGACACGGACGAAAACTGCCCGACCCTGACCTTCAATACAATAGCACGGCACCAGTCGCGCATTGTCAGGATAAGAATAGCGTCTAATAAATCTCCATGGCTTTCACTCACCGAGGTCGGAGATATATACAGCGTTCCTATATCCCACGGCGAGGGCCGTTTCTTCGCGGACGAAGCCACGATATTATCTCTTGCCGAAAACGGACAGATAGCTACTCAGTATGTGGACCTTGACGGGAACGCAACTACAGACGTGCATTTCAACCCGAATAACTCTATGTACGCCATAGAAGGTATAACCTCTCCCGACGGTAGGGTCTTTGGGAAAATGGGGCATTCAGAAAGAGTAGGATCGAACCTCTACAAGAATGTACCGGGAAATTACGATATGCGCATGTTTGAGGCTGCGGTCAGATACTTTAAATAAAAGATACACAGCAGTTAAAGCAAAAGCGGACGCACATCTTTGCGTCCGCTTTATAACGTGTGCGCCTGACGGCGCACACGTTATTATGCAATAGGAAATAAATTTTTCTATCGTATAATAAAAAGTTTGCATATCTTGTATGCAAACTATATAATTATTATATGTGTAGTTTTTAAGAAAATTTTTTAGTCCTGCCTTTTTCCTATGACTTCGGACGTTAAGTGGCACTGCATTTACAGCGCCACTTACGTACTCCGAGTCATTATTGATCTTTTAATCAGGGTAGTACATATATCGCTTCTGCAAAAGTAATTTCTACTTTTGCCAGAAGCTCTCAATATGTACAAAAGGTAAAATTAGGGTAAGGTTAAGTTTTATGTCTTGATTATAATTTCATATACATCATCTGTAAAATGTATAGTTTATATGTTCAATATATTATTTTTATATGATTAGGAGCAAGATATGGTAAATATAAGCTACGAATATTATAGAATCTTCTATTACGCGGCAAAATACGGCAGTTTTACGAAGGCCGCAAATGTACTTTTCCAGAATCAGCCGAATATAACACGTATAATAAACAAGCTCGAAAGTTCGTTTGGCTGCAAGCTTTTTTTGAGAACCCATAAAGGCGTAACACTCACGCCCGAGGGCGAACAGCTCTTTGCCCGCGTCGAGGTTGCTCACAAAATACTCCAAAATGCCGAACAAGAGATCATGAACCAATCTAGCCTCGAATTCGGCAGCATCAACATAGGAGCCAATGAGGCCGCGATAGCCATTCTATTGCTTGAGCGTATGCGTTCTTTCAGAAAGCTCTATCCTGATATTAGGATCAATATAAAAGATCAATCTACACCCCAGGCCATTTCCTCTCTTGAACGGGGTGTAATAGATTTCGTCGTGGCGACGACTCCCGCCAATATTACAAAGCATATGTACATCACCGAACTTGTTTCTTTTAACAACGTCCTTGTCGGAGGGCCGGGCTTTAAACATCTTGCGGAAAAGCGCCAGCATCTTTCCGACCTCGAACATTATCCTTTGGTAATGCTCGAACGTAACACTATGTCATATGAGTTTTATAATCAATTTTTCCTTAATAACGGCATTTCCATGCACGTCAGTACGGAAACAACGACCATAAATCAAGTGCTTCCAATGATAAAATATGATCTCGGCCTTGGATTTCTGCCGGACGCCTTCGTTGCCTCGGCAATCCAAAAGGGAGAAGTCTTTGAAATACCGCTGTTTGAGGACATACCTTCACGCAGCATTGTTTTAATTCAAGACACAAGAAAGCCTGAGAGTACAGCTTCAAATGCCTTTATCAAGGATTTGATAAACTTTGTCTCAGGCCTCAAAAATAAATAAGGGTATGTCTTTATGCACAGCACTCTTTAATAATTGTTATCGCTTTTTCAAGCGCCTCCATCGGTATATTAAGCGAAGGGAGCAACCTTAGCTTGTCCTTTGCGGTAAGGCAGAGAACCCCTCTTTCCATACAGCGTGTCAGCACCTCAGAAGCAGCTCTTCTTGTCTTTATCCCTATCATAAGCCCCATTCCGGACAAGCCTTCTACGCCATCGGCCCCCTCAAGGCTCTTGAAAACATACTCTCCCTTTTCCCTTACCTCCAGAAGGAATTCATCAGTAAGGCGCTCCAATATGCTAACCGCGCCGGCGCAGCATACCGGATTCCCTCCAAAAGTAGAGCCGTGATCCCCCGGAGAAAATACCTCCTCTAACTTTTCTCCGAGAATACAGGCCCCGATCGGAAGTCCCCCGCCGAGGCCTTTCGCGGTCGAAAATATATCAGGCTTTACGCCGAAGTTCATAAAGGAGTACAACGCTCCCGTCCTTCCGTTGCCTGTCTGCACCTCATCTACCGCAAAGACGACATCATTTTCCCTGCAATATTTCTCTATCCCCACGACAAAATCCTTATCGAGCACGTTCAATCCGCCTTCCCCTTGTATGCATTCTATCAGGATCGCGGCAGTCTTATTTTTTTCTGCCAGCGCGATAAGGCCTTCAAGGTCGTTGGGCTTGGCATGTACAAAGCCCGGTGTCAGCGGCTGAAAAAGCTCATGGTAATGCTCCTGTCCCGTTGCGGCCAGCGTTGTTATCGTCCTTCCGTGAAAACTGTCTTTAAGCGTTATTATCGTGCTGTATTCACTTCCCTTTTTATCTTGCGCGTATTTCCTTGCGGCTTTTATCAGACATTCATTCGCCTCCGCTCCCGAATTCCCGAAGAACACCTTTTTCATACCGGTTTTTTCGCACAAGAGTTCTGCGACCCTCACACAGGGGTCGGTATAATACAGGTTCGATGTATGCTGCAGCTTATCTATCTGCGCTATTACCGCGCTCTTCCATGTCTCATCGGCTATGCCGAAGGCCGAAACCCCGATGCCCGATCCCATGTCTATATATTCCCTGCCGTCCTTTCCATACCAGATTGAACCCTTACCGTTTTCTATCTCTATCGGAAAACGCGCATAAGTTGAGGCTACGTATTTTTTATCCAAATCTTTAAGCTTAGTCATCTGCATCTCCTTTTACAAGTGTACCGACACCCTCGTCCGTCAAAAGCTCCATCAGTATTGCGTGCGGTATGAGGCCGTTTATTATTACGACCTTGCGAACTCCCAGCTCTATGGCCTTTATCGAGCAGTCTACTTTAGGTATCATTCCACCCGTAACCAGCCCTTTCTCTTTTAAGTGCTCGGCCTCGGTAACCGTTACATCGGTTATGAGCGACTTAGGATTGCCGCTGTCGCGCAATATCCCGTTTACATTCGTCATAAGTATGAGCCTTTTAGCCCCGAGCGCTCCTGCTATGTGCGCCGCGGCCGTGTCCCCGTTTATGTTATATGCGTTGCCTTCTCTGTCGCAGCCGATGGTTGACACCACCGGAATATAGTCGTTTTCCAAAAGGTCAAAGACGGGCGCAATATTTATATTCGTTATCTCACCCACATAGCCGAGTTTTTCGTCCTTTATTTTTGCCTCTATGAGCCTGCCGTCCATTCCCGAAATTCCCATGGCGTTGCCGCCTTGCGCCTCGAGCATATTAACGAGCGTTTTATTTATCTTTCCGGCCAGCACCATCTGAGCAATGTCCATTGTCTCCTTGTCGGTTACGCGAAGTCCGTCTATAAAATGCGGCTCCTTTCCGAATTGCGCCATAGCCTTGGATACATCAGGCCCGCCGCCATGCACAAGCACGACTTTTATGCCGATAAGCCACAGGAGTACAATATCGCGCATTATCCTGCTCTTTGCCTCCTCGTCCTCCATCGCATTTCCGCCGTATTTTATGACAACTACCTTTCCTACATATCTTTTTATATACGGAAGCGCTTGGATCAGCACCTCAGCCCTTAAAGGATTAGTTAATTCATCGTTATGCAGCTTCAAAACCTCTTACCTCTTTTTCTTTTTTGCTCCATGCTCCTTTTACATCGGAGCTCTTTAAGTCCTGTAATCTCCGTTTATCTTTACGTAGTCGTAAGTCAGGTCACAGCCCCACGCTTTTGAAGCTGCTTCCCCGCTGTTAAGATTGACTATTATGTCTATCTCTTTTTCAAGCAGTATCTCCTTTGCTTTTTCCTCGGAGAATGCCACACCGGCCCCGTTTTTGCAGACCTCAACAGCTCCTTTTGCGGAACTGAAGCTTACATCTATCTTGCTTATGTCAACATTCGCTCCGGAATATCCTATCGCACACAAGACACGACCCCAGTTTGCGTCCGCACCGAACATGGCGGCCTTTAAAAGTGAGGAGCATATGACACTCTTGGCAACCGTCTTCGCACATTTTTCGTCGGGCGCTTTTTCAACCGTACACTCCAAAAGCTTAGTTGCTCCCTCCCCGTCTCCGGCTATCATTCGACAGAGCTGAACGTTCAGCGTATTCAGCGCTTTCATAAATATGGCGAAGTCCTCTCCCGTATCTTTTATCTCCTTATTTCCGGCAAGTCCGTTCGCCAGCACCGCGACCATATCGTTCGTAGATGTATCCCCGTCTATGCTTATCATATTAAAAGTCGACGCGATATCAGAGCTTAGGGCTTTTTGAAGCATCTTAGGAGTTATAGCGACGTCCGTCGTTATAAAGACGAGCATCGTAGCCATGTTCGGGTGTATCATGCCGCTTCCCTTTGCCATTCCTCCGATACGGCAGATTTTTCCGCCTATCTCAAATTCTATCGCAAGCTGTTTCGACACCATATCCGTCGTCAATATGGCTTCCGCGGCACTCTGTCCCCCTTCTCTTGAAAGTCCGCTAATAAGCGCGTCCATTCCTTCGGCTATGGGAGCTATATCGAGCGGCTGGCCTATAACGCCGGTTGACGCGACAATTATATCTTCGGCTTCTATCCCTGTCTTTTCGGCTACAAGGGCACTCATTTGCTCCGCGATCTCAATGCCGTTCGCATTACAGGTATTGGCATTTCCGCTGTTACATATGATAGCCCTCGCCCTTCCGTCGGCTATGTGCCGCTTAGTCACGGTAATGGGTGCTCCTTTAACAAGGTTTGTAGTATATACGGCCGCTGCATTTGCCAATGTATCACTTACAATGAGTGCAAGATCCCTTTTGCCGTTTTTCTTCCGTATACCGCAATGTATTCCCGAAGCCATATAGCCCTTTGCGGCGCACACGCCGCCTTCAATTATACGCATATCATATCTCTCCTGTCTGTAATTGGATCGTTCCGTGCCGCGCACCCCAGCAATCCTAGCCAAGGTTTAAGCCTAACTTTTCATCTGCACCAAGTATTATATTCATATTCTGTATCGCGGCCCCCGACGCGCCTTTTCCGAGATTGTCAAAGCGTGCCGTAAGTATGACCCTCTCCTCGTTCCCAAACACGCACAGCTGCATATCGTCCCTGCCGGAGTATGCCGCGGCAGATAAAAAACCGCTCTCGTCCGCGTCGCTCATGAAGCTCACAAGCCCGTCGGAATATGTCGCCTTATATATCTCCTCTATGTCCTTTAAGCTCCCCTTCATATCTCGCCTGAAAAGAGACACCGTAACTTCCATGCCGCTATAAAAATCCGCTACTATCGGGCAAAATACAGGGGGCTGACAAAGCCCGGATACATACATCATTTCTTTTAAATGCTTGTGCTGCTGTGTGAGCGCGTACTGCCTAGGGGCCTTAAGCAAAGGGTCTATGCCCTCGCTCTCATATTCAGCGATCATCTTTTTGCCGCCTCCGCTGTAGCCGGTGAGGGAAAAGCAAGAAAGCAGAACATCTCTTTTTATAAAGCCCTCCTTTACAAGCGGAGCTGTAAGCGCGATAAATCCGCTCGCATGACAACCGGGATTCGCGACCCTTTTTGAAGCGGCTATCGTCTCTCGTCCAATAAGCTCGGGAAAACCATAAGTCCAGCCCTCTTCCGTCCTATGCGCCGTAGAGCTGTCGATAACCGCGGCCTTAGTACCGCTCAAAAGACTTAGAGCCTCCCTTGCCGCCGCGTCCGGCAGGCAAAGAAACACGATATCCGCTTCCGCATAAACCTCTTTTTTCGCGCTCTTGTCTTTTCTCAGTTCGTCGGGAAGCCTTAAAAGTTCTATATCGCTTCTTTTTAAAAGCCTGTCGTATATCTTAAGTCCGGTCGTTCCTGAACTTCCGTCTATGAATACCTTAGCCATGTACCGCCTCCGCTTATGATTTATCACAGGCCTGATTATATCTCCTTTGGCGCGTAATATCAAGAGTTTTTGCATAAATATGCGCGAAATATTCGTATAATTCAGACAAACAGCAGGGCTTATGCATAATATTCAATATTTTATGCATAAAAACGCGCAATCGCTCCGCCCGCTCCCGCTCTTGCTATATAAGCCTAAAATACTGTTCTTAAAAGTGAAACAACAGTTTTTTCTATAATTGATTCGATGAATTTTTTGGTCTATAATGTGGAAACGGAAATCTTTTAAAAGTCAATGCCTTCGCTAAAAGGAAAAGAATCATGACTGCCATATGGAACTACCTTAAAATAAATAAAAAGGAAACTATACTCGCCCCTCTTTTCAAAATGCTCGAAGCCTGCTTTGAGCTTTTTATCCCCCTTGTTGTCGCCGACATAATCGACATCGGCATAGCAAACAGGGACAGTTCCTATATAATAAGCCGGGGGCTTCTCATGATCTTTTTCGGCGTCGCGGGCTTTATACTTGCTTCTATCGCCCAGTATTTCGCCGCAAAAAGCGCGATAGGCGTAAGCAGCGCACTGCGTCAGGAGCTTTTCTACCACATAAGCGAGCTGAATTACGAGAGACTCGACAGCGTCGGCACTTCGGCCATGATAACCAGCATGACCAGCGACATAAATCAGGTGCAGAACGGCGTAAATCAGGCTCTGCGCCTTTTACTGCGTTCGCCTTTTATCGTCGTTGGCGCGGCTGTAATGGCTTGTACTATAAATCTTTCGGCTTCGATAGTGTTTTGGATAGTAATCGCCGTGCTGATACTCATCGTCGTCTTTATAATCAAAATTACTGCTCCGATGAATGCCGCCGTACAGTCCAAGCTTGAAAAGGTGACGCGGGCTTTCAGGGAAAATCTGCTCGGCGCAAGGGTCGTTAGAGCCTTTAACCGTCAGCGTTATGAAAAAACTCTTTTCGACTCCGCTTATGATGAACTGTACGAGGGGCAGATAAAGGCGGGCAGCGTTTCCTCCCTTTTAAACCCCCTTACTTTCGCCGTGATAAACCTTGCCATCGTTGTGATACTGTATACCGGAGCTATCAATGTGAGCATAGGAAATATGACGCAGGGTGAGGTCATCGCCCTCTATAATTATATGTCTCAGATATTGGTCGAGCTCATAAAATTTGCCAATATCGTGTTCATGCTGTCGAAAGCAATCGCTTGCTTCAAGAGAATACAGGGCGTACTCGCTATCGGCCCGTCCTTAAAAGGCGGCGAGCTGCCCCTTCCTTCTGACCGTCCTGTAGACATAGAACTCAAAAATGTATCCTTTTCGTATAAGAGCGGAAGCGGTAAAGCGCTGGAAAACATCAGCTGCCGCATACCTGCCGGAGCCAAGGTCGGCATAATAGGAGCCACTGCCTCGGGGAAGAGCACGCTCGTAAATCTGATATCCCGCTTTTACGCGCACAGCTCCGGCGAGATACTTTTGAACGGGACTCCTATCGAACAATACTCTCTTGCTTCGCTCTGCGAAGGTATTTCCGTCGTTCCGCAAAAAGCCGCGCTTTTCAAGGGGACTGTAGGTAGTAATCTGAAATGGGGCAAGGCAGATTCGAGCGAAGACGAATGTAAAAACGCCTTAAGAAATGCTTCCGCCCTTGGCTTCATCGAAGAAAAGGGCATGGGACTTGATCTTCCGGTTGCCCAGAACGGGCGCAATTTTTCCGGAGGCCAAAGGCAGCGTCTTTCGATAGCACGCGCCCTTATAAAAGACTCGAAGCTGCTTATCTTGGACGACAGCTACTCCGCCCTCGACTACGCGACCGAAGCCGATATTAAAAACGCGGTGTACTCTCAAAAAAAGGATTGCACGGTGCTTACGGTATCCCAGCGTGTCGGCTCCGTCTATGACTGTGACATGATACTTGTGCTTGATAAAGGGCGGCTTGTCGGAGTCGGAAAACACGACGAACTTTTTTCTTCCTGTCCTGTCTACAACGAAATCTGCCGTTCACAGCATTTCGGAAAGGAGAGCGCATGAAAAAGAACACTACTCTTTCAAAGCTTCTCATATATATAAAGCCCTATATGCCTATGTTCATCATCTCGCTCGTCATGACTGCCGGCTCCGTTTTGAGCTCGCTTTTGATCCCTGTCATGTTCGGCGAGGGTGTAGACCTCATCATATCTGAGGGAAACGTAGATATAGAAGGCGTCGTGCGCATCGCCTGTTATATCGTAATTATCATAGCCGCAGGAGCCGTGTGTCAAAGGTTCTCAGGCGTTCTTAGCAATAAGCTAACCTTTAACATGGTCAAAAAGCTTAGAGCTGAGCTGTTTGTAAAGCTTGAAGAAATCCCGCTTTCTTATCTCGACCAGAAGTCGAGCGGGGATCTTTTAAGCCGCTGCATTACCGATGTGGAACAGATTTCCGACGGGCTTTTAATGGGCTTTAATCAGCTGTTCAACGGTGTGCTGACTATAATCTGCGCCATCGTGCTCATGGCGCGTATAAGCCCGCTTATAACGATAGCCATCATCGCGCTTACCCCTGCTTCCTTTGCTCTCACGAAGTTGATAGCCTCCCGCACGCATAGAATGTTTCTTAAACAGGCCGAAAGCCGCGGTGAAATGACCGCCTTTACCGATGAGGCGATAGAGAATATGAAACTCATATATGCCTTTGATCATAAGGACTTAAGCCGCGCGGAATTTGACGAAAAGAACGCGCGACTCTCCGAATACAGCCTTAAGGCGACCTTTTTCTCTTCTCTGGTAAATCCGTCTACGAGGCTTATCTATTCTACTATATATGCGCTTGTTACTATAATGGGCGGCATGTTCGTGATAGGACAGAGTATGACGGTCGGGGCGCTGTCCGCGCTCTTAGGCTACGCGAACCAGTATTCGCGTCCATTCAACGAAATAACAGGAACGGTCACGGAATTTCAAAACGCCTTGGCCTCCGCCTCGCGCGTATTCGAGCTTTTAGAAACCGTGTCGGCCGAGGCTCCCTTCGCGGAAATCTTACAGGATTCTTACACCGCCGAACCTGCTTGCGTTTCAATAGAAGATGTTTCCTTCTCCTATGATCCGGCCGTTCCACTCATAAAGAACTTTAATCTCTTCGTCCCGTCAGGAAAACGCGTTGCGATCGTAGGCCCGACGGGTTGCGGAAAGACGACTATAATAAACCTTCTGATGCGTTTTTACGACGTTGATAGCGGCTGTATAAAGATCAACGGAGAAGACGTAAAAAAAATGAGCCACAGCAAGCTGCGCGGCTATTACGGAATGGTATTGCAGGATATCTGGCTTAAGACCGGAACAATAAGGGAAAATATCGCGTACGGACGGCCCGACGCTTCTTTTGAAGAAATAAGAGAGGCGGCTAAAAGCGCCTATGCAGATGATTTTATCTCCCGTCTTCCTAAAGGCTACGATACGCTGATAGGAGAAAGCGAGGAGAATTTATCGGAAGGACAAAAACAGCTTATATGTATAGCGAGGGTAATGCTCACAGATCCGCCTATGCTGATTCTCGACGAAGCGACTTCAAACGTTGACTCCATGACCGAGATACGCATAACAAAGGCCTTCGAGCGCCTTATGAAAGGACACACAAGCTTTATCGTCGCCCACAGGCTGTCCACTATTGTAAATTCGGATCTTATCCTCGTTATGAACAACGGGAATATAATCGAGCAGGGAACCCACGAAGAACTGCTTGCTGCAAAAGGCTTCTATTATGAGCTTCACAGCAAGCAGGGTGGTGTTCTTAGACCTTTTCAAGAGCCTGCTTAAGGTCTTCTATAATATCTTCTTTATCTTCGAGCCCACAGGACAATCTGATGAGCCCTGCCGGAACACCTGCAGCTGCTAACTGCTCGTCCGTCATCTGGCGATGAGTTGTCGTAGCGGGATTTAAGCAGCAGGATACGGCATCAGCGACATGGGTCTCGATATAGACGAGTTCAAGCGCTTTCATAAATCTCTCCGCGCTCTCACGCCCTCCCTTCAGCTCGAATGAAACGACCCCGCAGCCTCCGTTCGGGAAGTATTTCTGCCCAAGCTCATAATAGCGGTCTGTGGGCAGGCCGGAATAGGTGACTTCCTTTATCTTGGAATGCTTATTCAAAAATTCAGCGACCGCCTGTCCATTTTCAACATGTTTTTTCATTCTCACATGGAGCGATTCTAAGCCAATGTTTATAAGATAGGCGTTATGCGGGGACTGGATACTTCCAAGATCCCTCATGAGCTGTGTGGTGCATTTTGTTATAAAGGCGCCTGCCTGTCCGAATTTTTCTGTATAGACTATGCCGTGATAGGTTTCGTCCGGTGTGCAAAGCCCCGGAAACTTTTCGGACTGAGCCGACCAATCGAAATTTCCGGAATCTACGATAGCGCCGCCGACGGCCATGCTGTGTCCGTCCATATATTTCGTTGTTGAGTGAGTTACTATATCCGCTCCCCATTCGATCGGGCGGCAGTTTACCGGCGTCGGAAAGGTATTGTCCACTATAAGAGGAACGCCGTGGCTGTGTGCCGCTTTTGCAAATTTTTCTATATCGAGTACGCTAAGCGCCGGATTCGCTATCGTCTCACCAAATACCGCTCTGGTATTATCTTTAAAAGCAGCGTTCAACTCTTCTTCACTGCAGTCCGGAGAAATAAAGGTCGTCTCTATCCCCATTTTTTTCATTGTATGAGCTATAAGGTTATAGGTTCCGCCGTATATCGTCGACGAAGACACTATATGACTTCCCGCCTCACATATATTGAACAGAGCAAAAAAGTTTGCCGCTTGTCCCGAAGACGTGAGCATACCCGCCGTGCCGCCTTCGAGCGCCGTTATCTTTGCGGCTACGTTGTCGTTCGTCGGATTTTGCAGTCTTGAATAAAAATAGCCTGCTGCCTCCAAATCGAACAACTCCCCGAGCGCCTCACTCGTCTCGTAGCGAAAGGTCGTGGACTGTACGATCGAAAGCTGACGCGGTTCCCCGTTCCCGGGAATATATCCTGAATGTAAGCATTTTGATCCTGTTGATAAATCCATATTTCCTCCTTGTAGTTTTTACTATTAGTAAACCTCCCCGACAAGTGCGCTCATTGTATCAGAGGAAACCCCGTCGGCGATCCGAACACAGTAAGCGTAGTCATCATCATTCCAGACGGCGAGTATGACCTCAGCCTCCGATTCTCCTTTGAGCGTTACTGTATTGCCGTTTACTTCTATCTCCTCCTCATAGGCGTACTCTTCGTAATCTCCGCTTATATCACCGTCATCTTCGGCTTTACGTATATAAGTTGTCAACGCTTCATCGTATGCTATTTGCAGCTCCGAAAGCGCCGCGCAGACGCTATAGCTTTCTTCTGAGCCGTATTCTGACATATCGGGCGTATTTATCTCAAAGCCGACCATTTCCTCGGCAGCCTCGATCGTCGAAACCTCTTCCCACGGATCGACCTCTGTAAGCTCGCTTGAAATCGTGGTACTGCTCGCGCTACAGCCCCCTAAGATCAAGGCGGCCGCCGAAACAGCAAAGACGATAACTGCTTTTCTTTTCATTTTCAAAATCTCCTATTATGAAATATATTTTCTTTATTTTTTCATAATACCCGCAATCGCTAAGTATTACGCACACTCACGTTTGCTAACCGGCTATTGAAACAGCAGCTATACATTTCCGCGGGCACTCCGCAACGCATTTACCGCAGCGCGTACATTTTTCGTAGTCTACTACGGGAAGACCGCCGATCATTTCGATGGCTCCTGCTTCGCAGCCTCTCGCACACTTTCCGCAGCTTATGCAGCTCACCTTGCAGACCGTCATAGCGGCCTTTCCTTTATCCTTATTGCTGCATTCCAAGAGGACCGCGGCGCGTTTAGGGATCATCTCCAATATGCCCATCGGACAGGCTTTAACACACATCGTGCAGCCGATACAAAGATCCGAGTCTATGTGCGAAATGCCGTTGTAAATATCTATCGCGTTCTGCTCACAGACTTCCGCGCAGTCCCCAAAGCCTATACAGCCGTAAACGCACTTATTTTTTCCACCAAAGAGCAGTTTATTCCCGGCACAGGTCGCCTTGCCCTGCCAAACGGTCTGCGCCTCAGTATTGTCACAGTTTCCGTTGCAGCGCAGCGCAGCAATCATGGGCTCTACGCTTCCCGCTTCCACACCGAGTATTTCCGCTATGCTTTCGGCGGTTTCTGCTCCGCCCGGTATACATTTATTTGCCCCTATAGACGGATCTTTTACTAATGCTTCGGCATACGCATCGCAGCCCGCATATCCGCAGGCTCCGCAGTTTGCCCCAGGCAGGCAGCCCCTGACAAGCTCCACGCTCTCATCTACGGGAACCTCCATGAACTTGGAAGCGACCGAAAGCATTATACCGCATATAAGCCCTATCATGGCAACCACTATTACAGCTAACACTATTCCGCTCATATACGCTCACCTCACTCAAACAGGCCGGTTACAAGGCCGGTAAATCCAAAGAAAGACAATGAAACTATCGAGGCGGCTACAAGCGTTATGGCAACACCCTTGAAGCTCGCGGGAACATCGGCATTGTCAACCTTGCTCCTTACGCCGTTGAACAGGAACATCGCAATCAGATAACCAAGCCCCGCTCCGAAAGAATTGACCATGGATTCTACAAAGCTGTATGTTTCCGTAATATTGAGAACTACCACACCGAGAACGGCACAGTTTGTCGTTATCAGAGGAAGGAATATGCCGAGCGAGTTGTATAGCGCCGGCGACGATTTTTTAATGAACATTTCTACAAACTGCACAAGTGAGGCTATAACTAATATAAAGACTATAGTCTGCAGGTAGCTGAGGTCGTTTGGCTCTAGTATGTAGTAGTACACAGGCCATGTCACCGCCGTAGCTACCATCATAACAAAGATTACACAGACTCCCATGCCCATGGCAGACTTGAGCTGCTTTGATACTCCAAGGAAGGAACATATGGCGAGAAACTTCGACAACACATAGTTTTCGACGAAGACCGCCGTGATAAGTATGGCAATCAGTCCTGTCATTCAGCGCTCCCTCCTTCCGTTGTGCAGCCTGCACAGCCGCCGCAGGCTCCGCAGGATTCGCAGTCAAAGCTCTTTTTCTTTATCACCCTGCCCTTAGTTATCTTGTTTATCAACGCAATTATGCAGCCATATGCGAAGAAGCCGCCCGGTGCAAGCGTCATTATCGATATCGTCGTTGCATCTTCTGGAAGTATCTGTATCCCGAACCACGTTCCCGAGCCCAGTATTTCTCTTATCGAGCCCATGAAGAGGAGCGCGAAGGTAAAGCCTATAGACATTCCTATGCCGTCGAGCAATGAATCAACGACCGAACTTTTGCTTGCGAAGGCCTCGGCTCTTCCGAGTATGATACAGTTTACGACTATCAGAGAAAGAAACAATCCAAGTGAATCGTAAAGATCCGGTATGAATGCTTCCAATAACATCTCGATCAGCGTTGTAAAGCTCGCTATGATGACAATGTAACAGGGAATACGCACCTTGTCTGGGATTATATTTTTAAGCGCCGCTATGACAACATTTGAGCCTATCAGCACTATCGCGGCCGCAAGACCCATTCCCGCGCCATTTGATGCAGAGGTCGTTACGGCAAGCGTCGGACAGGTTCCGAGTATGAGTACCAAAACGGGGTTTTCTTTTATGATTCCCGCCGTAAAAACCTTAAGTTTGCTTGTTTTGCTTTTTCCGGCCACAGAACTCACTCCCCTTTCCCATTTAATATACTGTAGGCTTCAAACGCATCTTCCACGAGACTTATAAAGGCGTTTGAAGATATGGTCGAGCCACTTAATAAATCGATACCGTCTAAATCATCGGAGCCGACTCCCACGAAGCGGTCATTCCATTCGTCCTCGGCTATCCTTGCGCCAAGACCCGCCGTCTCGCTATGGTCGAGCACCTGAGTGCCTTTTATCGTTCCGTCGGAGCTTATGCCAACTATTATCTCTATCGTTCCGCCATATCCGGCGCCATCGAGTATGAATACGTATCCCGCTCCATTGTCGGCGGTAAATGCCTGAACAACGGTATCGGGAAGACTGTCGTCCGTTACTTCCGTGAACGTATCTCCGTCAGGCAGTACCTCTCGCTTCGCGGTATCTGCAGCCTCGGCGTTGGCCTCTTCTATAATGGGTTCCGTTATAGAATTTACATAGCTTAGCAAAAATCCAAACACAAGACAGATGGCGGTCAAAACAATTATAGGAGCTATATATCCGTTTTTCTTCATTTCGACCCACCTCCGAAAGTTTTTGGCATCGTGAGACGCTCGATATGCGGAGAGAGTATGTTCATCAGAAGTATTCCGAACGAAACTCCTTCATCATAGCTGCAGTATACCCTTATGAGTACCGTTATACAGCCGCAGCCAATGCCGAATATCGCTCGTCCAAGCTTTGTCGACGGACTCGTAACATAATCGGTCGCCATGAAGAAGGCCCCAAGGAATAAGCCGCCTGAAAGAATCGCGTATATGGGATCTTGTCCGAGCGCCGCGCTCAAAAGGAATACCGAGCCGACAAAAAATACCGGCGTATGCCAAGTGATTATCTTTTTTATCAACAGATATGCAAGACCTATGAGAAGGGCTAACTTACACGTCTCTCCTATGCAACCTGAAATATTGCCGAAAAACAGGTCGGCGTACGAAGCGTCCATCGATGCAAGCGGTGTCGATCCGGCAATCAGATCAGGATATCCCGTCGTCCAGTCGGTCATCGCTGCCGCAAAGGCTATAAAGAGTATTATCCTTGCTGTTATAGCGGGATTGGCAAAATTCTGACCAAGTCCGCCGAAAAGCTGCTTTACTATTACTATCGCAACGGCGCTGCCGAATGCCACTATCCAAAACGGTATGCCGACAGGACAACAGTATGCTACCAGCATTCCGGTGACAACCGCCGAAAGGTCATTTATCGTCACCTTCTTTTTTATTATCCGCTCCATAACATACTCGGATACGACCGCCGCCGCAACGCTGACCGCGACAACCGCGAGTGCCCTCGGCCCATACAGTATTACAGCGGCTACGAGTGCGGGGAGCAGAGCGATGATAAGATCGCGCATTATAGTATGCGTAGAATATTTTGCCCTTAAATGAGGAGCGAAATTCATTACAAGCTGATTTTCATTCATTTTCTTTCTCCTCTCTCAACTCTTTGCAAGCAGCGCTTTAGAAAGCTTCATCGTCTGCACAAGGTCCTTCTTTGCCGGACATACATAAGCGCAGCAGCCGCATTCCATACAGGTATTGACATTAAGCTCTTTAAGTTCATCTGCGTCCTTTAGCTTATACGCCCTTGCTATCCTGTTTGGCATGAGACTGAAAGGACAGCTGTACACACACCTTCCGCAATTAATACATTCCGTCTCCTCCGGAATAAAGGCGTCCTTAGCATTGTAAACGATAATACCGTTCGTGTTTTTTATTATCGGCTCACTGTCGGAAGGCAAGGCCGTTCCCATCATCGGCCCGCCGTATATTATCTTTGCGGGAGCAGTCTTATATCCGCCAAGCGCTTCTATGACATCTCTGACAGCTGTCCCGATGGGGGCAATGACTTTTCCCGGCTTTTTCACTGCCGGCCCGTCTACCGTCACGCATTTTTCAATAAGCGGCATACCGGTCCTTATATATTTCCCGAGCACGGCGAGCGTCGTCACGTTCATCACGATGCAGCCGACATCGACGGGAAGCTTCCCTGCGGGAACCGCGCGTCCGGTGCAGTTATATATCAGAACCTTCTCCGCCCCTTGCGGATATTGAGACGGCAGTACCTTTACAGAAAAATTATATCCTATCTCGGACGCTCTGTTCTTAAAAACAGAGACCGCCTCCGGCTTATTGTCCTCTATGCCTAGTATGACCTTTTCTATACCCACATATTTACATACGTATTTTATCGCGCTTATTATGTCATCTGTATCGTCCAGCATGGTTGATAAGTCGGAAGTCAGATACGGCTCGCACTCGGCCCCGTTTACTACGAGATACTCCGCCTTTGCCGGCTCCTTTATCGACAATTTCACGCTCGTCGGGAATCCGGCTCCGCCAAGACCCACAAGCCCGCAGTCGCGAACGGCTTCAAAAAAACTCTCCCTGTCCTCTATCTTAGGGGCTTCTATCCCCTCCCAAGGGCTTTGTTTCCCGTCCGACTGTATGACTACGGCAGGAAAGACTCCCGCCGAAAGACGCACATTCTCCACGGAACTCACCGTACCCGAAACTGTCGCATGTATGGCTGCGCTTACAACACCCTGCGGCTCTCCTATGACCTGTCCTACGAAGACCGTATCGCCCTTAGCTACGACCGGTTTGCAGGGTGCTCCTATATGCATGACCATAGGAATCGTAACCTGCGACGGCACATTCATTCTGATAGGGCTGTCCTTCTCCGTATGCTTTAAATGCGGCACTTTCACACCGCTTAAACGCTTCACAGGAATATCACCTCCTCATCTACTTTTGCTAATATGATCTCTTTCTATATAAAGCGGATTATTGCTCCATATATCGATTTAAAAACTCCCGCCGTCATGGTTCTATAAAATTATATGTTTCAGTGTAAACGGGCGTAAGCCGTTCCCATATCCCAGCCGAGGCATATACTTCCAAGTCCTCTGTCACCGCAAGCACCATACAGTCATCCCTGTCCATATATTCTTCAAGACATTCGCTGCCTTTTAGAAAGATCGTCGTAGACAAAACGTCTGCAAGCAGCCCGTTTTCGGAAATGACACTTACCTGAAGAATATCTGTTTCGCCCGGATATCCGGTTTCCGGGTCCAATATGTGATGGTATTTGACACCGTCCTCTTCAAAGTATATTTCTTCGGCGCTTGAGCTCGCCATTGTATATCCGCTTATATCTATCGTCGCAAAGTATGAATTCGCGTCTTCAAGGGGATCTCTGACACCAACTACGAAGCTGCTGCCATCGGGCTTTTCTCCTACGACGAGCGTATTGCCTCCTATCGAAAGATAACCGCTTACCCCATAATCTTCGGCTATAGCTTCCATACACTTTGCAGCATAGCCCTTCACCACTCCTCCTAAATCTATCTTCATGCCCTCGTCTGCAAGCATGACGGAACAGTCCTCTTCATTTAAAAGGAGCTTTGTATAGTCCACCTTTGCAAGCGCTTCAACGATTTCCTCTTGCTCGGGTACTTGCGGCTTGTCTCCCGCTATATCCCAAAGCAACGTAAGCGGCCCTATCGTTATGTCGAAGCTCCCGTCAGATTCCGCACAAAGCTGCTTAGTCTCATACAGTATATCAAATACCTCTTGGGAAACCTGTACATAGGCCTCCCCCGCCGCGGCATTTATCTCATTTATCTCGCTGTCATCTATAAAAAGCGAGGTTTTTTCCTCGAGCTCTGAAAGTGCCGCCTCTATCTCGTCGCAAACAATCTCCGCGTTCTCACCGTACCAATATTGCAGAACAACGGTGTTCATCTGATAAGAAACTCTTTCTGCCTCGTTTGTATCTTCTGCAGACGAAGTTTCCGATGAACAAGCTGCAAGCAAAAGGAAAAGAGAGACAACAAAAAAACCGATTTTCGTTATTTTTTCAACAAAAAGAAAAAGCCTATGCATGATATGCAGGCCTTTTCTTCGTAATGCGCTCATATTTATTGTGAAAAATTTTTTCAGAGTTATACATGACTATCAAGAACCAATACTTATCATTTCTATGCAATTATAGTATCAAACTCGTATTAAGTAAAGAGCTTAACACCAATTAATTCGGCATTAATGCAATTTTTCTGTCAAAGTATATCCCCCCCCCAGATTATTATGCCGAAAAGCAGAAAGCTTAATTTTTTATAAATCCTCCAAATTTATGCCGTTTTTATGTATTATTTGTCTCCAAAACATGTTATACTATCTTATGTTTTAATTCAACTATCTCTCGATTTACAAAATTACATTACTCAAATTTAATAACAGGTAGACCCATATATGAATTTAAAAGTCAAAGAAAAAATCACGGAATCCCTATCGACAGTACTTCCTATTACAGTCGTTGTTCTTATACTGAGCGTCAGTCTCGTACCTATGGACGTAGAGATAATAGCGCTTTTTTTAGTCGGGGGACTCTTTCTCATAATAGGAATGGGCTTTTTCCAGCTTGGAGCAGAAATTTCTATGATGCCTATCGGACAAGGGATAGGACGACAGCTTGTAAAACAAAAGAAGCTGCCGCTCATAGTTGTAGTATGTCTTATGATAGGAATGCTTATCACCTTGGCTGAACCTGACCTGAAAGTGCTTGCGGATCAGATACGCTCTATCCCTTCGATGACCCTCATGTGGGCAGTGGCTATAGGTGTGGGAATATTCTTAGCAATCGCGGTCGTAAGGATCTTTTTAAAGGTTCCCCTGCGCAAGGTACTCCTGTTTTTATACCCTATCCTGTTCATTGTTTCGTTTTTTGCTCCGGACTCGTTTATAGCTGTGGCTTTTGACTCGGGCGGCGTTACGACAGGGCCGATGACAGTCCCATTTATCCTTGCGCTCGGTGTCGGCTTTTCCGCATCACGTTCGGACGCAAGCAGTGAGGAGGACAGCTTCGGTCTTGTAGCAATCTCCAGCGTCGGCCCCGTGCTCATGGTGTTGCTGCTTGGCATATTCTACAATCCGGGCGACGCGTCTTATAGTATTTCGCAGGTTGCTGATATAGAGACGATGCAAGATGTCATGCGACAATTTATCATAGCCTTACCCACATACATAGAAGATGTACTCAATATGCTGCTTCCGCTTCTTGCGGTATTTATAATTCTTCAAATAGCCACTCGCCAGTATAGGAAAAGACAGATATTGACAGTACTGGTCGGTTTCGCTTATACATTTATAGGAATGACACTTTTTTTGACCGGTGTCAATGTCGGCTTTGCAACCGTAGGAATGATACTCGGACAGGAATTAGGTTCCGGAATGTTTAAATATCTGCTCATTATGGTTGGTGTCATAGTCGGTTTCTTTATAGTAAAAGCGGAGCCGGCTGTGCAAGTACTTAATAATCAAGTTGAAGAAGTAACAAGCGGAGCCATATCTAAAAAGACAATGAACATGTGTCTTTCGATAGGTGTTTCTCTCGCTGTCGGTCTTGCAATGCTAAGGATATTGACAGGAATTAGCATTTACTGGATTATTATACCAGGCTACATCGCCGCGCTTATCATGTCAAAATTTGTGCCACCGATATTCGTCGGTATCGCATTTGACTCGGGCGGCGTAGCAAGCGGACCCATGGCTTCAACCTTTTTGCTTCCAATGGCGATAGGCGCTTGTATCGGTGTAGGAGGCAATGTAACCATAGATGCTTTTGGTCTCGTTGCACTAATAGCACTTGCACCTATAATCACTATTGAAATAACGGGCGTCATATACAATGTCAAGATCAAAGGCCAAGGCTATGCATCTGAAGCACTTATCGAAGATGAAAATGAGATCGTTGAATGGGAGGAGGATATCTGAGCATGTCAAATGACGACTTACATCAACATTTCCTTAAAATGCTTGTCATAATAACAGACCG
This sequence comes from uncultured Lachnospiraceae bacterium, assembly GCA_964468385.1. Classification (GTDB taxonomy): domain Bacteria; phylum Bacillota; class Clostridia; order Lachnospirales; family Lachnospiraceae; genus Alectryocaccobium. Next base: position 31,262 of record CAYXUB010000003.1, read on the forward strand.
CTCTCTTGATGCAAAGGTCAAAAACATACTTAACGAGTTCCACATACCTGTACATTTCCATATGGTAGGAAGAGGTACGGCGGGCTCGGAGATGCTTGAAATCTGTGGCATAGACGGAACGGCAAGGACGGTAACATTCTGCGTCATACGTGATTTAATGGCGCCGTCCGTTTTCCACGCCCTAAAAAAATATACCAAATTCAACGAAAAAGGCACGGGCATAGCGTTTACGATCCCGATAAACGGAGCCCAGTCCTCGATACTAAAAATTGCCGATGATGAACTTGCCTCAAAGATTAACGAAAAAATCGAAAAAGGAGGAGAAGAATTGAAAAACAGCGCTTCTTACAGCATAATTCTTACTATCTGTAAAAAGGGATACTCAAGTGAGGTTATGGAAGTCGCAAAAAAAGCCGGGGCAACCGGCGGGACTGTATTGAAATGTCGCCGCGACAGTATAGACAGCCACATGAGCTTTTTGGGCATCTCAACCGAAGAAGAACGCGAGATAGTCAGCATACTCGTCCCAAGAACTACAAAACGTGATATAATGCAAGCAATATGTACAAAATGCCCTACAAACAGTCAAGCGCAGTGCGTTGTTTTCTCACTTCCTGTAGATGAAATGATCGGCCTTACACAGGCTTAAGAATTTCTTTTGATGGCTTTTCAAAAAAGAATCCAGATACAGGCTCATTTATGTTGACCATTCTGAAAATCCCGGAACGATAAGCTCCGGGATTTTCCTTTGCAAGGTTCTATTGCTCTGTCGAAAATGGAATTCACGTTTGAAAGAAGTACTCCTGAGAGTTTAGTAAAGCTTCATCGTTTTCAACACGTTCATACCTGCCATCGGCTTGAAGCTCCCATGCCTGCCTGTTGTCTTTGAGCATGATGCGAAACATATCCTTTAATTTATCTTGTATGTCTTTATCCAGTATCGGCACAGCGGCCTCAACTCGTCTTTGCATATTTCTGGTCATAAAATCGGCCGAGGATATATATATCTTATCTTCTCCTTCAGTGCCGAATATATAAAGCCTGGAGTGTTCAAGAAAACGCCCGACTATACTTATAACGCGTATATTATCTGTCTTTCCCGGAACCTTTGGATTCATGCAGCATATACCTCGCACTATCATGTCGATCTTGACCCCGGCCGATGAAGCTTCGACGAGCTTGTCTATCAAAATTTTGTCCGTAAGCGAGTTTATCTTTATTCCTATATACGCTTCCCTTCCAGCCTTTGCCTTTTCTATCTCGGTATCTATAAGCCTTACAACTTCATTCCGGAAACATTTCGGTGCGACTAAAAGATATGGCGATTTCGAAAGCGTCTCGTCCATGGCAAGCGCTTGAAAGACGGCCGCCGTATTTTCTCCTATAGCTCGATTTGACGTAAGCAACGCAAAATCTGTATATAATCTTGCCGTCACCTCATTAAAATTTCCCGTTCCTATATACGTAAAATATTCGGGCCCTTCCTTTCCGTTCTTTACAATGAGGCAGAGCTTCGAATGGACTTTTATACCATTCAGCCCGTATATCACCTTGCAGCCCGCGGCCTCAAGCCTCTGGGACCAGAATATATTATTTTCTTCATCAAAACGGGCTTTGAGCTCCAGCAGCACCTGTACGTCTTTGCCATTGTCAGCTGCTTCAATGAGATGCTCGATCACACTGCTGTTCTTTGCAACTCTATAGAGAGTTATCTTTATTGAAAATACATCTGGATCTGTCGCCGCTTCCCTAAGCATAGACAAAAACGTCTGCATGGAATGATACGGATAACAAAGAAGCCTGTCCTTTTCCTTAACTTGTTCAAGTATGGATTTCCCATAGGGTAAGCCGGAAAGGTTTTGCGGACTGCGATACTCGTAAAACAGCTCCGTATGATCGCGAAGCATATTATTGACGTTAGAAAAAAAAGACAGATCAAACGGAATTCCGCTTACGAAAATCTCATCAGGATCAAGGACTATCTCCTTGAAGAACTCGGAAAACAGCTCCTTATCCAATTCCTTTGATATTTCAAGCCTCACAGGAGCCATATGGCGACGGTACTTCACAAGATCGGACATGAACTGTCTGTAGTCTATTCCTTCGTCGTAGAGCGAATCTGCGTCTATGTCCGCATTCCTTATGATACGAACGAGCGCACTTTGCTCAACCTTATAGTTTTTAAATATTCTGTCAAGGCAATTAAGGATAAGTTCCTCAGACAATATGAACTTGTTTTTATTTTCATGAATCCTTATGAGCCTAGGGATTCCTCCCAAATGACAGGATACTATCCCAAGCTTAAGGTTTTTTCCCTTTCCTGCAGAATTCTTTTTTCGAAGTGCTGCAACCGCGTGTGTCTCACAATTTCGTATGAAGGGAAAAGGTTGTAATTTCCCCACGATAAGCGGGGAAAGCATAGGCTCAAACCTACTGTCAAAAAAACTCTCTACCAGCTTTTGTTCTTCGTAACTCAACTCGTCGAAGCAGACCAGCTCTATCCCCTGTTCTTTTATCTCTTTTAATAAGCCTTTGTATATCTCCTCCTTACGTGCATCGAGACGACGCACATCTTTCATCACCGCAGCCTTCTGCTCTCCCGGAGTCATATTGGTCTTGTTTTCCCTGTTATTCGGTTCTACCTGCATGAGATCGACAAGAGAACCGACCCTTATTCTGAAGAACTCATCTAAATTACTTTGATATATCGAAATGAAATTAAGGCGCTCGCAAAGAGGCACCTCCTTGCGCGCCGCTTCTTCGAGTACCCGTTCGTTGAACTTAAGCCATGACAACTCTCTGTTAGCGTATATTTTCTTCATATCCACCACAGTGGTTTCCTCCCATGTTCATTACTTAGAGTATATATGCTTTGCTCATCAAATCTCTGACAGGCAGTAGAAACTGAACAGGGTGAAAAAGAGGGTGATTAAGAGATTGCCTACCACAACAGCCCCGGAATGTATCTCGCCACTCTTTGACCCATATGTGGTTGCAAATAATTCCCCCGACAAAAACAATACTCCACCAAGCACGAGAACAATTACAAAGTCCAGCAGATTGGAAATCCACTGCAGTCCTACACCATTAATTACCAGAAGCGCATAGGAGCGCATGAGCTGGTAGAAAACATACACACGAAAGAGATTGATCACAATGGAAATAATGCCAGCCAAAATGCTGCGGCGCCTCTTGATCATTCCGAAATAGATGTCTTGAACCAGATTCTTGATGCACAAAAGAACACAAATAACGAGAATCCATTTCAAAAGAAGGGCTGCTGCGCCACTGGCAACCAGTATAAAAAACAGGATTAAAACAAAAACCACCAGCCCCATGTTGACAAAAATGATCATCTTACCGTCTCCTTACGCACAAAATGAAGCTTTTCTGATTGGAAATCTCCCTTGATTGATAATTGCACGCCCTTATTTTATAGGAATTGATAGATACATAAAGGCAGAATAATTGTACCATTTGAGTCTTTTTTAATCAATATAGATACACTTAATCCAGCCCTCGTACTAAGGCAGTAGGCTTTTCAGCGCCAGCAAAAGAACACTAAAAAATCGGCATAGCCGGATTTCCCAAAACTATGCCGATATTCTTTCCGGGATT
>CAYXUB010000004.1:0-12826 GCA_964468385.1 uncultured Lachnospiraceae bacterium
TAAATGCTAAGCTGAAAGCGAGCCATCGAGGGCGCGGGCAAAAGGCCGGACTTTCCCTTAATTGCAGGAATTATCCCCTCTCCTATTATATTTATTCATCGCGGAGTCTGCACCGTTTACAACAATCTCTTTGATGACATCGGGCATTTCCTCGATTTTCTCTTCTATAAGCGCCCTTGCGGTTTTTAAAAAAGGTTCAAGCACATAATCGGCGAGAGCACGGTTTTCGGGCTTAGGTCCGATCCCGACACGGATCCGTATAAATTCATCGTCCCCTAGCCTTTCTATTATACTTTTCATGCCGTTGTGGCTTCCCGCGCTGCCTTTCTTCCGTATGCGAAGCTGGCCGATCGGAAGGTCTACATCGTCATATATGACTATGAGCTCTCTTGCAGCGTCTATCTTATAGTAATCAACATATGCTCTTATAGCATAGCCGCTAAGGTTCATATATGTAAGCGGCTTTAATACCATGACCCTTTCGCCGCCTATAAATCCCTTTCCGTACATGGCTTTCATTGATATACCGTTTAAAGGAATCTCGAAGGCGTCTATGATCTTATCCACCGCATCGAAGCCTATATTGTGCTTTGTCTTGTTATATTTTCGCTCGGGATTGCCAAGCCCAGCAATCAGATACATAGAACCGTCCTCACGTAAAAGATACCCATTCGACTTCGGCGGGCTCCGCCTCCGAAACGTCAGTCGCATACAGAACGGGCCCCGTTTCATTGTTGTATTCCGCTGCCCTTTCGTAACGCAGTTCCGCCGTTACATTTACCCATGTGCCGGTCTTAAGTTTCCTTGCCTGTTTGCTCCTGCATAAAAATCCGATAAACTGCAGATCGTCAGCGCAGCAGGTCATGGCTTTTCTCCCAGGAACGAACACATCTGCTTTTGGATCACTGCTTTTATACACCTGTCCGTGTATTAAAACATTTTTTCCCTCGTATCTTTCGGGGTTATCCCGCGCGTCTATAAAGAAAATACCGAAATCCTCGTCTTCTATCCTTATGATCTCGGCATCTGTATCATAGGGCAGCGCATTGTTGAATATATCTGTCACTTCACCATTCACATTCTCAAAGAGCACCTCGCAGCCGGGATTGACCACCTTTACACTGCGCCTGAAATTTGCGAGATTAAGTTCGTCCGTACAGCGGTTAAAGGTTATCATATCAGCATTTCGTACCATCTCCACGAACAGCGATTTCATATTTTTCATGTAGGTGAGAAAGGTTCCCGCATCTGTCATGACAATTTCCTGGACTATGCCCCAGCCGTAAGGCAAGCGCATTTCCTCGAATTCCTTTACACTCCAGAAACCATTATATTCTACTATTACCCTTTTCGGGCGGTGTTTTCTCCTTAGCCGCTTCAGGTTTTCAAAATTTAAGTCATCTTTTTTTTCTATTATTTCTTTGACGGTATTGTGTTTTGAGAGAAAATCATCATCGTACTCTTCCTCCCCTTGCTCACAGATGATCAAAAGGGTAAGTCCATCTATCGCAAAGTATTCTTCTCCAATGGTGAAATTAATAAAATTCGTCTTTCCCCCGTCCAAAAATCCTGTAATGAGATATACAGGACATGTTATATCAGATTCATTTATCACTTTTACGTTTCCCCGTCTGTGTTGTAATGTGTAAACCTCGAATAGCTAACTCCTGCTTCCAATTCATATCCTCGAGATGCCGCCAGCTCCTCGATATTGACCATATTGTATCCTTGCTCTAAAAGCTCCGGTACGAGCTGTGCAAAGGCCTCGACCGTCGCAGAATATATATCATGCATCAATATTATACAGCCGTCATACAGGGAAGCATATACTAACTCGCATATCGTTGAAGCGTCAAGCGAAGACCAATCTTCGGAATCTATGCCCCATAGGATATGAGGCTTACCCACAGCCGTGACAAGCTCGTCCGTGTAGTCACCGTAAGGGAATCTGACAACCTTGCTCTCGCCGCCGTAAGATGCGATAAGTTCATCTGTACTGAAAAATTCCTCAAGCACCTCGTCTAGCGTTATTTCGGACATATAGATATGACTGTACGAATGATTTCCGATGGTGTTCCCAAGAGCGCTTACGCGTGGGATAACCGCCCCGTTATCGTCCACCTTGCTACCGACCATCATAAAGGTCGCCTGTATATCGTATTTTTCCAATATGTCGAGTATCTCAGATGTGTATTGAGAAGGCCCGTCATCAAAGGTAAAGGCGATCATATTTGTGCTGTCCTTATCCGGATCGTAGACTCCTGATTCATCGAAGTAATAACCGCTTCCGGCTATAGCCGTCCAACCGGTATCCATATAACCCTCCGAATCAAAATGATATTTCTCCCCGTTCAAGGTGACCCAGCCGTTATAATAACAAAAGCCGGCCGCCGGCTCGTACCAGCTGCCCAGATCATTTGACTGAAGCCCTCCGCCGCTCGATGCTTCAAGCATCTCCTCTGAAAGTGCCATTATCCCCGCTCTATCGCTGCCGTTCTCTGCCAGCGGTTCAACACTTATGTCATTGAGCTCGTCTAAAGCCTTTTGTATCTCTGTCTCTTTTATCTCGGACTGCTCCTTTGCTTCCGCATTTCTTTCGGCCATTGTCGGCCTTGCATAATCTTCACCGAATACGAGCCAGATAAACATAAAGACAACCATCGCTCCTGCCGTTATGGCGATCGTGATCAAATAAGGCTTAAGCATCTCCAATATGGTCTTTTTACCTTTTTTACGAGTCATGATTCACGCTCCCGCTGCGGCAGCAGCAATGGTTGTAACATTGTATCATTAGTATATAGATTCTTCTTCCGGCTTTTTCACATAATCGTCAATTATGTCGATCCCGTCGTATTCACTCTCCCTGTCTTCTACTATGAGCTCTTCCTCAAACGCATCGTCATCTCTCTCCTCCTGCCTATCCTTTTCATAAGGCTCGTTATCGGTATCGAGATGAATGTTATTATAGCACTTCATTCCCGTTCCCGAAGGAATGAGTTTGCCTATGATCACGTTTTCCTTAAGACCAGTGAGATGGTCTATCTTGCCCTTTATGGCAGCATCGGTGAGCACCTTAGTCGTCTCTTGGAAGGAAGCCGCGGAAAGGAATGAATCCGTGGCCAGAGAGGCCTTTGTGATACCTAAAAGTATCCTTTTTCCCTCAGCCGGACGTTTGCCTGCCTCCTCCATAGCTCTGTTTACGTCTTCAAAATCAAGCACATCAACAAGCGTTCCGGGCATAAATTTCGTGTCGCCGTTATGCTCTACCCTTACTTTTTTAAGCATCTGACGTACGATTACCTCGATATGCTTATCCGCGATCTCAACGCCCTGAAGTCTGTAGACTCTTTGCACCTCACGGAGCATATAATCCTGAACGGCTTCAACACCCTTGATACGCAGTATATCGTGCGGATTCACGCTTCCTTCCGTAAGCGCGTCTCCCGCCTCCAGCTCTTGGCCGTCAGTTATCTTTATCTGCGAGCCATAGGGAATAAGATAGGTTTTTGATATATTTTCCTCCGCATTCTCTATGACGATCTCACGCTTTTTCTTTGTATCTTTTATATAAGCGGTACCCGAAATCTCCGTGATTATAGCTAATCCCTTGGGCTTTCGCGCCTCAAAAAGCTCTTCTACACGCGGAAGTCCCTGAGTGATGTCACCGCCGGCAACGCCTCCCGTGTGGAAGGTACGCATCGTAAGCTGCGTTCCCGGTTCGCCTATAGACTGAGCCGCGATTATACCTACCGATTCGCCAACTTGAACAGGCTTACCAGTGGCCATGTTTGCTCCGTAACATTTAGCGCATATGCCGACATGCGAGCGGCAGGTGAGTATAGAGCGTATACGGATCTTTCTAAGCGGCTCTCCCGAACCGTCGTCCGTTTTCGATACGATCGCATCTGCTTTCTCGGAATCTATGAGCTGATTCTTCCCGACAATAAGCTCTCCGTCTTTATCGTAGATGTCCTCACAGGAAACCCTGCCTGATATTCTTTCTCTTAAGGACTCGATCTCTTCTTTTCCGTCCGCAAACATTTCGACATTTATGCCGACAAGCTCATCAGTTCCCGCGCAACAATCGTCCTCCTTAATAATAAGTTCCTGCGAAACGTCTACCATACGTCTCGTCAGGTAACCGGAGTCAGCCGTACGAAGCGCGGTATCTGAAAGCCCCTTTCGAGCTCCATGCGCCGACATGAAATATTCGAGCACGTCAAGTCCTTCACGGAAATTCGATTTTATCGGTAGCTCTATCGTATGTCCCGTAGTATCGGCCATTAGTCCTCGCATGCCTGCCAGCTGTTTGATCTGCTTGTCGGAACCGCGGGCGCCCGAGTCCGCCATCATAAAGATGTTGTTGTATTGATCAAGTCCTGAAAGCAGTTCCTCCGTGATCTTGTCGTCGGTCTGCTTCCATGTATCAACGACCTCCTTATAGCGTTCCTCGTCGGTAATAATGCCTCGCCTGTAATTGCGCGCTATCATATCGACCTTCTCCTGCGCACTCTCAAGCAACTCCTGCTTGCGTGCGGGAACCGTCATATCGGAAATCGAAACCGTCATTGCCGCCTGTGTAGAATATTTAAATCCCATGTCCTTTATATGGTCAAGTACTTCTGCGGCAACGGTCGCGCCGTATTTGTCTATTACGCGCTCCAGTATCCTCTTTAACTCCTTCTTCGTAACCAGGAAATCTATCTCAGGTTTCAACTCGTTTTGAGGATCGCTTCTATCTACAAGGCCGAGATTCTGAGGAATTATCTCGTTGAACAGCAATCTTCCGAGCGTCGTTTCAATATTCCCCGTTCTCTCAACTCCATCTTCTCCGGTCTTGCTTACTCTTACCTTTATCTTCGCCTGAAGGGTAATGTATCCGTTTTCGTAAGAAAGTATAGCCTCGTTTATGTTTTTGAAGCTGCTTCCCTCTCCCTTTTCGCCCTCGCGCTCTTGCGTCAGATAATAGATTCCGAGCACCATATCCTGCGACGGCACCGCAACCGGACCTCCGTCAGAGGGTTTTAAAAGGTTGTTCGGCGAAAGGAGCATAAAACGACACTCCGCCTGCGCCTCAACCGAAAGCGGAACGTGTACAGCCATCTGGTCGCCGTCAAAATCGGCGTTAAAAGCCGTACATACAAGCGGGTGGAGTTTGATCGCCTTGCCTTCAACGAGTATCGGCTCAAAGGCCTGTATTCCAAGCCTGTGCAGCGTAGGCGCACGGTTCAGCATTACGGGATGCTCGGTAATAACTTTTTCGAGCAGATCCCATACCTCAGGCTGCATTTTCTCCACCATCTTTTTCGCGTTCTTTATATTGTGCGCCATGCCGTTTGAAACAAGTTCCTTCATAACGAAGGGCTTGAACAGCTCTATAGCCATTTCTTTCGGAAGACCACACTGATATATCTTCAGCTCCGGCCCCACTACTATAACAGAACGCCCAGAGTAATCAACACGCTTTCCTAAAAGATTCTGACGGAAGCGCCCGGATTTACCTTTAAGCATATCGGAAAGCGATTTGAGCGGTCTGTTACCGGGCCCGGTTACGGGTCTGCCACGCCTGCCATTATCTATAAGAGCGTCTACGGCTTCCTGGAGCATACGCTTTTCATTACGCACGATTATCTCAGGCGCGCCAAGTTCCAAAAGCCTTTTAAGGCGGTTGTTCCTGTTTATTATCCTCCTATATAGATCGTTTAAGTCGGAAGTCGCAAAACGTCCGCCGTCAAGCTGTACCATAGGCCTAAGATCAGGAGGTATAACAGGGATAACATTTAATATCATCCACTCCGGACGGTTTCCTGATTCTCTGAAAGCCTCGACAACCTCGAGCCTCTTGATTATCCTCGTACGTTTCTGTCCTGTGGCATTTTCAAGAGCCTCGTTAAGCTCTTTTGATTCCTTATCCAGATCGATGGAAGCCAACAGTTCCTGAATAGCCTCCGCACCCATACCTACTCTGAAAGTTTCATTCCCGTTTTCATCGGCATATTTTTCACAGGCCTCCTGATATTCACGTTCGGAAAGCACCTGCTTTAACTGCAGAGAACTATCCCCCGGATCAAGTACGATATAGCTCCCAAAATAGAGCACTTTTTCCAAGGGTCGAGGAGACATATCGAGTATAAGACCCACTCTCGTCGGTATGCTCTTAAAATACCAGATATGAGAAACCGGAGCGGCAAGCTCAATATGTCCCATACGCTCCCTGCGTACGCTCGCTTTCGTGACCTCAACGCCGCACCTGTCACATATAACGCCCTTATAGCGTATCTTCTTGTATTTTCCGCAATGACATTCCCAGTCTCGTGCCGGACCAAAAATACGTTCGCAAAACAATCCGTCTTTTTCAGGCTTTAAGGTCCTGTAATTTATAGTTTCAGGCTTTTTGACCTCACCGTGGGACCATTCCCTTATTTTGTCGGGAGAAGCAAGCCCGATACATATCGCGTCGAAGCTGAGCTGCTGATAAGTCGAACTATTATTCATATTTTCAAGCATTCTATATCCCTTTCCGAATTGAGCGATGAACTTTAAGCTACTTTAAGTTACTCGAGTTCATCTAAAAAAACATCGGTGCTCTCTTCTATATCGTCGTCCTCTATATCGACAAGCTCTTCCCCACGGAATTCCTGCCTTCCAAAACCGAATTTCCCAAAGGATTCCTCCTCGTGTCTCCTGTCAATCCTATCTCCTTCTATTACGGAGCGCAGGTCGGTTTCACCGTATTCAACAGTTTCCATGATCTTGACCTCCGTATTGTCATCGCGAAGCACCTTGACGTCGAGTCCGAGGGACTGCATTTCCTTAATTAATACCTTGAATGACTCAGGGATTCCCGGCTCCGGAACATTCTCGCCTTTTATAATCGCCTCATAGGTCTTTACTCGGCCGATGATATCGTCGGACTTCATCGTAAGAAGCTCCTGGAGTGTATACGCAGCGCCGTATGCCTCAAGCGCCCAAACCTCCATCTCTCCGAAACGCTGGCCGCCAAACTGCGCCTTACCGCCGAGCGGCTGCTGGGTAACCAATGAGTAGGGGCCAGTCGAGCGTGCATGTATCTTATCGTCTACCAAATGATGGAGCTTAAGATAATGCATATGCCCTATCGTCGTCGGACTGTCGAAAAATTCTCCCGTGCGTCCGTCTCTTAAAAGCACCTTCCCATCTTCGGAAATCGGAACTCCGTGCCAGAGAGCTCTGTGAGCCTTGTTTTTATCGAGATATTCATAAACCTCCGGCAGCAGCTCGTCCTTATGTTTAGCGCTGAACTCCTCCCAAGACAGGTTTACATAGTCGTTCGCAAGATTGAGCGTGTCGGCTATATCGATTTCATTAGCCCCGTCAAAAACGGGAGTTGCCACCTCAAACCCCAAGGCCTTAGCGGCAAGACTTAAGTGTATCTCCAGCACCTGGCCGATGTTCATACGACTCGGCACTCCCAAAGGATTGAGCACGATGTCGAGCGGACGTCCATTTGGAAGGAAGGGCATATCCTCTACAGGCAGCACCCTTGATACAACGCCCTTATTTCCATGTCGCCCGGCCATCTTGTCGCCAACCGATATCTTACGCTTTTGTGCGATGTATATCCTTACCGATTCATTTACTCCGGGTGAAAGTTCATCTCCGTTTTCCCTTGTAAAGACCTTTGCGTCTACAACCACACCATATTCGCCGTGAGGAACCTTAAGTGATGTGTCGCGCACTTCTCTCGCTTTTTCGCCGAATATCGCACGGAGCAGTCTTTCCTCTGCCGTAAGCTCAGTTTCTCCCTTTGGAGTAACTTTACCTACAAGTATGTCACCGGCACGGACCGTCGCGCCAATCCTTATTATGCCGCGCTCATCGAGATCTTTTAAAGCATCGTCTCCTACTCCGGGCACGTCCTTCGTTATCTCCTCAGGCCCTAATTTAGTATCTCTCGCTTCCGACTCGTATTCCTCGATATGAACGGACGTATATATATCCTCCTCTACGAGCCGTTCGCTTATGAGTACGGCGTCCTCGTAATTGTATCCCTCCCAAGTCATAAAACCTATGAGAGGATTTTTCCCCAAAGCGAGCTCGCCGTTCGATGTCGAAGGGCCATCGGCTATTACTTCTCCCGCCTTTACCCTTTCTCCTTTATTGACTATCGGCCTTTGGTTGTAGCAGTTGCTCTGGTTGCTGCGCATGAATTTTGTGATCGGGTAGCGTTCCTTTTCGCCGTTATCATTCCTGATCTGTATCTCTGTTGAGGAAACATAGCTTACTACGCCGTCATTCTTCGCAATAACGCATACGCCGGAATCCACCGCAGCCTTCTCTTCCATACCTGTGCCCACTACAGAAGACTCCGTGAATAAAAGCGGCACGGCCTGACGCTGCATGTTGGATCCCATAAGCGCCCTGTTAGCATCGTCGTTCTGCAGGAAAGGAATAAGCGCCGTTGCGATAGAAAAAACCATCTTAGGCGAAACGTCCATATAGTCAAAAAGCCCGCGCTCATATTCCTGAGTCTCTGCCTTGTAGCGTCCGGAGACATTCTTCCTTAGAAAATGTCCGTCCTTATCCAAGGGCTCGTTCGCCTGAGCAACGTGATAGTTGTCCTCTTCGTCGGCGGTCATATACACGACCTCATCAGTCACACGCGGATTCTCAGGATCACTTTTATCAATCTTTCTGTACGGAGCCTCAATAAATCCGTATTGATTTATCCTTGCATATGAAGCAAGCGAATTAATAAGTCCTATGTTTGGGCCTTCAGGCGTCTCTATCGGACACATTCTGCCATAATGCGTGTAATGTACGTCACGAACCTCAAATCCTGCCCTGTCTCTTGAAAGACCTCCGGGCCCAAGTGCGGAAAGGCGACGTTTATGAGTAAGCTCACCGAGAGGATTGTTCTGATCCATAAACTGCGAAAGCTGAGAGGAACCAAAGAACTCCTTAACTGCAGCGGTAACGGGTTTTATGTTTATAAGCGACTGAGGAGTGATCACATCGGCGTCTTGAGTAGTCATTCTTTCCCTGACTACCCTCTCAAGCCTCGAAAGTCCTATACGGTATTGATTCTGTAAAAGCTCTCCAACGCAACGTATACGTCTGTTGCCTAGGTGGTCTATATCGTCGTCGTTTCCTATACCATACTCAAGATGGATATTGTAATTTATGGCCGCGATCACATCATCTTTTGTAATATGCTTTGGTATTAGCTCGTGTATGTTAACTCTGATCGCTTCCTTTATCTCCTCTATATCCTCGTGCTCGTCAAGTATCTCCTTGAGCACAGGATAATAGACTTCCTCCGTAACATTTACCTCTGCAGGATCCACGTCAACGAAACGGGTAATATCTACCATCATGTTGGAGATCACCTTTACATTCCTGCCCTCCACCTCTACGAATATATAGGGAACGGCTACGTATTGAATGTCGTCGGCAATCTCTTTAGTCACGACCGTGCCCTTTTCGGCAATGATCTCTCCGGTCTCGATGTTTACGACATCTTCAGAAAGCTTCATGCCGACAATGCGGCTACGAAGCGCAAGCTTTTTGTTGAATTTATAGCGTCCAACCTTTGCAAGATCATATCTGCGAGGGTCAAAAAACATCGATCTGATAAGGCTCTCTGCGCTTTCTATGGCGAGCGGCTCGCCCGGACGGATCTTCTTATAAAGTTCAAGAAGTCCTTCCTGATAATTTGTTGCCACGTCCTTTAGGAGAGTCGCCTCGATCTTGGGCTCATCGCCGAAAAGCTCGCGGATCTGCGCATTCGTTCCGTACCCGAGCGCCCTTACGAGCACCGTTATCGGAACTTTACGTGTCCTATCTACCCTTACATAAAATACATCATTCGAATCCGTCTCAAATTCAAGCCATGCTCCCCTGTTGGGTATGAGCGTGCAAGAAAAGAGCTTCTTCCCCAATTTATCAAGAGAGGTCGCATAGTATATTCCCGGAGAGCGAACGAGCTGGCTGACGATAACACGCTCCGCACCATTTATAACAAAAGTCCCCGTCTCGGTCATAAGAGGAAGATCTCCCATAAACATTTCGTGCTCGGTAATCTCCTCGCGCTCCCTGTTCAAAAGACGGACCCTTGCTTTAAGAGGCGCTGAAAACGTAGCGTCACGCTGCTTACACTCGTCAATCGAATATTTGTAATCGTCCTTACATAAAGTAAAATCCAAAAACTCGAGACTCAGTTTCCCGCCATAGTCCTCTATAGGCGAAATATCATCGAAAATTTCTTTCAGTCCCTCTTTGAGAAACCAGTTATAAGATTTCTTCTGCACCTCTATGAGGTTCGGCATTTCCAGAACTTCTTTCTGTCTCTGGTAACTCATTCGGGTATTTTTTCCTGCGGATATGGGTCGGATCCTGTTTTTCTCCATTGACGATTTACCTCTTATGTGTATAATATTTGTATAAAAGTATCGAAATCAATGCAATTTTTCCACTTTTTATATAGTAGAAAAGACGTAAGCGCATACTACTCGATGATAATGCAACCTTAAAGATAGCATAAGGGAAAACCTCTGTCAAGAAATCAGACAGAGGTTTTTGTGCGTTTTTCCTATTTTTTTATGAATTAAAATATGTATTTCAGCAAAGGCTGGCGTTTAAGGTTTAGAGTTCACGTGCGCAAAGCTCTAAAGATGCGGCTATAACCTTATCCATATCGAAATATCGGTACATGCCCAGCCTTCCGCCGAATATGACCTCGCTTCTTTCAGCAAGTTTTCTATACCTTTCGTAGAGTGAGTTGTTCTCCTCATCATTCACCGGATAATACGGCTCTGTCCCTGCCTTCCATTCCACCGAATATTCCTTTGATATTACGGTCTTTTCCTGCTTGCCGAACTCAAAATGTTTATGTTCTATTATCCTAGTATATGGTACCTCTCTGTCTGTGTAATTAACGACTGCATTTCCCTGATAATTATCTATATCAAGTATCTCCGTTTCAAACCTGAGGCTTCTGTATTTCAGACTGCCGAACTTGTATCCGAAAAACTCGTCTATCATTCCCGTATATACGGTTCTTTTCGCAACATCGCCTTGCTCTTTTATAAAGTCGAAATAATTTTTTCCCAAAATAACGTCGCTTCCTTCAAGCAGCTTTTCACTTATCTGCGTATATCCTCCCTCGGGCACGCCCTGATAGCGATCGTTAAAATAGTTGTTGTCATATGTAAATCTAAGGGGCAGTCTTTTTATTATAAAAGCAGGAAGCTCAGCACAATCCCTTCCCCACTGCTTTTCCGTATAACCCTTTATAAGCTTTTCGTATACATCATGACCTACCAAAGAAAGCGCCTGCTCTTCTAAATTTTTCGGTTCGGCTATGTCTAAATCTTTTTTCTGTGCTTCTATTATATCCTTCGCCTCCTGCGGTGACTTTATATGCCACATTCTGCTGAAGGTGTTCATATTGAACGGAAGATTATAAAGCTCGTCCTTGTATATAGCAATAGGAGAATTTATATAATTATTGAAAACCGCGAAGCGATTTATAAATTCCCAAATCTCCCTGTCTGAGGTATGGAAGATATGGGCCCCGTATCTGTGTACGTTTATACCCTCTATGTTTTCGGTATAGATATTACCGCCTATATGATCCCTTTTATCGATCACGAGACATTTTTTCCCTTTTTTAAAAGCTTCATGAGCAAAAACAGATCCGAACAATCCCGCTCCTACAATAAGATAATCATATGTTCCTCTCATAGCTCCACTCCCAATCGATAAAATGGCACAAAAGGCCTGCGCGAATACAATTCACAAAAAAAGAAGTCATTGCAAATTATACAACAACTTCTCTTTATAGACAATTTGATGAACTTTTTATCGACGATTACTGCACAAGATATACATCAGCATACTGCACTCCAAACGCTAAGGCCTCCGAATGACTGTCAAAATATATATCGACATGACCATATGAAGTTCCTCTGTCTTGGACCGTGTACACATGTCCGTTTATCGAAAGCTGTGTACCGAGCGCCACGCCTCCCATAGCTACGGTAACTCCTGCTACACACGGCTCTCCACTTGCCGAAACTGCTCCGGACCAAGAACCGCAACATATCGTACATGAACAATAGGCCGTGAGTTTAAAATATCCGAGATATGTTAAATTCCCTGAACTCACTTCCCCTGAACCGGCCTGAACTGCAACTACAGTGCTGCTCTGCGTTACTGCCTCACTAGCAGCCGCTGCAGCCGTTGCCGCTGCCGCTTCCGCCTCATACTGCTGTATGAGAAGTTGGTTTATAGTCTCTTCCTGCTCCTCGATAAGGCTGATCAACGCCGCAGTCTCACTTTCCGAAGCTTGTATAGACGCCTCAATACTCTTGAGCTCATTGTATGCACTCTCATATAAGATATCTATCTGCTCGCATTGCTCTGAAAGAAGAGTTTTCAGTTCTTCTATCTCCTGCTTTTCTTCTATAAGCTCCTCTTCCTTCTCGGAGATTTCTTCTATGATATTAGCATAGTCCTCAAGCATATCGCGATCATATTGATTGAGCTGCGACACCATTTCCGCACGAGTCAAAAAATCCATAAAGCTGTCAGCCGAAAGCAAGGCACTTAAGGTACCCATGCTCGCCGTTTCTTCGTATATATACTGTATACGAAGCTTCATGTTTTCGTACTGTATTTGTTCGTTCGCCTTAGCCTCTGCAAGCTCTGCTTCGATTTGGGCTATTTCCGCTTCCTTTTGCTCGTACTGCTGCTGAAGCGCCTGCATAGAAGCAGTTATCTCATCATACTGTGAAGACAATTCTGAAAGATAACTGATAACATCTCCCTTTTGCGCTTCAAGAGC
>CAYXUB010000004.1:12926-15562 GCA_964468385.1 uncultured Lachnospiraceae bacterium
AAAATAAATGATTATGATAAATGTACATTATATCGTACTCGCGGCGTACGAGCCGCCTTTACCTCGTCAGGTCTCCCGATTGGGCACTCATGCGGCGCGTTGTGCAGCAACTCAGCATCTGACCTGGCCTCTTTCAAGATGCGCAGGAAAATCTCCGCCGCCTCATCGAGTGTCTCGAGGCTTTCCGTCTCGGTCGGTTCGACCATCAATGCCTCGTGGACGATCAGCGGGAAATACATTGTAGGCGGATGAATTCCGAAATCCAGAAGGCGCTTGGCCACATCCATAGCGCTCACTCCCGTTTCGTGCTTGAGCCGCTCAAGCGTCATGACAAACTCATGCATACACGCGGTATCACATGCTATATCGTAGCCTCCCTCGGTAAGCTTGCGCATCAGATAGTTGGCATTGAGAACCGCTCCGGCAGAAGCCGCAGCTATCCCCTCTTGCCCGAGCGTCAAAATATAAGTCAGCGCGCGTACTACAACAAGAAAGTTTCCGTAGAACGAACGGACCTGTCCCATACTATGCTCCGGTGTATAGAAAGAATATACTCCATCTTCTTCTTTTATACGCGGCGCCGGCAGGAAAGGCTCCAAAAACTCCTTGCAACCCACCGGTCCGCTGCCGGGACCGCCGCCGCCATGCGGCGTTGAGAAAGTCTTGTGTAAATTAAGATGGACACAGTCAAATCCCATATCCCCGGGGCGCACTTGCCCCATTATAGCGTTGAGATTCGCCCCATCATAGTAGCACAGCCCGCCTGCCTCGTGGATTATCTTTGTTATCTCGAGGATATTCGGATCGAACAGACCGAGTGTATTCGGGTTGGTCAACATAAGGCCGGCCGTGTCCTCACCCACTGAAGCGCGCAACGCATCGAGGTCGACGCCGCCTTCCTCATTTGAAGCAATCGAAACTACCGTAAAACCGGCCATTACCGCCGAAGCGGGATTGGTGCCGTGGGCGGAGTCGGGCACAAGGATTTTCGTACGCGACATATCTCCGCGGGAGTGATGATATTGTTTGATCAGAAGCAAGCCGGCATACTCGCCATGCGCACCGGCCGCCGGCTGAAACGACATGCCATCCATACCTGTAATCTCACACAGGAGTCTTTCCGCGTTATGCAGCACCTCCAGGCAGCCCTGAACCGTAGCGGTCGGTTGAAGCGGATGGATGTCCGTAAAGTTCGGCAACGCCGCCATCGCCTCGTTGATCCGAGGATTATATTTCATTGTGCATGAGCCTAACGGATAGAACCCGTCGTTCACGCCGTGTGTCTGTTTTGCCAGTTCGGTATAATGCCTACCAAGATCAACTTCGGAAATTTCCGGCAAGCACGGCGCAGTTTGTCGCAGCACGTCGGAATCATATTCCACAAGCGGCACATCGCAGGGCGGGAACAGCTCTTGGCCGCGTCCGGAGCGACTACGTTCAAACAGCAATTTCATTTTGCGCACACCTCCTTTAGGGTATCTACCAGTCGGTCAATATCAGCACGACGATTGAGCTCTGTACAGCACCAGAGCAGGCCTCCTTCTACCGGCAGTCCTCCGAGGATACTGTATTCTTCAAGTATATGGCAGAGTGTCTCAGGATCCATAGGGCAATCGGTCAAAAACTCATGGAAGAACGGTCTGTCCGTGCGAAGACTAAAGCCGGGCAGTTCAGCAAGCCGTCCGGCCAGATAATGCGCGTTGGCAGCACAACTCTCCGCCGCCTGACGCAAGCCGCGCGGGCCGACAGCGGCCAAGTATACCGAGGCGGTCATCGCACACAGCGCTTGGTTCGTGCAGATGTTGGACGAAGCTTTTTCGCGGCGAATATGCTGTTCGCGCGCCTGCAGTGTCAATACAAACGCACGGCGCCCCTGAGCGTCCGTCGTCTCACCGACTATACGGCCGGGCAGCTTGCGCATCATTGTCTCTTTGCAGGTCATGATTCCGAGATACGGACCACCGAAAGCTATTGGAAGTCCAAGAGGCTGTCCTTCGCCGACGGCAATATCTGCACCGTATTCCCCAGGTGTCTTCAGCAGGCCGAGCGAAATCGGATTAAAGCCCATTATCAACTTTGCGCCCACCCCATGCGCGGCCTCTGCCAACGCTCCAACATCTTCTATTACGCCATAGCGATTCGGGCTCTGAATATAGACGCATGCCGTGCTTTCCGTAAGCGCTGTTTTCAGGTCGCTGACGTCGGTCGCATAGTCGGAAACAGGCAACACCGTCACCGGTACGTTGCGACTCTCACAGTAGGTCCGAACGACGGCAAGCACCTGAGGATCGGCCGCTCCGGAAAAGACAACTCCGCTGCGCTTCCTTTCCTGACACATAAAAACCGCTTCCGCCGCGGCGACCGCGCCGTCGTAAACCGAGGCGTTTGAAACGTCCATGCCGGTAAGTTCGCACATTTGGCTTTGGTATTCAAAAATGGATTGCAGCACTCCCTGACTTATCTCGGGCTGATAAGGCGTATAGGCCGTTAAAAACTCTTCTTTAGATGTGACGGTTTTGACTATCGCCGGAATATAATGCCGATACGCTCCCGCGCCACGAAACACATCGTTAAAACGGATGTTTCGGTCAGCCATGCCGGAGACAGTCTGTGAAAGCTCCAATTCGCTCATGCCT
>CAYXUB010000004.1:15572-33250 GCA_964468385.1 uncultured Lachnospiraceae bacterium
TTCAGGCAGATCAAGCGAACGGACACGCACCTCTTCCGGTACGGAGGCAAATAACTCGTCAATACTGCTAAGCCCCAAAGCGCCAAGCATCTTTTGTTGTTCGTCCGTAGTCGTGGGAATATAGCTGCCCATAGCGTCAACCCTCCTCCTTTTCACAAAACTCCTCATAGGCAGCGGCATCAAGCAGTTCATCCGTTTCCGTCACATCGGAAACCTTGATCAGCCACGAACAGTAAGGATCCTCATTGATCAGCGCCGGATCATCAAGTAATGCTTCATTGACAGCAACTACGGTTCCTGTAACCGGGCTGAATACTTCGGAAACCGCCTTGACCGACTCCACATCGGCAAATGACTCGCCTGCCGTAACGGTGTCGCCCTCCTCCGGCAAGTCAACGAAGACGATATCGCCCAAGGCATCCTGTGCATAGTCGCTAATGCCGACAACGTACAGAGTATCCTCTTTTTTTAGCCATTCGTGAGATTTAGTGTACTGCAGTTCTTTAGGGATGTTTGCCATAATAATTTCCTCCTGAATCTTGATTGCTTTGAGCTTTAGCTCCTTTTATAAAACGGCAACGTTACGATTTCGGCGGCAACACGCCGTCCGCGCACCTCTGCCTCAACTACAGTGCCGATAGAGGCGTCCGCTGCATTTATCCTCGCCATCGCAACAGCTTTGCCCAGATACGGGCAGTGTGTGCCGGATGTGGACTGTCCGATCTTCCGTTCGCCGATATAAATATCCTGATGCTCACGTATGATACCCCTGCCTGTAACGGCAAGGCCCACAAGCACACGCTTTGGTTCTCCGGCCGCGACAAGCGCGGTTTTTCCGATAAAATCTTTCTTGTTAAGTTTAACCGCGAAACCCAGTCCCGCTTCGAGCGGTGAAACCGTCTCATCCATCTCATGCCCATAGAGTGGCATCGCCGCCTCAAGCCGAAGAGTGTCGCGCGCTCCTAAGCCACAGGGGAGCAGCCCCTCCTCCTCACCGGCAGCGCGTATTAGTTTCCATAGCTCTTCACCACGTGCTGCGGCAGTGTATATCTCATAGCCAAGCTCGCCTGTATAGCCGGTGCGGGAGATCATGCAGGGGATACCCTCCAAAGACACCTCGCGCACGGCGGTGTAATACTTCTGAGGAAGTTGCTCAGCAGGTAGAAGCTTTGCCATAATCTTTGGCGACATCGGCCCCTGAAGCGCTAGCTGCACAACGGAGTCCGAGATATCCTCTGCTTCTGTGCCGGTCAATATATTCTCTCTGATATGCGCAAAATCCTTTGCACAATTTGCGGCATTGACGACGATCAGATATGCTTCCTCACCGAATTTGTAGACCACGAGATCGTCGATACAGCCGCCCTCTTTATTACACATGACGCTATAGCGCACACGTCCGACGGTCATATCGGTAAAATCGTTGGTCATCAGATAATTGAGCGAGTCAAGCGCGGTCGCTCCTCTAAGGACAATTTCCCCCATATGCGAGACGTCAAACAGACCCGCTTGCTGCCGAACGGCCATATGCTCTTTAACTACGCCGGCAGGATACTGCACTGGAAGCAGATATCCGGCAAAGGGGACTATCTTCCCGCCCTCCGCCACATGGGTATCGTAAAGAGGTGTTTTTTTCTCCATTAGCTCTCCTTCCTTTCGTATAAAAACAACAGAGACACAGACGACGAGAGTTCCCGCCATCCGTGCCTCTGTAATGGAACCTGAAAGATTCTCCGCTCTGCGGATTGCTTCTTCGGTGCGTTATCGCTTTCCAGAGTTTCGTCAGAAACCGATCCCCTTTGCCTGAGAGTTTTTGCTGCCCCTTCGGCGCCGTCTTTACGACGGTCTCTCTCGGCTCCCTCATCCGAACTATATTCTATTGTGCTTTGTAAAATTCTATCCTGCTTTTTCGGCAGTGTCAACCGTCAGCAACACCAAAGATAAAGTGGATAAATTGTAAAAAAGACAAAGCTAATATCAATGACAGTAGTTATGCCCCTCATTGACACTCGTATTTGTGCATTGTATTATAATACCGCAACATGATCTTGTTATCAACAATCGGGGCTTAGCCCCTGTATTTTAAAACATTAGTTAGCATATGCAAACTCATAAACTAGGGTTAGCATATGCAAACTATTATTTAAGGAGACTAATGATGAAACAGAAAAAAAAGAGTGACGTGGCAGCCCTGTTGGACTATGCTGGGAACCTCAAGATACTGATCTATTGTGGTCTGACTCTGTCGGCCGTGTCCATGTTATTGAGCATGGTCCCCTACATCTGTATCTGGCTGTTGACCCGAGAGCTTATCACCGTTGCTCCCGACTGGACCAAGGCACAGGACATCACAGATTACGCTTGGCTGGCATTCGCTTTTGCGGTTGCAGGGATCGCACTATACTTTGCCGGTCTTATGTGTACCCATATCGCCGCATTCCGCACAGCCTCCAATATCCGCAAGCGCGGCATGGCCCATATGATGCAGACTCCCTTAGGATATTTTGATTCCAACGCCTCCGGTCTTATCCGCGGACGTCTGGACGCAGCAGCGGCCGACACGGAGAGCCTTCTGGCTCATAACTTAGCTGATATCGTAGGAACTATTACTATGTTCCTCGCTATGCTGATAATAATGCTCGCCTTCAACTGGCGTATGGGGCTGGCCTGCTTGATGGCGGCAGTGATCTCTGTGCTTGCCATGTTCTCGATGATGGGCGGCAAGAATGCGGCTTTCTTGGCAAAATATCAGGCGGCCTTAGATCGGATAAACAGGGCGGGAACGGAATATGTCCGAGGGATACCGATAGTAAAGGTCTTCCAGCAGACCGTCTACTCTTTTAAGGCCTTTCAGGACGCCGTTGAGGAGTATAGCGGCATGGCTAAGCATTTTAATTCCGATGTTTGCAGCAAGCCTCAATCCATCAATCTCACTTTTACCGAAGGAGCCTTTGTCTTCTTAGTGCCCGTAGCAGCATTTTTAGCCCCCGGCGCTTTGAGCACAGGAGACTTTGCAGGCTTCGTAACAGATTTCGTCTTCTATGCGGTATTCTCCGCCATCATCTCTACTTCCTTGGCCCGGGTCATGTTCGCAGCCAACGGCATGATGTTGGCCGGAGCCGCTTTAGGAAGGATCGGAGCGGTCATGAACGCACCTACGCTAAAGAAAGCAAAAGAGCCAAGGGCACCTATGGACAGTAGTATTGAGTTTCAAGATGTAAGCTTCACTTACGACGGGGCAGATATACCTGCCCTATCCCACGTGTCTTTCACGGTAGAACCAGGACAGACCGTAGCCTTAGTAGGTCCTTCCGGCGGCGGAAAAACAACCGTCGCGAGCCTTATTCCCCGCTTCTGGGACGTCTCCTCGGGTGTCGTAAAGGTAGGCGGTGTAGATGTGCGTGAGATAGACTCCCATACCCTCATGGACAGAATCGCCTTCGTTTTCCAGAACAGCCGCCTGTTCAAAGCCTCTATTTTTGAAAATGTCCGCATCGTTCGGCCTGAAGCCACCCGCGAACAGGTGCTTGCGGCTCTTATGACTGCCCAGTGCGGTGATATCATAGAAAAGCTGCCTCAGGGCATAGATACTCAGATCGGTACCGAAGGGACCTATCTTTCCGGTGGGGAACAGCAACGTATCGCCCTTGCCCGCGCCATTTTAAAGGACGCTCCCATCGTAGTTTTGGACGAAGCCACTGCATTTGCAGATCCCGAAAACGAGGCTCTTATACAAAAAGCCCTTTCTCGGCTGACTAATGGACGTACGGTCATCATGATAGCTCACCGCCTATCCACTGTGACAGGCGCCGACAAGTTCATCGTCCTAGACGAAGGCCATATCGTCGAACAGGGAACCCATGCCGAATTGGCTGAGGCCGACGGACTATACGCCCAAATGTGGCTCGACTATAACAAAGCACTTCAATGGAAGATCACAAGTGATAAGGAGGGAAGATAAATGTTTGGAAAAAATTTTCAACGAAAATATGCCCTTACTGAGCAAGGAGTACTAAACTCGAAAAAAGGCACCCTTTGGACGGTCATCGTCAATTTAGTGGTCATGGGAGGAGTCAGTATTCTTTATTGGCTTATGTCCGGCTTTATGTCTGCATTGACAGACAATACGGTTCTTCCTAACACGGTGCTTGCCATCGTCTTAGTCCTGTTGTTCGTGATCCTGTCACTTCTGACACATTGGCAGCAATACCAAGCCACCTACACCTTGGTGTACGACGAAGTCCGCGACACCCGCCTTAACTTGGCAGAACGGCTGCGAAAACTCCCCTTGGGCTATTTCGGCAAGCGCGACTTAGCGGATCTGACGGAAACACTCATGGGTGATGTAAACCGCATGGAACATGTTTGGAGCCATGTACTTGGGTATTTGCACGGCGCGTATATCTCGACGACCATCGTTGCGGTATTCCTTATAGTTTACAACTGGCGTCTGGCCTTCGCTTGTCTATGGGGAGTGCCGGTGGCTTTTGTCCTGCTGTTTGGCAGCCGGAAAATCACTGAGCGCAGTTCGGAGGTCATGAAAGCTGCCGCGGTCAGAGTTTCCGACGGTATCCAAGAGGCCTTAGAGAACATTAGGGAAATACATGCCTTCAACCAAGAGGAACGATATCTGGCCGGCCTTAACGAAAAGATAGACCGACATGAAAAAGTCACCATCAGGGGCGAACTGACAAATGGAATATTTGTCAACGCGGCCGGTGTCATAATGCGCCTTGGGGTAGCCACAACAATCCTAATGGGTGCTGAACTGATACTCTCCGATGAAATTGATTTTATGCTGCTGTTCCTGTTCCTTATGGTCATCACTCGTATTTACGCCCCCTTTGACCAAAGCCTGGCCCTTATCGCCGAGCTCTTCGCCTCACAAGTCTCCGCAGACCGTATGAACGAGATCTATGAAACTCCTATCGCCGAGGGCTCCGAGAGCTTTGAGCCAAAGGGACATGACATAGTGTTCGAGCATGTATCCTTTTCCTATGATACGAGAGAGGTCCTGCACGATGTGAGTTTTACTGCAAGACAGGGAGAAGTGACCGCCTTAGTAGGCTCCTCAGGCTCAGGTAAGAGCACCTGCGCCAAACTGGCCGCCCGTCTATGGGATATAAATGAAGGCTCTATCAAGGTGGGAGGAGTAGACATCTCCACCGTGGATCCGGAGGTTCTCCTAAGCGATTACTCTATGGTTTTCCAAGACGTCTTACTCTTTGGCGACACGGTGATGGAAAATATCCGTTTGGGCAAAAGGGGCGCTACGGACGAAGAGGTGATGGCCGCCGCAAAGGCCGCCAACTGCGAGGAATTCATACAACGTATGCCCCAAGGCTACGACACGCCTATAGGAGAAAATGGAGTCAAGCTCTCCGGCGGCGAAAGGCAGCGCATCTCCATCGCACGGGCGCTTTTAAAAGATGCGCCTATAGTTCTCCTCGATGAGGCCACCGCCAGCTTAGACGTAGAAAACGAGACAAGGGTGCAGGAGGCCTTGTCCCGACTACTAAGAGGCAAGACTGTTTTGGTCATCGCTCATCGTATGCGTACGGTCGCAGGAGCGGACCATATTGTTGTTCTTGAAAACGGACGTGTAGCTCAGCAGGGGACTCCTGCCGAGCTGATGGAGGAAGGCGGCATCTATCGCCGTATGGTAGAACTGCAAAATCAAAACGCCCTGTGGCAGTTGGGATAAAAAAGCACCTCAGAAAAAAATTGACCCTAAGTCCGACTTAAGGTCAATTTTTTCTTATCTCAGCCACAAATATTTACTTTTTATGATATTTCCGATCTTCTTGCCAAAACCGAGAGAATACGAAGCTATTTTTATCAGAACTAACCCGTCTTTCAGGCTTTCCTCGGCAGGTCCAAGCACGATGTTTTCATTGTTTAGATATTTTCGTACGCGTTCATCGGAAGCCTCAAACAAAAGCGTATTCTTAAAGCCCGGTGCGTCAAAATACAAAGCAGCCGCCTGCGATGGCTCAAACCTTTTCTTTTTAAGCTCTCCCATATAAAGCCCGCATCTGAGCACCCTAAGTCCGTCGGCACAGCGAGGATTGAAGGGAATAAAATATACCCTGCCATTTCTATTATATAAATAGTGCCTATCGAATCCTGCGTCATAAGCTTTTAAATATTCTTCGAGCACGTATCTTTCTTCTTCATTAAAAGAAGAGGCTAGCCCTGCTCGTGTCTTCTTTTTATTTCGTGCTTTAGCTTCATCTCTGTCTTCTAAAAGTTTTTCTTCTCCCTTTTTCTTAAAAAGAGCAAGGAAATGACCTTCGCATTCCACCTTATGCGGCAGGAGCCTTACGGTCTTTCTGATCCTTTGGTCGCCGCCCGCAAATTTGGGATCTCCCTGCGCAAAGTATTCCGAGCCGTCTATATCTACAAGTTCCAGCTGCGGATATAGATCAAGCATATATTTGACGTTTTCCTCGTTTTCAGACGGGGAAAACGTACACGTCGAGTACATTAGATATCCGCCCTTTTTAAGCATTGCGGCCGCGCTTTTTAGAATACTTTTTTGCAGCTTTGCGAATTCCAGACTGCGCTTCGGCGTCCACGAATCTGCCACTTCCGGATTTTTCCTGAACATGCCCTCTCCCGAACAAGGCGCATCCACTAAAATCTTATCGAAAAACTCCGGAAATCTTTCTTCAAGCCTGTACGGCTGTTCGTTTGTAACGATGATATTCCCCGCTCCCGCAAGCTCAAGGTTGTGCAGAAGCGTCCTGCATCTTGCCGCACTTGGCTCATTTGCCACAAGCAGTCCTGTCCCTTTGAGCTTTGCCGCAAGCGCCGTTGCTTTTCCGCCGGGAGCGGCGCAAAGATCAAGAACCTTATCTCCTTCGTTTATCGGCAGTCTGTCGGCAGGAGCCATCGCGCTCGCTTCTTGGATATAGTACAGTCCGCATCTATATAGGAGACAGCCTGCAGGATCTGCCCCGTCTTCTAGATAAAAGCCGTTTTTTACCCAAGGAACAGGCTCCATATTAAACGGAGCCTGTGCAGTAAAATCTTTATTATTCGTTTTTAACGTATTTATGCGTATCGAGCGTCGGGCCTTTTTCTCGTAGCTTTTTAAAAAATCACCGTACTCGTCGCTAAACTGCTCCTTGATCCTTGACAGATATTCAGCCGGCAGCTTATATACCATTCTCTCCCGTCTCCGATGCGGCTATCGCCCTTTCATATTCGTCAAGTATCATCGTCTGAAGCTTTGTCCTTATATCCGACCTTATCGGATGGGCGATGTCCCTATACTCTCCGTCGGCCGATTTCCTGCTCGGCATCGCTATGAAAAGCCCCTTTTCGCCTTCTATCACCTTTATGTCATGTATAACAAACTCGTCATCGAGCGTGATCGACACAACAGCGCGCATCTTCGTTTCGTTGTTCATGATCCTCATTCTGATATCCGTAATATTCATTCTTTTTCAAGCCCCCTTAAAGTTCATATCTGTTGTTATTTTCTATTACTATCCTGACGCCTTTTTCGCCGAAGAAAAACGAATTTGGAAGTATAGTTCCTCTGCTTTCTACTATACAGTTTTCTATATGCGAATTCTCGGCAATGTAGACATCGTTCAGGATAATGGAATCTTTTATAATACAGTTGTTGCCAATAAATACATTTTTAAACAAAAGCGAATTTCTCACCTCTCCGTTTATGATCGCTCCTCCCGAAACAAGAGAGTGTGTGACGCGGCTTCCGTAATTATATTTTGCGGGTGGAACATCATCAGCCTTTGAATATATTTGAGGATAGTCATAGAAAAAATGCCGCCTCACTGTTTCGTTCAGACAATCCATATTTGTCTTATAATAGGATTCAACGGTCGAGATGTTGTCCCAATATGTATCAACCTTAAAACCGTACATCTTTTTTAAATTTTTGTAACGTATGAAAATGTCGTTTACAAGATCGAACCTGTCTTCAAAGGCACTCTGCTCGATAAGCTCTATAAGGAGTCTCCTTCTTATAGCATAAACTCCCATCGATACAAGATGAGAATCGCACACCATCGGCTTTTCCTCGTATTCGATTATCCGCCCGTCTTCATTTAGCTTAAGGACTCCAAAGCGTCTTGGATCTCCTTCAAATTCGGTACATGCGATCGTTATATCCGCCCCTTTGTCCTCATGGTACCGGAGCATTTCTCCGTAGTCCATCTTGTATATGCCGTCACCGGAAGCGATCACCACATACGGCTCATGACACCTCTTTAGCCAGTCCAGATTTTGATAGATCGCATCACCAGTGCCCCTGTACCACCAGCTGTTGCTTGGCGTTACGGTAGGAGTGAATATATAAAGGCCTCCCTGTTTACGTCCGAAATTCCACCATTTCGAGGATAGGAGGTGTTCGTTCAAGGACCTTGCGTTATATTGAGTGAGGACCGCAACCTTTTGTATATTTGAATTTATCATATTACTGAGAGAAAAATCGATCGCTCTGTAATTACAGAACATAGGCATAGCCGCTGTGGCTCTTTTATACGACAGTTCCCTCATCTTATTGTTGTTTCCCCCGGCTAATATAATACCTACCGCATTTGTCACGATTGCACCACCTTTCTTAGATATCCTCCGGATGGAAGATTGTTGTCTGGATAGTCTTCGGGTGATGTTATACCGTATATAGCCGAGTTTTTGCCTATTGTTACACCAGATGGGATAACACTTTTTTCTCCTATCGTGACGAGGCCTCCTATATATATATTCTGCTTTACACTGTTCGGGCTTTCTTCCCCCGTTCCGATCACAACATTTTCACCTATTTCTGTCTCGTCACTTATAATGGCTTTTTCTATATAGCAATTTTCGCCTATGGTGACGTTGCTCATAATTATGGAGTCCCGAACTACCGTGCCTGCGCCGATACAAACGCCTATACCGATAACGGAATTTATGATCTCACCGCGTATTTCGGCACCTTCGCTTATAATACTCTTTTCAGCCTTCGCACTGCCGGATAAAAACTGCGGCCTGTTTATTCTGCTATTGGTATATATGCGCCAATGCTCCTCATAAAGATTAAATTCCGGCACGAGATCCAAAAGCTCCATATTGGTTTCCCAGTAGGATACAAGTGTACCTACGTCCTTCCAGTATCCAGTAAATTCGTAAGCAAAAAGACGGTTCCCTTTTTTTAGACAATGTGGAATGATATGTTTGCCGAAATCGAGCATCGGCGTGTCCTTGAGCTCCTCAAGCACCGACTTCAAAGTTTCAAAAGAAAATATATAAATACCCATAGAGGCCAAATTACTTTTCGGCTCGGAAGGCTTTTCCTCAAATTCGTTTATTCTTCCGCTCTCATCTGTATTCATTATCCCAAAGCGGCTCGCTTCTTCCCACGGAACCGGTCGGCAGGCTACCGTAATATCCGCTTCGTTTGCCTTATGGAGATCGAGCATGATCTGGTAGTCCATTTTATAAATATGATCGCCGGAAAGTATCGCTATATACTTGGGATTATAGCTTTCCATAAACTGTATGTTCTGATATATAGCGTTCGCGGTTCCACTGTACCAATCACTTCCCGAACTCTTCTCATAGGGCGAGAGTATCGTCACGCCACCTTCGTTTTTATCGAGATCCCAAGGTATGCCAATGCCGATATGTGAATTTAAAACGAGCGGTTGATACTGAGTCAAAACGCCTACGGTATCTATCCCGGAGTTTATACAGTTACTCAAGGGAAAGTCTATTATACGATATTTCCCCCCGAAAGCGACCGCAGGTTTAGCTACTCTGTCCGTCAAAACGCCTAATCTACTTCCCTGTCCACCCGCAAGCAACATGGCAATTATTTCTTTTTTTATCATACTATGCCACCTCTTTTTCGTAAAATGAAAAAATCGCCCTTAAACATTTTCTATTTTAAAGGCAATTATACATCAAAATATATGCTATTGCATAAAAAATTTTCAAAAAAAAGCTATGCATGTTGCCTATATTACATCTAAATGAATTTAAGACAAACTGCCCCGATTGAATCTGTCGAGCCTACTTTACATAAAAAAACGCCTTTTCTATCTTCATCTGCTTTTGCCACTCTGCCTCACCGCCGAAATCCTCTGCGATTTTTGCCGGCATTTTTTCGGAAAGAGTCATAAATGCGAATATCCCAAGATTGCGTTCAGATTATTCAGATATCCATAAAATAAATTATAGCAAAAACAATTCCTTGCCTTGGATATACATTTATGATAGGATAGTTGAGTCGAACGCCGGCGTGTCGGAATTGGCAGACGAGACAGACTCAAAATCTGTTATCCGCAAGGGTGTGTGGGTTCGAGTCCCACTGCCGGCATAAGTCTGACAGCGCAGAAAGCATTTACGCTTCCTGCGCTGTCTTTTGTATTGAGATTATATAATTTAAGACGCAAAATTTCCTGTATACAACTGATAATATTTTCCTTTTTGCTCAATAAGATCGTCGTGTGTGCCTCTTTCTATGATACGACCTTGCTCCATTACCATTATACAATCCGAATTTTTAACGGTAGAAAGCCTATGAGCAATCACAAAGGTCGTCCTTCCTTTCATAAGCGCGTCCATTCCGTTTTGGACTAATTTCTCTGTTCTCGTATCGATCGAAGAGGTGGCCTCGTCCAATATCAATGCCGGAGGATCGGCAACCGCGGCACGAGCTATCGCGAGAAGCTGTCTTTGTCCCTGACTTAGGTTTTCGCCATCTCCTGTGAGCAAGGTATCATAGCCATCGGGAAGCCTGCGGATAAAGCCATCGGCATTGGCAAGCTTGGCTGCCTTAATACAATCTTCATCGCTCGCATCAAGCTTTCCGTAACGTATGTTATCCATGACCGTTCCGGTAAACAGATGCGTATCCTGAAGAACCATACCCAGCGATCTTCTCAGATCGGGTTTTTTAATTTTATTTATATTAATACCATCGTAACGTACCTTTCCGTCGGCAATATCATAAAATCTGTTTATCAGATTCGTGATGGTGGTTTTTCCCGCGCCTGTCGCGCCTACAAAGGCAAGCTTTTGTCCGGGCTTCGCATACAGGCTTATATCGTGGAGAACGACCTTGTTTTCATCATATCCGAAATCCACATTTTCAAATACGACTTCGCCCTCCTGTTTTGTATATGTAACCGAGCCTGATTCCTTATGCGGATGTCTCCACGCCCACAGATTCGTTCTTTCGGGCACTTCGGTGATATTTCCGTTTTCATCTTCTACCACATTTACCAGTTCTACATAACCCTCGTCATGTTCCGGCTCCTGATCCATCATATCGAACACACGACGCGCCCCGGCTTCGGCATTCACAACAAAGTTAAGCTGCTGACTGAGCTGGGCTATCGGATTTGTAAAGCTTTTGTTCAACCCAAGGAAAGTAACGGCTGTTCCTAAAGTTACGCCGGCAATCCCGTTGATCCCAAATACTGCGCCGACTATTGCCATTATGGCGTAGCTTATCCATGCTATATTGGCATTTATAGGCATGAGCAGGTTTGAATATTTGTTCGCTGCATTTGTGCTTTCTTTAAGTCTATTATTTACCTTATCGAAGTCCTTTATGGACTCTTCTTCGTGACAGAAGACCTTTATTACTTTCTGCCCGTCCATCATTTCTTCGATGAAACCGTCTACCGTTCCGAGATCGATCTGCTGACGTATGAAATATCTTCCGGCAAGTCCCGTGAATTTGCGGGTCACGAGCAACATTACCAGAACGGTCGCTATCGGAATAACGGTGAGCACCGGATTGATGACAAGCATTGTAACAAGCGTCGCGAGCATGGTCACAACAGAATTGATCATCTGCGGTATGCTTTGGCTTAAAAGCTGGCGCAGTGTATCAACATCATTTGTGTAAACAGACATTATATCGCCATGCGCATGCGTATCAAAATATTTGATAGGAAGCCTTTCCATATTATGGAAGATATCCTCTCTTAATTTAAGCAATGTTCCCTGCCCGACATTGACCATGATGCGGTTGTATCCATAGGCGGCGATCACGCCTGCCAGCAAAATGCCCACGAGCCCCACCAGCTCCTCGGCCAGTCCGCTGAAATCCGTAGAGCCCGACTCAAGCATGGGTGTGATATATTCGTCTATTAAAGTTTCGGGAAACGAAGCTGCCGTAACCGTTGCTATGGCAGACATGATTATACATGCTATCACTATAATAAACGGGATTTTATAATAACGCAGCATATAGCCTACGACACGCCCGATCGTGCTAAGCGCTCCACTGGAATCGGCGCTCTGCGTTCTTTCTTTATTGCTCATATTGTCTAAACCTCTCCTTTCAGATTTAGGCCGGCTGGTCAAAGTCGCCGTTTCCTTCGAGCTGCGATGTGTAAATATCTTTATATATTTCATTGTTTTCCAACAGATTCTCGTGCGTATCAAAGGCATCGATACGTCCGTCATCCATGACAATAATACGGTCTGCGTTTTCTACGCTTGCAACACGCTGATATATTATTATCTTCGTTGTCCCGGGTATCTCCTTTGCAAAGGCAGCCCTTATTTTAGCGTCGGTACCGGTATCAACAGCGCTCGTAGAGTCGTCAAGTATAAGTATCTTCGGCTTTTTGAGAAGAGCGCGCGCAATACAAAGCCTCTGCTTTTGTCCGCCGGATACATTGACTCCGCCCCGCTCTATTCTCGTGTTATAACCGTCGGGCATCCTTTCGATAAATTCGGACGCACAGGCTTCATGACAAGCTTGTATGCACTCTTCCTCAGTGGCATCCTTGTTTCCCCATCGCAGGTTTTCTAAAATGGTACCGGAAAAAAGCGTATTTTTCTGAAGTACTACGGCAACTTGGTTTCTTAAAACAGTAGTATCGTATTGCCTTACGTCTATGCCTCCTACTTTTACAGAGCCCTCGCTCACATCATACAGACGGCTTATAAGACTTACCAAGCTGGTCTTTCCAGAACCGGTGCCTCCGATGATACCGATAGTCTCCCCGCTCTTGATATGCAGATCTATGTCGGATAAGGCGTTTTTACCGCTTCCTTGTTTATAGGAGAAATTCACATGATTGAAATCAATGCTTCCGTCCTTGATAGACATAACCGGATCCTCGGGATCCGCAATGTCCGGAACTTCATCGAGCACTTCATTTATACGCCTGATGCTTGCCATCGACATACTGAGCATAACGATTATCATAGAGAGCATCATAAGACTCATCATCATAGCCATAATATAGCTGAACAAACTCGTCATTTCTCCTGTTGTAAAAGTGCCTGCTACAATATGCTGTGAGCCAAACCAAGAAAGAGATACGATGCAGAAATAAATTGCGATCATCATGGCCGGAGCGTTGAAAGATATAAGCTTTTCCGCTTTAACCGACAGGTTCTTAAGGAGCCTCGCCTGCTTTGTAAATTTAGCGTCTTCATAGTCTTCTCTTACAAAAGCCTTGACGACCCTGATAGCCTTTACGTTTTCCTGAACGCTTCCGTTCAGATAATCGTACTGATCAAAAACCTTGCGGAATATCTTTAGAGTAACAACCATTATGGTCCCGAGAACAAGAATAAGGAAAACTACGGCAATAAGGAACATCATGCTGAGCTGTTGATTTAAGGTCAAGCACATGATGTAGCTGAATATAAATGTAAGCGGCGAACGAATGGCAATTCGTATCGCCATCATATAAGCATTCTGTACGTTGGTTATATCTGTCGTCATCCTTGTAACCAAACCCGGAACGCTGAACTTATCTATATTAGAAAATGAAAAGGTCTGAACATTGACATATATAGCCCTTCTGAGATTTGCCGCCAGCCCCGAAGAGGCACTCGCCGCAAACCTTCCTGACGTAGCGCCAAATATAAGACTTAAGAAAGCCATTATTATGATCAGCGCACCATATTTATAAACCGTCGTCATATCTCCGGCGGAAAGACCGTCGTCTATTATGATCGCAGTTACAAACGGCATCAAGATTTCCATAACGACTTCCAGCATAGTCAAGACAATACATTTGATCGTATCTCCTTTATACTGTCCGAGATAATTTAATATTTTTCTCAAAGCCTCCTCCTATCTAATGTCTATGATTAGCTGCAGAAAATGATTTATTCCTGTTCTGTAAAATCTTTTCTTCAAACCCAAAATCATTGGTTTTTTGTTAAATTGTCGTATATTTTTTGAAGGTATATGTAAAATTGCTGTTGTTCTTCCTCAGTTAAAGGAGATAAAAGATATTTTTCATATATTTCCATATGGTCATGTAATTCTTTGCATAGCTCACGTCCTTTTTCTGTTATTCTCAAATTTTTTACTCGTCTGTCATACTGGTCCGTAAAACTTTCTATAAATTCACTTTTTTCCAGCCGTGCGACTATCCCGGCCATTGTTGACTGAGCCGTTCCATAGAATTTTTCAAGTTCTTTTAATGTCGCTTCACCTTTATCGGTAATGTTCAATACAAAAAGAAGTTTAAGCTGTGTAAATGTTATGCCGGATTCCTGGATCTCACGATTTGCATGCTTATCAATTTGATCGTGTATGCGTTTAACCATCTCTCCGCAATGCAACTTTCCATCTTTGAATTTTAAAATCATTTTCGCTTTATCCATAGATATGCCCTAATATTCTACATTCTTAATTAAATGTGTTCGATAAAATCAAGAAACAGATTATTATATCCTTTATAATTCCGGAACACTAAAAACAGCCCCACTTATCTTTCAAGAGCAAAAGAATAGTATCATATCAATCGCATGGTGTCAATGTTGTGTTTTAATTTTATTTTAATTCGTAATTTTATACAGATACTGTCTCGGATATATAATACAAGCACAGCATTTTCCCAAAGTTAAAAACCTTGACTTTTTCTGAAAATAAAAAATGCCCACAAAACCCTATAAAATTAAAGTGCAACAATAAACCGTAAGAAAAAATCATCAAAGTCCGTTTACTATATTGACGGGCCTTTCACCCCGCGCTATCCTCCCGGCATTTTCCCAAAGGGTCCGATGCATGCGCATAAAACTCCCGGTCGTTATCCCTCCAAGGTGTGGAGAAAAAATTATCTTATCTCTGCATGACGCCGGAAGCCCAAGGAGCGGATTATCGACCGTCACAGGTTCAGGTGCAACCGTATCCAATCCCGCTCCTGCTATACTGCCCTCTCTAAGAGCCCTGCAAAGAGCTTCGTTGTCAACAAGTTCACCGCGTGAGGTATTTATGAGATACGCAGTCTTTTTCATATGAGCAATGAATTCATCATTTATCATACCTTTTGTCTGCGGTGTCACCGCTGCATGTAAGCTTACGATATCCGCCCTTTCAGCAAGTTCAAGAAGCGGAAGATATGAAATATCATATTGTTCCTCTAGCTGTGAAGATTTTTTGTGAAGGCTGTAATAGAAAAGACGGCATCCGAAGGCGGAGAGCCTTTTTGCCGTTGCAAGCCCTATGTCGCCGAGCCCTATTATCCCGACAGTACAGTCTCCCAAATCCGTTATCCCCTCAACCATACGCCTTTCTTTCATTTCTATCTGCCTTCCCGCTCTGACTGCGGCATCTCCTGCGAGGCCGCTGCGTAAAAGGGCAAGCATGAGAAAGATAGCCTGCTCGGCTACCGCGGCTGCGTTTGCGCCCTTGTTGTTGCATACATATATACCACGCCGTGCGGCCGCCAATATGTCTATACCATTAAAGGCTACCCCTTCCGAATGTATCATCTTGAGATTATTCATTTTTGATATGAGTTCTCCATCGACACTTGAGATAGCATCCGCGAATATTATATCCGCGTCTTTACATTGCTCCAATACAGATGAATTGTCTGCGTCCCTGTCAACAAAAACAATCTGCACTTCTCTTTCTATATCAAGACCGGGACTGTATCGCTTATACCTGAGCGGATCGCCCTTAATAAGTATTTTCATAAAAATTTCTTCCTTTCCTGTGTGAGCTTAAATAGCCAGTCCAGCACCTTCTGCCGATGACTTTTTATAGCCGAAAAAAGAGTCATTGTCACCACATTTTAAGCGCTGATAATGACTCTTTCTTACCCTCTAAGCGAAAGATCATTTATAAGCTTAG
Organism: uncultured Lachnospiraceae bacterium; assembly: GCA_964468385.1. GTDB lineage: Bacteria > Bacillota > Clostridia > Lachnospirales > Lachnospiraceae > Alectryocaccobium. The sequence goes on from CAYXUB010000004.1 coordinate 31,651, forward strand.
GCAAGCTCGATCTTAAACGCAATTAATCTGCTTTCCGTCCAGCCAAGAATACAGATTTTCAAATACGATCTCCGCACGCTGTTCCAGAGATTCTGCAGATGCAAAAGCCACATGCGGCGTTACAATGGTATTAGGGGTGTGTAAAAGCGGATAGTCCAATGGAAGAGGCGGTTCGCCCTCAAACACATCACAGGCAGCACCGGCAATCCTCCTCTCATTCAGGGCGGCCACAAGAGCATCCTGATCCACAACACCGCCTCTTGCAGTATTGATCAAAATAGCACTCTGCTTCATCAGCGCCAGCTGCTCTTTTCCGATCAGGCCCTTTGTCTCCGGTGTCAACGGACAATGCAAGGATATGACATCCGACTGCTGCAAAAGTTCCTCTAAGCCCACTTGACGGTCAATGGAATCATCTGAAACGGGACTTTCATTATAGGCCAACACTGTACAGCCAAAGGCCTTACAGAGTGCAGCCACTCTCTTCCCGATAACGCCTGCCCCAATGATACCGATTGTTTTTCCACAAAGCAGATTTCCGATCAGACCATCCTTGGTGCCGCCATTCCGACAGTTTTGTTCCACTTGGCTAAGCTTTCGTAAGAGTTGAATCATAAAGCTTATGCACAACTCAGCTACGGCTTGTGTGGCATATCCGGAAGCGTTGCTGACCGCAATACCCCGTTTTCTTGCTTCTTCCACGGGAATATGATCTGTTCCTGTAAATGCCACATCAATAAATTTTAATTGCTCTGCCTCCTTGACAACCGATTCATCCAAAGGCATATTAGCCAACATCAAAACATCCGCATGTCGGCTACGTTCAAGCTGGATTTCAGGAGATGTATTTCTTTCATAAGTCAAAAAAGTATGCCCCATTTTTTCCAGCTTCTTAGTATGCGTACGAATCGTCTCATCAGAGACCCCCAAGCTTTCTAACAATACTATTTGCATAGCTATGCCTCCAAAACATCTATACTACTGTCAATGGCCGTATCCCTTAAAAGACTGCACCTGTAGTATTTAAAAATTCTACCTAAATTCACTTTGACCCAACGGAAAAATGCAATAAAGAAGAGGACGACACATACAATGGCCATCTATGTGCTCCCCCTAATCTAATATCTACATATTTACCGTTGTACATATAGCTTTTGCTCTGATCAATCAGAATAAGCCAATAATTTTGAAATCCTGTTTGCTGTTTCCTGAACTGCCGGTATTATCTCTTGGATCTTCTCTCTGGTCAACCGGGAAACAGGACCTGAAATGCTGATCCCGGATACGACATTACCTGTATAATCGCGTATAGGCGCTGCCACACAGCGGGCACCCAGTTCACATTCTTCGTCGTCCAGTGCATATCCCTGTTTCCTTACCTGATTCAAATGCTCGATCAATGTCTCTCGTGACACGATCGTATTGGGCGTCAGGGCATTCAAGCCTTTTGTCGCGATCAATTCATCGAATTGCTCTTTGTTGTAGTTAAGCAAAAACAGCTTTCCAATCCCTGTAGAATGGAGCGGGGCTTTTTTCCCGATATGTTGCATGATCCTCAACATATTATCCGGACCATCTATCACGTCGATATAGACCAGTT
>CAYXUB010000005.1:0-3808 GCA_964468385.1 uncultured Lachnospiraceae bacterium
TAAAGGACATGATGCTTGAAGAGGCGCACCATTATAAGGAAAAGCAGGAGGCGCGTGCTGCAAGCGTAGGATAAAATAAAGGACAAAGAAAAAAGACCGTAAGAGAAAACACTTTCTCTTACGGTCTTTGATTTTAAATTTAAGCTGTGACCGCTTTGTTACCGGTATAAAGCTGATAATATCTACCCTGTTCCTCGAGCAGCTGATCGTGTGTGCCGCGTTCGATTATGACGCCCTGTTCAAGGACCATGATGGCGTTGGAGTTCATTACGGTTGAGAGACGGTGAGCTATGACGAAGCTTGTCCGTCCTTCCATAAGCTTATCCATACCCTCTTGGACTATACGTTCCGTTCTAGTGTCTATTGAGCTTGTCGCTTCATCGAGGATGATGACGGGGGGATCGGCCACCGCTGCCCTTGCTATTGTAAGGAGCTGCCGCTGCCCTTGGCTCAGCGAGGTGCCATTTCCGCGTATAAAGGTATTGTAGCCGTCGGGTAGCTTTCTGATAAAGGAATCTGCGTTTGCAAGCTTCGCTGCTGCGATGACTTCTTCGTCGGTGGCTTCGGGACGACCATAGCGTATATTGTCCATTATGGTACCCGAGAAAAGCACAGCGTCCTGCAGTACTATGCCGAGTGATTTCCGAAGAGAGGCTTTGTTTATATCTTTTACGTCTATACCGTCGTATTTTATCTCGCCGCTTTGGATATCATAGAAGCGGTTTATCAGGTTTGTTATCGTTGTCTTCCCTGCTCCGGTTGAGCCGACAAAGGCTATCTTTTGTCCCGGGTGTGCGTAGAGGCTTATGTTGTGAAGGACTATTTTTTCGGGGATATAACCGAAAACCACGTCTTCAAAACGGACATCTCCTTTAAGCTCTATAAGCTCCCCTGTGTCAGGAAGCTTCCACGCCCAAAGATTTGTACGCTCATTCACTTCCTTTAACCGGTTTCCGTCTTTCTCTACGGTTACAAGAGTGACTTTGCCTTCATCGCTCTCAGGTTCCACGTCCATAAGGCTAAATATCCTTTCGGAACCGGCGAGCGCCATTATAACGGAATTCATCTCCATGCTCGTCATTGATATCGGCATGGAAAGGCTTTTGATAAGCGTCAAGAAGCTCGCTATGCCGCCGAGCGTAACGCCGCCGACGCCGAACAATGCCATTGCTCCGCCGATTATCGCGCTGCCGACGAAGTTCATATATCCGAGGTTCATATTGACGGGCATCATAGTATTGGCGTTTTTGTTGGCCTCGTGTGCGGCCTCAAAGAGGACATCGTTCAACTTGGCGAACTGTTCTTTTGCTTTTTCTTCATGGTTGAAAACTTTTATTACTTTCTGACCCGCCATCATTTCTTCAATATATCCGTCAAGACGACCGAGCTGCTGTTGTTGCTTTATAAAATATTTTCCGCTTCGGCCGGCAAAACGTCTTGATACCAGCATCATTATAAAAAGCATGGTTATAGAGAAGAAAGAAAGAGGAACCGAGATAAGGAACATACTCGCTATCGACATTACGATAGTCAAGATAGCGTTGAACATATTCGGAATGCTCTGGCTTATCAGCTGCCGCAGTGTGTCTATATCGTTTGTATAGACCGACATGATATCGCCGCGGGTGTTTGTGTCGAAATAACTTATCGGAAATTTCTCCATTTTGGTGAACAGTTCATTCCTTAAATTCCTAAGGGTCCCTTGCGTAATATATACCATTATAAGGCTTCGTGAAAAGCCTGCCATAGCGCCTATGACATAACAGATAGCGACGTGCAGTATCGCTTGGAGCAAAGGTCCAAAATCCGGATTTTCCTGTCCGAGTAGGGGTGTTATATAGTCATCGATAAGAGTCTGAGTAAACAAAGTGCCCTGTATCGTGGCCCATACGCTTATGACAATCAGTATAGCGACAATGATAGCCTGAATGAGATAGTCTCTTGCGACATAGCTCAGTACTCTGCCAAGAGCCTTTTTAGGGTTATCGGTCTTATACTTTTTGCCCTGTCTTGTAGCAGCCATCAGTCCTCACCTCCTACCTCATCAAAATCCCTGCTGCCGCCTTGCTGGGATTCAAACACCTCGGCATATATCTCGCTCTTTTCGAGCAGCTCTTCGTGTGTTCCAACCGCGCTTATTGCCCCGTCGTCCATAACGAGGATCTTATCGGCATGCTGTATGCTTGAGATTCTCTGTGATATTATGATCTTTGTCATATCAGGCAGCTTGGCCTTAAGTGCTTCCCTTATGTGGCTCTCTGTTGCGGTGTCGACCGCGCTTGTGGAATCGTCCAAGATGAGGATCTTCGGTTTTTTAAGCAATGCCCTCGCTATACACAGCCTCTGCTTTTGGCCGCCTGAGACGTTTGTGCCGCCTTGCTCGATATGGGTCTCATAACCCTTGGGCATTTTTGAGATAAAATCGTCCGCACAGGCGATCACGCAGGCCTCACGGCATTCCTCTTCAGTCGCGTTTTCGTCGCCCCATCTGAGGTTTTCGAGGATCGTTCCCGAAAACAGCTCGTTTTTCTGCAATACGACTGCAACCTGGTTACGCAACTCTTCCAGATCATACTCGCGTACGTCCAAGCCTCCGATCTCAACGCTGCCCGAATCGACGTCGTATAGACGGCTTATCATATTTATAAAGCTCGTCTTACCGGAGCCGGTGCCACCCATTATGCCCACGGTTTCACCGGATTTTATAGAGATGTTTATATCGTTCAGTACCGGTTTTTCACTTGTCTTATGATAGCTGAACATGACGTGCTTAAATTCCACGTCCCCGTTTTTCACTTCGTAAACGGGATTTTCAGGATTGTGCAGATCGCTCTTTTCGTTTAATACTTCGCATATACGCTCTGCGCTCGCCTCACTCATCGTTATCATTACGGTGATCATCGACATCATCATCATGCTTATCAGGATATTAAAGCAGTATGTAAGAAGGCTCATGAGCTCGCCCGTCGTGAGCATGTCTGAAACAATGTAATTCGCGCCAATCCAGCTTACGAGGATGATGCATGAGTAAACTGTCAGCATCATTACGGGGTTCGAGATTGCGAGGAGCCTTTCAGCCTTAGTGAATAAACGGTATATATTTCCGCTGGCTTTTTTAAGTTTTTCCGTTTCATAGTCTTCGCGTACGAAGGATTTAACAACTCTGATACCGATTACGTTCTCCTGTATGCTCTCGTTTAGGTCATCATATTTTGGGAACGCAAGCTTAAACACCTTAACGCTCTTGAGCACAAGGATCCCGAGAACCATGGCAAGCAGAAGCACCGCGACAAGGTATATTAAAGCGAGACGCGCATTGATAATAAAGGTCATAGCCATAGCTATTATAAGAGTGAGAGGAGATCTCGACACCATTCTCATCGACATCTGGAAGGCAAGCTGGATATTAGTCACATCCGTTGTCATTCTGGTAACGAGGGAAGCGGTGCTGAATTTGTCTATATTAGAAAAAGAAAAGGTCTGGATGTTGCTGAACATTCCCCACCGTAAGTTCTTAGCAAGACCTGTAGATGCTTTAGCGCCGGCTCTTGCGCTTGCAACGCCGACAGCGAGAGCGAGCATCGCCGAGATAAGCATAAGAATACCGTATTTGATGATCTTTTCCAGATCACCGCTCTGTACGCCCTCGTCGATAAGCATGGACATTATAAACGGGATAAGCATATCGAAAATGACCTCTATCGCGGTAAATATAGGTGTGACTATAGCAGACCGTTTATAGGCGCCCAAATGTCCCAGAAGGGTTTTGACCATGACAGTTTTCTCCTTGTGGTAAAGATTAAGGTTT
>CAYXUB010000005.1:3908-32409 GCA_964468385.1 uncultured Lachnospiraceae bacterium
TAAGGTTTTTAAGAACTATGTCTTAATCAGAAGCAAAAGCCAGCGATTATCTCGCCGACTCTTGTTAAAACCAATATATTTTGTATATTCACTATGATATCAACTTAAAATTTATTGTCAATATCTATTCCCTAAATTACTTTTATTATAACCTTGGCAGCTTTGCAAACGATTCCTCGAGTTCCGCATCCGTCGGAATATAATCCGACATCTCGCCGTCGTTGTACTTGGCGTATGCCGTAAGGTCAAAATATCCTGTACCGGTTAGACCAAAGACAATAGTTTTTTCTTCGCCGCTTTCCTTACATTTCAGCGCCTCGTCTATGGCCGTCCTGATGGCGTGGGAGCTTTCGGGAGCAGGAAGGGTGCCTTCGGCCCTTGCAAATAGCTCTGCTGCTTCAAACACGCTCGTTTGTTCTACGCTGACCGCCTCCATGTATCCGTCATGGTAAAGCTGCGAAAGTATGGTACTCATTCCGTGGAACCTTAAGCCCCCCGCATGATTGGGGGATGGAATGAAGCTGCTTCCCAGAGTATACATTTTGGCAAGAGGACAAATCATGCCGGTGTCACAGAAATCATATGCGAATTTTCCGCGTGTGAAACTCGGACAGGAGGCGGGCTCGACCGCGATTATCCTGTAATCAGCTTCTCCCCGGAGCTTTTCTCCCATAAACGGGGCTATGAGTCCGCCGAGGTTTGAACCGCCGCCTGCACAGCCGATGATGATATCGGGTTTTATACCGTATTTGTCGAGGGCGGCTTTCGTTTCAATGCCGATGACTGATTGGTGGAGCAGCACCTGATTAAGGACGCTGCCAAGGACGTATCTGTAGCCCTCGGTATGAGTGGCGACTTCGACCGCCTCCGAGATGGCGCAGCCCAAGCTGCCGGTCGTGCCCGGATGCGCCTCAAGAAGTTTCCTTCCAACCTCTGTCGTGTCGGAGGGAGAGGGGACGACAGAGGCGCCATAGGTACGCATTACCTCACGCCTAAAGGGCTTTTGCTCATAGGATACCTTAACCATAAATACTTTGCAGTCAAGCCCGAAATAGGTACAGGCCATAGAAAGAGCCGTTCCCCATTGACCTGCGCCGGTTTCCGTGGTAACGCCCTTTAAACCTTGCTTTTTCGCATAGTATGCCTGCGCTATGGCAGAGTTGAGTTTGTGGCTGCCGCTCGTATTGTTCCCTTCAAATTTATAGTACAGCTTTGCCGGAGTCCCGAGCTTTTCTTCTAAAAAATAAGCCCTTATGAGAGGAGAGGGTCTGTACATCTTGTAAAATTTCAATATTTCATCGGGGATGTCTATATACGGGGTATCGTTGTCGAGTTCCTGATTTATCAGCTCTTCGCAGAATACAGGTGCAAGGTCTTCGTGACCCATAGGCTGTCCCGTTCCGGGATTTATGAGCGGGGAGGGCTTGGTCTTCATGTCTGCGCGCAGGTTATACCACTGTGTAGGCATTTCGGCTTCATCTAGATAGATTTTATAAGGTATTTTTTTGTCTGACATTTTATTCTCCTTTACCGCTGTGCGAAGTCGCATAGCTTATTTTATTCAAATATCTTTAATTGAAGCGTGGAGCTCCTGCAAGGAGCGGATGTTCCCGTTCGGAGACTCTTTTACAGTTTTGAGGCCGTCAGCAGCCGCAAAAGCGGCAGCCATAGTCGTCATGTATGGGATCTTGGCCTTTATCGCGCCTTTTCTGAGATAACTGTCGTTGTGAACACTCGTCTTGCCCGAGGGCGTGTTGAGAATCATCTGTATCTCTCCGTTTGAGATGGCGTCGAGTATGTTAGGACGTCCCTCGTATAGCTTCTTTATTTTTTTGACGGGGATACCCGCTTCAGCTATCGTGTCACAAGTAGATCCGGTAGAGAGGATATTATATCCGAGCTCGTAAAAGAGCCTTGCCAACTCCGCTGCACGAGGCCTGTCATTACGGTTTACGGAAATGAGCACTGTGCCTTCGGTCGGGAGAGGTGATTGTACGCCTTCCTGAGATTTTATAAAGGCTTCACCATATGTGGGCGCGAGACCGAGAACCTCTCCCGTGGAGCGCATTTCCGGACCGAGCAGGGGATCTACCTCTTGGAACATGTTGAAGGGGAAGGCGGATTCTTTAACCCCGTAATACGGAATGTTTTTCTCCTTAAGAGCAGGAACAGGCGAAGGCCTGCCGGTGAGCTCGCTCGTTATTATATCCGTAGCCAGCGGCACCATGCGTATGTTGCAAACCTTTGACACAAGCGGGACCGTACGGGAAGCCCTAGGGTTTGCTTCGAGCACGAAGACGGTATCGTTTTCTATCGCATACTGCATGTTCATAAGGCCACGAACGTGCATTTCCTCGGCTATCCTGCGCGTATATTCCTTTATAGTTGCGACATTCTTAGCGGAAATATGAGCCGAGGGGATAATGCAGGCGGAGTCTCCCGAATGTACTCCTGCAAGCTCGATATGCTCCATTACGGCGGGCACAAAGGCGTGCGTTCCGTCGCAGATCGCGTCGGCTTCACATTCAAGCGCGTTGTTCAAGAAGCGGTCTATCAGTATGGGGCGGTCGGGGGTTACGCCTACGGCGGCCCTCATGTATTCGGCCATCGCCTCGTCGTCGTAGACGACCTCCATGCCTCTTCCTCCGAGCACATAGGAGGGACGTACCATGACCGGATATCCGATGGAATTTGCTATTTTTTGTGCCTCTTCTACCGTTGTCGCCATACCTGCTTCTGGCATCGGGATTCCGAGTTTGTCCATCATCGCTCTGAAATGATCCCTGTCTTCCGCAAGGTCGATAATGGAGGGTGATGTACCGAGTATCTTGACCCCGTTTTTCTCAAGCTCGGAGGCTAAGTTCAGCGGTGTCTGTCCGCCGAATTGGGCGATAACGCCGAACGGTTTTTCCTTTTCATATATGCTGAGCACGTCCTCTAAAGTAAGCGGCTCGAAATAGAGCTTGTCCGAGGTGTCGTAATCCGTCGAAACCGTTTCGGGATTGCAGTTTACGATGATTGTTTCAAAGCCGAGCTTTTTAAGCGCCATAGCGGCGTGGACGCAACAGTAGTCAAATTCGATACCTTGACCTATCCTGTTCGGGCCGCCGCCCAAAATCATAATCTTCCTGTTGTCGGATACAGGGTTTTTGTCCTCGCCGTTATATGTTGAGTAATAATATGCACTGTCCTTTGTGCCGCTTACATGCACGCCCTCCCAGTTTTCTACTACTCCAAGCGAGATACGCTTGTTTCTGATATCAGCTTCGGGCACGTCGAGAATCTGGCTTAGATACTTATCGGCAAAGCCGTCTTTTTTCGCCTGAATAAGCGCCTCGTCCGCTGGCAGAGAGCCTTTGCTCTTGAGCAGTTCGTTTTCTTCCTCGGCAAGTTCCTTCATATCTATAAGGAACTCTCGTTTTATAGAGGTGAGCTCGTGTATCTTTTCTATATCCGCGCCTTTTTTTAGCGCCTCGTATATAAGGAAATATCTTTCGCTTGAGGGGGTGACGAGCTGCTTCAAGAGCTCATCGCAGCTTTGAGAGACAAAGTTTTTTGCGTTTCCGAGACCGTAGCGTCCGTTTTCAAGGCTGCGTATTGCTTTTTGGAAAGCCTCTTTAAAGTTCTTGCCTATGCTCATTACCTCGCCGACGGCGCGCATCTGCGTTCCGAGTTTATCCTCGACACCTTTGAATTTCTCAAAGGCCCAGCGTGCGAATTTTATAACGACGTAATCGCCGTCAGGAACATATTTATCGAGGCTGCCGTACTTTCCGCACTCAATATCCTTTAATGTGAGCCCGCAGGCAAGCATTGCCGATACTAAGGCTATCGGGAAGCCTGTCGCCTTTGAAGCCAGGGCAGAGGAGCGCGAGGTACGCGGATTTATCTCTATTACGATTATCCTGTCGGATTTTGGGTCGTGGGCGAACTGTACGTTCGTGCCGCCTACGACCTGAACGGAATCTACTATTTTATATGCCTGTTCCTGGAGCCTGTCCTGAAGCTCTTTTGATATGGTAAGCATGGGCGCGGCACAGAATGAGTCTCCGGTGTGGACGCCCATGGGATCGATGTTTTCAATAAAGCAGACAGTGATCATATTGCCTTCACAGTCGCGGACCACTTCAAGCTCAAGCTCTTCCCAGCCTATCACGGATTCTTCCACGAGCACCTGTCCGACGAGGCTAGCCTGAAGCCCTCTTTCGATAACGACCTTGAGCTCGTCCTTGTTGTAGACTAAGCCGCCGCCGGCGCCGCCCATAGTATAGGCAGGACGCAGCACTACCGGATAGCCGAGACGCTCGGCGATCTCCAGACCCTCTTCAACACTGTATGCGACTTGGCTCCTTGCCATTTCTATGCCTAATGAATCCATCGTCTTTTTAAATTCGATGCGATCCTCACCGCGTTCTATCGCGTCGACCTGTACGCCGATGACCTTGACATTGTACTTATCCAAAATGCCATTTTTATAGAGCTCCGAACATAGATTAAGTCCTGACTGCCCTCCAAGGTTTGGAAGAAGGGCGTCCGGACGTTCTTTTGCGATTATCTGTTCGAGACGTTTTGCGTTTAAGGGTTCTATATATGTAACGTCTGCCATCTCTGGATCTGTCATTATCGTGGCGGGGTTTGAGTTGACAAGGACTATTTTATATCCTAGCTTTTTAAGCGCTTTGCACGCCTGTGTTCCGGAATAATCAAACTCGCATGCCTGACCGATGACGATTGGCCCTGATCCGATAATAAGAACTTTATTGATATCCGTTCTTTTTGGCATTTCTTTCCTCCGTACAAGATGTTTTCATGAAACCGTAACAATAATTGTATTTCCGCATCGCTTTTTTGCGACAGGAAATGCCTATCACCAGAATATTATCATAAGAAAAAATACAGTACAAGCGGAAAAGACCGTTAAAAAAATAACGTCGGAGAACTTGTCGGAAATGGATTTATTCATATTTTCTAGCGCCTTAGGGGAAGTAAGAATCTACAGCGAAGATACTACATAAAAAAAGGAAAGCAAGAGCCGTATCTGTTTTGACTTTAATAGGAATATATGCTATTATTCTTGCACTGCGACAACGGAAAACATCAATATTCGGGAGGGCTTCCCAGAAGTCTTTAAAAGCTCCCGGATTGCGCCGGATTTTTTATTTAGAATGGAGAAAAAATGAACAAAGTCATATTAATAGGAAGACTTACGAGAGACCCCGATATACGCTATTCGGCGGGAGAAAACTCAACGGCAGTGGCGCGCTATACACTGGCGGTAGACCGGCGCTTCAGACGCGACGCCGAGCAGACGGCTGATTTTATCAGCTGCGTAGCATTCGGAAGGTCAGCGGAATTTGCCGAGAAATATCTGCATCAGGGGATCAAGATTGCTGTTACGGGAAGGATACAGACCGGAAGTTATACTAACCGTGACGGAAACAAAGTATATACAACGGACGTAGTTGTTGAAGACCAAGAATTCGCGGAGAGCAAAAACGCTTCGGGAGGAACTTCGTCGTCTATGCCGGAGCAGAGAGCGGAAACGCCATCTCCGCTTTCGGACGAAGGTTTTATGAATATTCCCGACGGTATCGACGAAGAGCTTCCGTTCCGTTGATGAACACAAAGAAACTTGAATGCACTGGCGGTCGGATATACCGACCGCCATATGAATATAAGTGTTAAAAACATACTCGCTGACTATACTGTGCGGAGGCTGAAATGGCTAACGAAGCTGATAAGAAATATAAAAAGGCAAAGATACAGGGCAAAAGCTATCTGACTTTTATGTTGCTCATGCTTCTTTTGATGATAGGGATAAACATTTTGGTCTATGTCCGGGATTTTTATTCCGGATTGATCGTTTCTTTCGGAGTCCTGCTCTTTGCCATATTTATAGCGGTATATTTCATATGTAAAAGAAAAAAGGCGATGCGCGAGTTTATTCGCTTTGTTGCTGAATTTTCAAGCGTAGAAAATCGTCTCATGGATAGTTTTGAATTTCCGCTTTTCCTCGTTGACAAGGATATGAGACTCATCTGGGGCAACAAGCTGTTTTTCGAGCTAGATGAAGATTTAAACAGACACTATGGCAAAGAGGTATCGGAAATATTCCCGGAACTAAAAGAAGATACGCTGCCCAGACAAAACGAACATGTGGAATTTAATATCTAATTTAAAGAAAAAACATTTAGGATAACGATCAGAATACTCTGCGAGGGAGAAGAGCTTTCGACTTACAGCTTTTCGGATATCAAGACCGAAGATATACATGGCCTATATGCCGTTTCGATGTTTGACGAAACGTTGCTGCATGAATACATGCAAAAATATGAAGACGAGACTATGGTCACGGCCATACTCTATATAGATAATTACGAGGAGGCACTAGAAAGCGTCGAGGAGGTCAGCCGTTCCATACTCACCGCTCTTATAGATAGAAAGATCAATCAGTATTTTAATGGCTTCGACTGTATCGTTCGTAAATTTGAAAAAGATAAATATCTTATACTCATGCGAACGAGTTCTATGAGAGATATAGGGGAGAACAGATTTACAATACTTGAAGAGATTAAGGGTGTAAATACGGACAATGATATTGCCGCGACGATAAGTATCGGCATCGGCTGTAATCAGGGTTCTTACATAAAGAATTTAGATTCGGCAAGGATATGTATCAATCTGGCACTCGGCAGAGGCGGAGATCAAGTTGTAATAAAAAACGGCGACCGTATACAGTATTTCGGCGGGAAAGCCCCCGGAGTGGAAAAAAACACTCGCGTCAAGGCGAGGGTAAAGGCCCATGCGCTGCATGAATTTATTTCCGGTGCAGACAAGGTCGTTGTAATGGGACACAAGTTTTTCGATGTCGACGCGCTTGGAGCTTCGATCGGAATTTTCCGTGCGGCGAGCTCTCTGAATAAAAGGACGCATATCGTCTACGACAATGAAGCGCCATCGCTTCTTCCGTTTCTTGAGCTTTTCAGAAATACTTCTTACGATGAGCAGCTGCTTGTTACCGTTGAGCAGGCGAAAGAGCTCGTCGATGAAAGAACTCTTCTTGTCGTTGTGGACACAAGTAAGGCGGACTATGTCGAGTGTGAAGAATTGCTTGATATGACCAAAAAGATAGTCGTTCTCGATCATCATAGGCAGGGTAGCAATATAGTTAAAAACGCCATGCTTTCATATATCGAGCCCTATGCGTCTTCGGCTTGCGAAATGGTCGCTGAGATATTGCAGTATTTCGTCGAAGATATCAAGCTTAAAAGCAACGAGGCGGATGTATTATACGCGGGTATAGTCGTTGATACTAACAACTTCATGCAAAAGACAGGAGTGCGTACTTTTGAGGCTGCGGCTTATCTGAAAAGGAGCGGAGCAGATGTGACGCGCGTGCGCAAAATGTTCCGAGAAGACATGCGGGATTATCTTGCAAGAGGAGAGGCGTTTAAGAATACAAAGCTGTTCAAGAAAAAATTTGCCATATCGATTTGCGCGGCTATAGACAGCGACCAGCCGACGGTAATAGGAGCACAGGTGGCAAATGAGCTTTTGAACATAGTCGGGGTCAAGGCCTCCTTTGTACTGACCGAATATGAAGGAAAGATATTTATAAGTGCTCGAGCCATAGACGAGATCAACGTACAGATCATAATGGAAAAACTCGGAGGCGGCGGGCATCTTAACGTTGCGGGTTGTCAGCTTTCCGGCATGAGCATCGAGGAAGCGGAGGAAAAATTACGCAGCGTTCTGATCGAAATGCAGGAAAACGGAGATATTTAGCAGTAACAAAACGGAGAGGGACCAATGAAGGTTATTTTATTGCAGGATGTTAAATCACAGGGAAAAAAAGGCGATGTCATAAATGTAAGTGACGGATACGCCAGAAATATGCTCATTCCGAAAAAACTGGGAGTAGAAGCAACTCCTAAAAACCTGAACGAGTTAAAGCTTCAAAAGGAGCGTGAGGACAAGGCGGCGGCCGAATTGCTGAAAGAGGCAGGCGAATTAGGGGAGAAGATTAAAAAAGGAAGAGTTGAACTATCACTTAAAACGGGAGAAGGAGGAAAGGTTTTCGGCTCTATATCCGCAAAGGAAATTAGTGAGGCGGTAAAGGAGCAACTCGGATTGGAGATAGACAAGAAAAAGCTGCATATGGATGGCCCGATAAAGGCACTCGGCGAAACAGAAGTAAACGTAAAGCTCCATCCCCAAGTCGTTGTTCCGCTTAAAGTCATCATTACGGAAGGATAGATGTTTCACCGACAGGACAAGCTCTATGGAAGAAGAATTGATAAAAAAGATATTACCGCATAGCATAGAGGCGGAGCAGTCCGTCATAAGTTCCATGTTCATGGGCCGGGATGCGATAGAAGCGGCGGCAGAGATACTTACGGGCGCTGATTTTTATCAGCGTCAGTATGGGCTTGTTTTTGAAGCGATGGTTGAATTGCATAATGCAGGGAGCGCGGTTGATGTCGTTACGCTCCGTGACATGCTCAAAAAAAAGAACGCTCCTGCCGAGATAACGGATATGGAATTTATAAAAGATATTTTCAACACCCGTTCAACCTCGGTAAATGTAAAAGATTATGCTTACATAGTGAGTGAGAAAGCGATGCTGCGCAGGCTTATAAAGGCTTCGGAGGAAGTCGCAGACAGTTGCTATCGCGATTCCGAACCGCTGAATGAGTTGCTTGACGATGCCGAGGGCAAGCTGTTTAATATTTTCCGTCAAAAAGACGCGAGGGAGATAATACCCATAAAGCAGATCGTTATGGAGTCGCTGGAAAATATTGAGAAAGCTGCCAAGACAAAAAGTACTGTAACGGGACTTTCTACGGGTTTTACCGACCTCGACCTAAAGACTTCGGGCTTTCAGAACTCCGACCTTATAATATTGGCGGCACGTCCGTCTATGGGAAAGACTTCATTCGTTTTGAACGTTGCCGAGCATATTGCTTTTAAAAAAGATAAGGCGGTAGCGATATTTTCGCTTGAAATGTCAAAAGAACAGCTTGTTAACAGGCTGTTTTCAATGGGTGCGCGCATAGATTCGATGGATCTTCGTACGGGTAATTTACGCGACGAGGAGTGGGGAAGGCTTATAGAGACGGCTGGCGTGATAGGAAATTCGAAACTGATCATTGACGATACACCGGGTATTACAGTCAGGGAGCTACGCTCAAAATGTCGAAAATATCAACTTGAACTGGGGCTTGACATAGTTATTGTCGATTACCTTCAGCTTATGAGCGGAACGGGTAGCAGCAGAGAATCCAGGCAGCAGGAGATATCCGATATATCAAGGTCGCTAAAAATTCTGGCAAGGGAGTTGAACGTTCCGATAATTGCGCTTTCCCAGCTTAGCCGAGCAGTAGAAGGCAGGCAGGATCACAGGCCTATGCTCTCGGATCTGCGTGAGTCCGGAGCGATAGAGCAGGATGCAGATATTGTCATGTTCTTGTATAGAGACGAAGTTTATCATAAGGACACAGAGCGAAAAGGAATTACGGAGCTCATAATCGCGAAGCAGAGGAACGGCCCGATCGGAACCGTGAACCTTGTCTGGCTGTCGGATTATACAAAGTTTACGGGTATGGAGAAATAAAGCAAAAACGGATATGCAAGCAAAATGCATATCCGTTTTTAATTTTTCTTAAACAATTGGTTTTTCTTAAGCTTCTACAATGGCGCCGGTAGGGCAAGAACCTTCACAAGCTCCACAATCTATACAGGCGTCGGCGTCTATAACATACTGTGCGTCACCGGAATGGATTGCACCTACGGGGCAATCGCCTTCGCATGTTCCGCAGCTAACGCAAGCGTCAGTGATCATACGTGCCATAACACAATTCCTCCTTTCAATATTGGGGATTTTTCTCTACTTTTTATCCGTCCCATATTCTAATACAGGAAGAAAAAAAACACAAGTGGCCGTGTATATCACTGTATGAATTTTTTGTTATTTGTAGTATAATAGGCGTCAAACTCTAGGGGATTATTAAGATGAAACGTATATTCTCAAGGATATTACTCTTATTTGCTATATTTATAGCAAGTCTTATATTTTTTATGTCCGGATTCGATCAATATGATGCTTCGAGTACGCAGGCGATGTCCGAGGCGACTCTTCCGGTTTTATATATGCAGGTAGACGGTATCAGAGTCAATCGTATGTATGGATACAGACAAGAGGTAAACGAAAGCACCTTTCGTGAAACTCTCACTCCGCTTTATGTCGACAAGAGCCTTACGGTAGAGATAAACAGTTACGGTGCAGAGATAATTTCCGTCAGTTATCAGCTAAGTTCGCTTGATGACGAAGAACTTATAGAAAACGGACGGCTTCAGCCGGAATCCGCGGATGGAAATATGATTGCCGAGTTCACTTTGAACAGTTTTGTGCCCATAGACAGTGAATATATGCTCAGATTTGAGGTCGATATAGGAGAGGATGAGCCGATTTATTATTATACGAGACTTGTGCAGAACAGCGGACAGACGCTGAGCTATTATCTGGAATACGCTGATATGTTCTATCAGAACTGTTTAAACGGAAATATTACGAGAGATATGCGTTCCATGATAAATACGGACAGCGCTTACACAAACAGCAGCCTTCACAGCGTTTCTCTTAAGTCGGATATTGAGCAGATTGGATGGAGCGAACTTAATCCAACACTTGTTAAAAAGGCGGTTCCCTCCATACTGGAGATAAACGAAACGACGGTCAGTATTGGCATGGAATATGTAATAAGTGCGACCGACGAAGATGGTAACACGGAATATTATACGGTTTCCGAATACTATAGGATGAGATACAGCCAGGACGAGATAATACTGCTTGATTATGAAAGGACGGCTACTGAATTTTTTGACGGAAGCCTTCCGGTACTTACCGAAGACGGTTTAGATCTAGGTGTTACCGGACGAGCAGTCAATTATGTATCAAACTCTTCGGGAGATGTGGTAGTGTTTTCTCAGGCCGGTGAACTTTGGCAGTATGACAGAAGTTCTAATAAGGTAAGCTGTATTTTTAGCTTCAGGGGAGACAGCTATACTGACGAAAGATATGAGAACAATTCATATGACATATCTATTTCTACTGTGTCCGATGATGGAGTGACTACTTTTGTGGTATATGGATATATGGTGGCGGGTGACAATGAAGGCAGGCTGGGAATAAGTGTTTACAGGTATTATGCCGATACGAATACGACTCTCGAGGAGGTGTTCATTCCGCTCGAAGACGGGTATCAGATGATGTCGCAGGGTCTGTCGCTACTGTCTTATGTAAACGAAACAAATCAATGCTTCATATATTACGATGATTCGATATATACGATACTCCTTTCGGAAGAGCCTCAAGTCACTTCGGTAAGAAGCGGACTCAGCAGTGAAATGATAGCTGTTTCAGATTCACAGACACTCATGGCATGGAGTGAGGGGGAGGAAGAATTCCACGAGACTATTTCCGTGTTCAATCTCAATACCGGAGATACGATAACGATCGAAGCTCAGGATGGAGATTATATAAAGGTTCTCGGTTTTATGGGAGAGGATCTCATTTACGGCACGGCTCATGCGTCGGACTGCTACACCAATTCGGCGGGCAACGATAATTTTCCAATGTACTGTGTCAGTATAGTCGGAGAAGACGGAGAGAAGATAAGCGAGTATGAAAGCGAAGGATTTTATGTAATAGATGTGGAAATCGAGGATGAGATAATAAACTTAAGCCGTGTGACGCTCGATTCAAGCGGCAGGATGGTAACCGCTGAGGATGATCAGATATTATATTATTCTCCTGAGGATGAGGCGGCGGTCAATGTATCGCTTACCGTAAGCGATAGGAACGGCACTCATGTAGAGCTGGAGTTTTCTGTCAGTGGTGAGAGTGCAAACCTGCTAAGTATGGAGGCGGGATATCCGGCAGAAAATACGGCCGTGATACTCGAGATAGATGAAATGGAATACAGCCTCGACCATTACTTTGTCTATGCACACGGCGGTCTCTATGAGATATGTGATGAGATAAACGAAGCGATCATATCCGCTTATGAGAATGTCGGCGTTGTGCTAAATTCTGCACAGCAGTATGCATGGGAACGCGGGAATATAAGCACCGCGGCTACGCTCGATGTTTCGAAGATACCGCAGGGGCTTCTTTCGGCGCCTTCTGATGAGGCTACGTTTGCCGCGGCGATCGGTGACGGCTACGAGGTTTGGAACCTGACGGGCTGCACGCTTGAGTCTGTTTTATATCAGATAAGCAACGGCTATGCCGTGGTCGGACAATGGTCTGCGACAGAGAGCGTATTGATAGTCGGCTACGACATATATGACAATATATGGCTGTATGATGAAGATACGCAGGAGATTTACGCGGTATACGGTACAGAGGCAGAGGCGGCGTTTAACGAGTACGGAAATATTTTCTTAAGCTATTCGGAGGCAGCAGCCGATTCTTAAATAAATCAATACAAACGGGGGACAGAAATGGAAAAATTGGTAACAGTCAGCAAGCTGTATAAAGACACCGAGGCATACATCGGAAAAGAAATAGCCGTAGGAGGCTGGGTGAGAAGCGTAAGGGATTCAAAGACCTTTGGGTTTCTCGTGCTGCATGACGGCTCGCATTTCAACACGCTTCAGGTAGTTTATTCAGATAAACTAAATAATTTCAAGGAGATATCGGCACTCAATGTCGGCGCAGCGGTCATTGCGAAGGGAACACTTGTCGCCACTCCTCAGGCGAAACAGCCTTTTGAGATACAGGCGGAGGAGATAGAGGTAGAAGGCGCGTCCGTGCCTGAGTATCCGCTACAGAAAAAACGCCATACGCTTGAATATCTAAGAGAGCTGCTCCATCTGCGTCCGAGGACAAATACATTTCAGGCAGTGTTCCGCGTGCGCTCTATAACGGCCCAGCTCATACACAGCTTCTTTCAGGAAAGAGGCTTCGTATACGTACACACTCCTATCATAACCGCCAGCGACTGCGAGGGCGCGGGAGAGATGTTTCAGGTCACAACCCTTGATATGGCAGATACGCCTAAAAAAGACGGGACGGTGGATTATTCCAAAGATTTTTTTGGGAAGCCTGTAAACCTTACGGTGAGTGGACAGCTCAACGTAGAGGCATTTGCTATGGCCTTTAGGAACGTATATACCTTCGGCCCTACTTTCAGGGCGGAAAATTCAAACACGACAAGACATGCCGCCGAGTTCTGGATGATTGAGCCGGAAATGGCCTTTGCCGATCTCAACGACGATATGGACTTGGCAGAGGATATGCTGAAATACATTATAAAGGGCATATTAGAAAAAGCGCCCGAGGAGATGGCTTTTTTCAACGGTTTTATAGACAAGGGCCTGCTCGAGCGCCTCGAAAACGTAGCTACTTCCGAATTTGTCCGCATAAGCTATACCGAAGCCGTAAAGCTGCTCGAGAAGAACAACGCAGAATTTCAATATAAGGCGGCTTGGGGCGCAGAGCTCCAGACTGAGCACGAGCGCTATCTGACCGAGCATATATTCAAGAAACCCGTGTTCGTTACGGACTATCCGAAGGACATCAAGGCTTTTTATATGAAGCAGAACCCGGACGGAAAAACCGTAGCGGCTGTAGACTGCCTCGTACCCGGGATCGGTGAGATAATAGGCGGCAGCCAGAGAGAGGACGATTTAGAAAGGCTGACCGCGCGTATGGCTGAGATGGGTTTGAAGGCTGAAGACTATGGTTTCTACACCGACCTTCGTAAGTACGGTACGGCAAGACATGCCGGCTTCGGGCTTGGCTTTGAAAGGTGCATAATGTACCTGACGGGAATGAAGAACATTCGCGACGTGGTGCCCTTCCCTCGGACGGTAGGCAACTGCGAGCTTTGATCTGTTTAAAGGAGCGCTGATGATAAAGATCATACATACCGCCGATATTCACCTTGGAGCCTCGCCCGACAAGGGCTTCCCTTGGGAGGAAGAGAGGAGGACGCTTTTATGGGCTACGTTCAAAAGGCTCATAGACGTTGTAAAAAAGGAAAAGGCGGATATACTGCTCATATGCGGGGACCTGTTCGACGCCCGGCCGCTCATGGATGAGCTTAAAGAGATAAACTATCTTTTTTCATCCATACCCGAAACGAGCGTCGTGCTCTGCGCGGGGAACCATGACTATCTTGAAAGTGATAATCCATACTATGGCTTTACTTGGAGTGAAAATGTCTATGGGCTTTGGTCTAAGGAACTGAGCTCCGTATATCTGCCAAAGAGCGATGTGCGCGTTTACGGTTTAAGCTATTACAGCGCTGAGGCAGCCGAAGATTTGTATGAGGGGGCAAAGCGCGAGGGCGGAGGAAAATATCATATACTCATGCTGCACGGCGGAGATGCAAAGCACAGTCCGATAAAAAGGGAGCGGCTTGCCGCAATAGATTTCGATTATATAGCCATGGGGCATATCCACAAGCCGGGGCAAGTGATAAAGAACAAGGCGGCATACTGTGGCGCACTCGTTCCCTTAGACAGGAATGATAAAGGAGAGCACGGATATATAAAAGCCGAGCTTTCCGAAAGTGGCACGGAACTTGTCTTTGTTCCTTTTTCTCCTTTTAAATACGAGGAACTGACGGTATTTGCGGACGAAGCCGATACGATAGGCTCCTTAGAAGATAAAATAAGACGAGCCGCGCAGGAAGAGGGGCTTGAAAGCAGTTATATCCTGACGGTAAAGGGAAGCGGCAGCGCGGCGAAGAGGCTGGAGATAAAGAGGCTTTGGGAATATGCTCATATAATAGAACTTATCGACGCGACGGCTCCGGAGTTAAATGTATATGAGCTGAAAGAGCGCTATAAGGGCACCCTTCTTGAGGAATATATAAACGAGCTTTCCGAAAGAGAAGACGAGGCGGGCCGCTACGCGCTGAAAGAGGGCGTACGGGCCATACTCGGGGCGATGCGTACAAAGGACTATGGGACATGATAATAGAGCGCGTAAGGATCGACAGGTTCGGCAAGCTTGCCGGAGAGGAAATAGAATTTTCCGACGGGATAAATATAGTCTACGGGCCTAATGAAAGCGGGAAATCCACGCTATTAGGCTTTATCATAAATATGCTTTTCGGCATGAACAGAGCCCGTGGCAAGGCTTCAAAAACAGATGATTTCGCCCGCTTTGAGCCAAAGGAGCTTCCGCTCGAATATTCCGGAAGCATGGAATTTGACTGCGACGGCGAAAAATATACGCTAAGCCGGAATTTTGCGGCGGGGAAAAAGCATGATACCCTTGTTTCAAAGGAAAAGAAAGAGCTGTTTTCGGACGTTGACGCTAAGATACAGGAGCTTCTTTGTGGAGTGACGAAAAACCTGTACGGAAATACACAAAGCGTTTCCCAAGAGGCCGTTACCGATAGAGCCTATCTCGTTTCGGCGCTCACTGACAGGTACGCGGCTTTTGACTCGGGCGACGGCTATGAGGGGACGGTGTCGCGAAGCCTTAAAGAGCTTTCGGCGGAACGAAAACAGTACGAGTCCCAAAACCGAAAACTGAAAAAAGAAAGAGACGAAGCCGTAACAAAGGTCAAGTCTCAAATATCATATGTAGAGTCCGAAATAGCCCTTTTAAGGGAAAAGCTGGCGGAGGCCGAACGTAAGGCGGCGTCGCAAAAAAATTTTAAAGAAGAGAATAAGCTCGAAGAAAGGCCGGTTGAAAAAAGAAAGACGGCGGCGAAAAAGGGAAGGATACCCGCCTTGATCGCCAAGCTTATCTTTATCGCGGCCGCGGTCTTGCTTGTTACGGGCATATTTGTTTTTGATAGGGGTATACTTCTAAGCGTCTTTTCGGCCGCTTTTTTGTTCGTCATAGGGCTGATGTTACACGTAATATCAAAGTATATTGAAGCCGGCGACGGCACACGGAGTCTTACAAGCGTATTTACGGGCTTGATAAAGCAGGAAGAAAAAGACAAAAGCTCCGAGAACGAGGACGCGGTATTTTTAAAATACATTCAAGATACGCTCAGAAGCAAGGAGCTTTCGCTGGCAAAGCTGCGATCGAAATATGATGAGACGGCGGGCAGCAATGCGCAGATAGACGCCCTCGATATAAAGATAGAGGGCTTAAGGCTTGCCGAAGAAACCATAGAGAAGATTGCGGGAAGGTCCAAGGCGAAGCATGAAAAGCGGTTCAGGGAAAGAGTCTCCCATATCTTTGAATATCTGAGTGCGGATGAGGAGCGAAAACTCGTATTCGACGAAAACGAGGAGCCGGCGCTTTCCAAGGGCGGATTGTTCATACCGTTTTGGCAGTGTAGTGCGGGAACAAGGGACATAATAGAGCTGTCCATGCGCCTTGCAGCGGGAGAGCTTTTATCTGATGGGGCGCGCCTGCCTGTGCTCCTTGACGATGTGCTCGTATATTGCGACGACGACAGGCTGAAGCGGGTGCTGATGTTTTTAAAGAACAAAAAAAGACAGGTGATACTTTTCAGCTGCCATAAACGCGAGATAGAGGCCTTAAATGAATTGGAGATCGAATACAGGCTTGTACGCTGGTCCGGGAATGCGGCGGCGTATTGATATTCAGGAGCGGGATTAAGGCTCGCTGCATATGGAGAGAACTTCTTCCATTTTTAACTCTCCGCCGAATATATCAAGGGCGCTGCCGACGGTCACGTCGACGGCGTTTTTTCCTGCTTTTTTCAAACGACGAAGATCCTCGTAGCTGCCGACGCCGCCCGCGTATGTTATGGGGAAGCCTTCTATGCTTGAAAGCAGTTCTATCAATTCTTCTTCAATTCCTGCGGCCTTGCCTTCTGCGTCCGCGGCGTGCACGAGAAATTCGTCGCAGTGAAGCGAAAGCCGTTCAAGCAGGGCCGGGCTTATGCACAGTTCCGTAAACTTCTGCCATCTGTCCGTCACTATATAGTAAGCGCCGTCTTTTTTACGGCAGCTCAAGTCGAGGACGAGTCTTTTTTTTCCGACGCTCTCGAGCAGCTTTTTCAGATTCCCTTCGTCAAGCTGTCCGTTTGAGAACACGAAAGAGGTGACGATTACGTGGCTTGCTCCGGCGTCTATGAAAAAGCGCGCGTTTTTATCGTTCACGCCGCCTCCGAGCTGGATCGCGTTGGGCCATTCTTTAAGGGCAGAAAGCGCGAGATCGAGGTCTTTTTCGTAAAACGGAGAAGAGGCGGGGTTCAATATGATGGCATGACCTCCGCTAAGACCGAGCTTTTTATAGAGTCTCGCGTAAAAAGCGGCGTCGTATTCCGAAACAAAATTTTCCTCGGCGCTATCATCGCTGTCTTTCAGAGTTCCTCCGACTATTTGTTTTACTTTTCCGTTATGTATATCAATACAAGGACGAAATTTCATTTTTTTCACCTATAATATTTTTTGAAGAAAAAACACGCTCTCGCGCTTTACTTTTTTAGAAAAGCCTCGCAATCGCTACGTGCTACGTACTCCTGCGGTTTTTCTTAATAAATCTTCAGTTTAAGGCTCCCCTTAAAGGGTAATTTTCTATAATTTTACACTAATTTTATTTTTATCAACAAATCATGAGGAAGTTATCCACATTTTCACAGGCTTAAAGTATCCGATTTCTCTATTATTATCCACAGTATCCACATTTCTCTGTGGATAAGCAGGGTTTACGATAATGTTTTTCTAAACATCTGTTTTGTATAAAGCAACAAAAATAAATCATCGCTTGACAAGGTAAAAGCTATTTATAATATTCAACAATCTGAACAAATGAATGTCTGTTAGGGCTATTCTATACAGATCTTCTGTTAATTGCAAGAGTATTGAACTTATGCTAGAATAGCTTAATTGCTAATCTCTTTGGAGTACAGAATGATAGGGATAATCGATTACGGTGCGGGAAATATAAAGAGCGTTGAAAAGGCCCTGCGGCTTTTGGGCGCAGAGCCTACAGTCAGCGGCGATCCGAAAACGCTTTTAAAGGCGGAGAAGGTCATACTTCCGGGCGTCGGAAATTTCGGCGCCGCGATGGACAGACTGAACAAAGACGGCCTTTCGGATACTATAAGGAATATCGTCGCCAAAGGTACGCCTTTTTTAGGCATATGCTTAGGGCTTCAGCTCCTGTTTGACGAAAGTGAAGAAGCACCGGGAGTTCGCGGGCTTTCTGTTTTAAAGGGGAAGATAAAAAGAATTCCGGCATGCGAGGGACTTAAGATTCCGCATATGGGCTGGAATTCGCTCGATATTTCAGAGAAGAGCTTACTTCTTGGGCATTTCAAGGAAGAGACTTACGTATATTTCGTACATTCATATTATTTAGAGGCGGATGACAAGGATATAGTTTCAGCAACGACGCAATACGGCGTAACGATACACGCTGCCGTAGAGGCGGGAAATGTATTTGCCACACAGTTCCACCCCGAGAAAAGCTCGGCGGCCGGGCTTTCTATACTTAAAAAGTTTCTTGAATTGCAGTAGGAAAAAGCGAAAGGAAGCGCAATGCATACAAAGAGGATCATACCCTGTCTGGACGTCAACGACGGAAGGGTCGTGAAAGGTGTAAATTTTGTCAACCTTAAAGACGCGGGGGACCCTGTGGAGATAGCGAAGGCATACGATGAGGCGGGAGCAGACGAGCTCACTTTTTTGGATATAACCGCTTCAAGTGATAGAAGGAACACGGTCGTTGATCTTGTGCGTGCCGTGGCCGAGAAGGTGTTTATACCCTTTACGGTAGGCGGTGGCATCAGAGTAGTAGAGGACGTAAAAAATATACTGCGCGAGGGTGCAGACAAAATATCTGTTAATTCTGCTGCGATAGCCAATCCGGATCTTATATCCGAGGCAGCGGGTATATTCGGGAGCCAGTGCGTTGTCGTTGCGATAGACGCAAGGAGAAGAGACGACGGAGGCTGGAATATATTTTCACACGGAGGCAGATACGATACAGGGATAGACGCCCTTGAATGGGCAAAAAAAGCAGAAGAGATGGGAGCAGGAGAGATACTGCTGACAAGCATGGACTGCGACGGCACGAAGCAGGGCTATGACATTTTGCTTACCAAGGCTGTTTCGTCAATAGTCGATATCCCCGTCATAGCCTCGGGCGGAGCGGGACGCATAGAGCATTTTTATGATGCGCTGACCGAGGGCGGTGCCGACGCCGCTTTGGCGGCTTCGCTGTTTCACTATAAGGAGCTTGAGATAAAAGAGCTTAAGAAAGAACTCAAAAAAAGAGGGGTAAGTGTCAGACTGTGACCCCTTGGAGCAGGAGGAGATATGCCGCCTATCAGTGGGAGCTGGGCAAAAGCTCTGGAAAACGAATTCAAGAGTGAATATTATAAAAAGCTTTACCTTAAGGTGAACGAGGAGTATCGGACAAGGAAGATATTTCCGCCGGCAGAAGATATTTTCAATGCCTTTCACCTCACCCCGCTCGAAAATGTCAAGGCGGTCATATTGGGACAAGACCCTTATCACGATGATGGCCAAGCGCACGGGCTCTGCTTTTCAGTAAGGCAGGGGATAGATATTCCGCCCTCGCTTCAAAATATATATAAGGAAATGCACGACGATATCGGGACTTATATACCGGACAACGGCTATCTCGAAAAATGGGCCAAGCAGGGTGTGCTGCTCTTAAATACCGTATTGACGGTCAGGGCTCACATGGCAAATTCACACAGGGATATCGGATGGGAGCACTTTACGGACGCGGTCATAAGAGCCGTGGACATGCAGGATCGTCCAGTCGTATTCCTTCTTTGGGGCAGACCCGCGCAGATGAAGCGCGGTATGTTGAAAAATACGCGGCATCTGACACTCGAAGCGCCCCATCCCAGTCCGCTTTCCGCATACAGAGGCTTTTTCGGCTGTCGCCATTTTTCAAAGACAAATGACTTTCTTGAAAAAAACGGTGTCGGGGGCATAGATTGGCAGATAGAAAATATCGGCTCAGACCGTGAGGCTTTTTAACGCTGAGAGCTTAAGGCAGATACGCATGAATAAAAAGAAAAATTCAATGGTAAAAAACGCGTCGATCCTTATGGTCGCCACGCTCATATCAAGAGTCATCGGGCTCATATACAGAAGGCCGCTCGGATCCATCCTCGGCTCTGTCGGGCTCGGATATTACGGATACGCAAGTAATCTGTATTCTATCTTGCTGCTCATCTCGTCCTACAGCATACCCATGGCGGTTTCAAAGATAATATCGGAAAAGCTTGCCAAAAAAGAGTATAAAAATTCTAAGAAGATATTTAGAGGCGCCTTGATATATGCGATGATCGCCGGCGGCGTGGCGGCTTTGATCGCCTTTTTCGGAGGCGGGATATTATTGCCGCAAAACCAGCAAAACGCTGTGCCCGCATTACAGGTGCTCGCCCCGACGATCTTCCTGTCCGCGATATTAGGCGTGCTCAGAGGCTATTTCCAAGCGCAGCACGATATGATGCCGACCTCCGTTTCGCAGATCTTAGAGCAGCTCATGAACGCTGTCGTCAGCATATTTGCGGCGTGGATACTCATCGACAGTTTTGCTCCCGAAGGAGGCACCTCGGCGGCGATATACGGTTCGGTCGGAGGGACGCTCGGAACCGGAGCGGGAGTTGCGGTCGCCCTTATTTTCATGCTGTTCGTCTACAAGAAGAGAAAAGGCCGGATGGACAAGCGTTGCGCTGCTGACCGCCATAAACGTGTATACAGTTATAGGCACGTGCTCGGTATGATCCTCCTTATGCTGACTCCTATAATTCTGACGACTTTTATAAACAATGCCGCGACATATGTCGATAGCTATATCTATTCGGCGATAATGGGAGTGAAAGGGGTTGACGCGGATAGTATTTCCGCGGCATACGGCGAGTTTAGCAACTATTATACGCCCATAATGAATATCCCTCTTGCCCTCGCTTCGGCGAGTGCTTCAGCTATGATGCCGGAGGTTTCGGAGGCGTATGCCTTAGAGGATCGCAAGATAGCGAACAAACGCATAGCCATGACGCTTAAGATAACTATGTTTATCTGTATCCCCGCGACGGTTGGACTTACTGTACTGGCATACCCGATAATGAGCCTGCTCTTTCCCGCTGCGTCGGATCTCGCGGCGAAGCTTTTGATGACCGGGGCGCTGTACGTCGTATTTACCGCGCTGTGCACGATAACGAGCTGTGCGCTTCAGGCGATAGGAAGACAGAAGACGGCGATGATAAACGCCGCCATAGCCCTTGGCGTCAATATAGCGGTGCTTGCGATACTCCTTATGTTCTTGCCGCGGCTTGATATATACGCGGTCATGATTGTGGGGATTGTATTCTCCATCGTGTACAGTATATTGAACGCCGTTTCAATGAGGAAATATCTGGGGTTCATTGGCGAATTTAAAAAGACCTACGAAGAACCCGTGCTTGCATCCGCGATAATGGGGATAATCGCAGTGGGCGTATACTATGGGCTTCGTTATCTTACGAAGAGACCGTCCATAGCCCTGATCATCGCCATTGTCGTGGCGGTATTCGCTTATCTTATTCTCTATATTTTTATAAGCGGAACGAAAAAAGAAGAATTGAAGAAATATCCTCTGGGTTCTGTGCTCGTAAAGATATTGCGCGCGCTCAGGATTTACAGATAGATAAAATAGAATTAAAAGAGAGAACCTGAATATACATTATGGAAAACAAAAAATACTCACTTGGCATCGACATAGGGTCTACGACAGTAAAGATCGCGATACTCGATAATGAAGAGAAACTTATCTTTTCAGACTATGAAAGACATTACGCGAACATACAAGAGACGCTCGCGAAGCTCTTGGGAAAGGCATACGACGAAATAGGAGAGTGCGAGGTCGCGGCGGTCATAACGGGAAGCGGCGGACTTACGCTTTCAAAGCATTTAGAGGTGCCCTTCGTACAAGAGGTCATCGCGGTATCCTCTGCGCTCAAAAAATACGCTCCTAAGACCGACGTCGCTATAGAACTCGGAGGAGAGGACGCGAAGATAATCTATTTCGAAGGCGGAAGCGTCGAACAGAGGATGAACGGCATATGCGCCGGAGGCACGGGATCGTTCATCGACCAGATGGCAAGCCTTTTAAAGACGGATGCCACAGGCCTGAATGAATATGCGAAATCTTATCAGGATATATATCCGATAGCGGCACGTTGCGGCGTTTTTGCAAAGACGGACATACAGCCTTTGATAAACGACGGAGCAAAGAAAGAGGATCTGGCAGCGTCTATATTTCAGGCAGTTGTAAATCAGACCATATCCGGCCTTGCCTGCGGTAAGCCCATAAGGGGACATGTCGCTTTTTTGGGAGGCCCTTTGCATTTCCTGTCTGAACTGAGGTCGGCTTTCATAAGGACTCTCAAACTTGATGACGAGCATGCCATAGTGCCTGAAAATTCACACCTGTTCGCTGCGGTAGGCGCGGCGATGAGCCCTGAAAAAGACTGTAGAGTGCCCTTATCCTCGATGAAGGAAAGGCTCGAACAGGGCATTAAGATGGAGTTTGAAGTAGAGCGCATGGAGCCGCTTTTCGAGGATGATAAGGCCTACGAGGAGTTTCTGGAGCGCCAGAGCGCCTATAAGGTATCTACTTCCGACTTTTCAAAATACGAGGGAAACTGCTATCTCGGCATTGACGCCGGTTCGACGACAACAAAGGCCGCGGTCGTGGCAGAGGACGGCTCCCTGCTCTATTCGTTTTACAGCAATAATAACGGAAGCCCGCTTGCGACTTCTATAAAGGCTATACAGGATATTTATGCTCAAATGCCCAAGACCGCAAGGATAGCTTATTCTTGTTCAACGGGCTACGGCGAGGCGCTTATAAAAGCCGCGCTCTTGCTGGACGAGGGAGAGGTCGAGACCATAGCGCACTATACAGCGGCGGCGTTCTTCGATCCCGATGTCGACTGCATACTCGATATCGGCGGTCAGGATATGAAGTGCATAAAGATAAAAAACCACACCGTTGACGACGTGCTCTTAAACGAAGCCTGCTCGTCGGGCTGCGGTTCATTTATAGAGAATTTTGCACAGTCACTCAGCTATTCGGTACAGGATTTTGCAAAGGAAGCGCTTTTTGCGAAAAACCCTATAGATCTGGGTACGCGCTGCACCGTGTTCATGAACTCGAAGGTAAAGCAGGCTCAAAAGGAGGGCGCGACGGTCGCCGACATTTCCGCGGGGCTCGCCTATTCCGTAATAAAAAATGCGCTTTATAAGGTTATAAAAGTCTCAGACGCAAGCGAGCTCGGCAAGCATATAGTCGTTCAGGGAGGGACCTTCTATAACGACGGCGTTCTGCGCAGCTTTGAAAAGATCGCGCAGTGCAATGCGATACGTCCCGACATCGCGGGGATAATGGGCGCCTTCGGAGCGGCGCTCATAGCGAAGGAAAGATGCGAGGGCAAAGAAACGAGTATGCTCTCGATAGAGGATATAAACAGCTTAGAATATTCCACTTCGATGGCGCGTTGCAACGGCTGTTTGAACAAGTGCCGCCTTACCGTAAACAAATTTTCCGGGGGGCGCCGCTTCATAAGTGGTAACCGCTGCGAGAAGGGCATAGGCAAAGAGAAAAACGCGAACAATATACCGAACCTCTTTGAATACAAGGAAAAGAGGATATTCGGCTATGAGCCCTTAAGCGAGGAGGAGGCGACAAGGGGCAGCGTCGGCATACCGAGGGTCCTCAACATGTTCGAGAACTATCCGCTTTGGTTCACCTTCTTTACGAAGCTGGGCTTCAGAGTCGTGCTCTCGCCCGTTTCGACGAGAAAGATATACGAGATGGGGATAGAGTCCATTCCGAGCGAGTCGGAATGCTATCCGGCGAAGCTTGCTCACGGGCATATATCATGGCTCATAGCTCAGGGAGTAAAATATATCTTTTATCCTTGTATACCCTATGAGCGGAAGGAATTTCCCGATGCCGTCAATCATTATAACTGCCCGATAGTTACCTCTTACGCCGAAAATATAAAGAACAACGTAGACGAGCTGAACGATCCGTCTATACACTTCGACACCCTCTTTGTCGCGCTTACGAGCGAAAAGATACTGGCTGACGAGCTGGTTAAGCATTTCCATGACATTCCTGCAAAGGAAGTGCGCGAGGCCGTGCACGCCGGTTGGGAGGAAATGGACAGTGCGAGAAAGGATATAAGCGATAAAGGACGAGAGACCATCAAATGGATGGAGGAAACGGGGCACAAGGGCATAGTGCTCGCCGGACGTCCTTATCATATAGATCCAGAAATACATCACGGCATACCCGATATGATAAATTCTTATGATCTTGCCGTGTTTACCGAGGATTCGGTTTCAGATATGGTTCCGTTAGAGCGCCCCTTACGGGTTACGGATCAGTGGGTTTATCACACGAGGCTCTATGCCGCCGCCAATTATGTCAAGACGAGGGACGACCTTGAGCTCATACAGCTGAACAGCTTTGGCTGCGGCCTTGACGCCGTAACGACGGATCAGGTATACGAGATACTTTCCGGCAGCGATAAGATCTATACCTGTCTTAAGATAGACGAGGTAAACAACTTAGGCGCGGCGAGGATAAGGGTGCGTTCTCTTCTGGCAGCGATAAGGAAAAAAGATAAGACCCGCCAAGAAGAGACAAGGCATATAGCTTCTTCGGCGATAGATAAGGTAGTCTTTACTAAGGATATGAGGAAGAATTACACGATCCTTGCGCCTCAGATGTCTCCTATCCACTTCAATTTGCTGGGGCCCGCGTTCGCGTCGGAGGGATATAACCTCGTCATACTGCCGAACGACAATAAAAAGGCCGTTGACATGGGCTTGAAATATGTGAACAACGACGCCTGCTATCCTTCACTTATGGTAGTCGGGCAGTTTATGGAGGCGCTCAGTACAGGCAACTATGACCCTGACAGGACGGCGATAATAATAACGCAGACGGGAGGAGGCTGCCGCGCATCGAACTATATCGGCTTTATAAGGCGCGCCCTTAAAAAGGCGGGCTACAGCCAGATACCCGTTATCTCGCTGAACTTAAGCGGCCTTGAAGACAATCCGGGCTTTAAGATAACGCTGAAGATCGCTATCAAGGCGGTATACGCTGCCATATTCGGGGACATTCTGATGAAATGCCTCTATAGGATGAGGCCCTACGAAAAGGAAAAAGGCAGCGCCGACAGGCTGCATGAAAAATGGGAGAAGCGCTGTCTCGATTTCATTATGCAGAACA
Source organism: uncultured Lachnospiraceae bacterium (assembly GCA_964468385.1). Taxonomy (GTDB): domain Bacteria; phylum Bacillota; class Clostridia; order Lachnospirales; family Lachnospiraceae; genus Alectryocaccobium. The sequence goes on from CAYXUB010000005.1 coordinate 29,128, forward strand.
AGGTGCCTTTCGGAAAGTTTAAAAAGCTGTGCAGGGATATAATACGCGATTTCGACGCCTTGCCGATAACAGACGAAAAGAAGCCGAGGGTAGGCATAGTCGGAGAGATACTCGTAAAATTCTTGCCGGCTGCGAATAATCATCTTGCGGAGCTGCTCGAAAAAGAAGGTGCCGAGGCGGTCTGCCCCGACCTGATAGACTTTTTTATGTACAGCTTCTATAACGCGAATTTCAGGAAGGATCATTTGGGAGGGAGCAGAAAGACCGCGTTCATGTGTAACCTCGGTATAAAAGCTATCAATTTCTTGCGCGGAACGGCAACGAAAGAGTTTAAGAAGAGCAAGCATTTCGACCCGCCTGCCAATATAAAAGATCTTGCAAAGTACGCCGAGCCCATTGTTTCCGTCGGCAATCAGACGGGAGAGGGCTGGTTCCTTACCGGCGAGATGATGGAGCTCATACATGGCGGCGTAATGAACATCGTCTGTATCCAGCCTTTTGCCTGTCTGCCGAACCATATAGTCGGCAAAGGAGTCATAAAGGCTATACGTAAGAATTATCCCGACGCAAATATCGTCGCTGTAGACTACGATCCCGGCGCTTCCGAGGTAAACCAGCTGAACCGCATAAAGCTAATGCTTTCTACGGCGAAGCAAGCCGTGCAAAAAGACGAAGAAGATATCGCATAAAAGACGGAAAAATGAAATATGAAATAATCAAACGCGACGGCGCGGCTAAGCGCGCCCATATGGAAACGGCGCACGGCAGTATAGAAACGCCGGTGTTCATGAACGTCGGGACGGCCGCCGCCATAAAGGGGGCGGTTTCGACCGAGGATCTCGAGGAGATAGGGACCCAGATAGAGCTGTCGAACACCTATCATCTGCACCTGCGCCCGGGAGACGAAATAATAAAAAAGCTGGGCGGCATACGCAAGTTCATGAACTGGAATCGTCCCGTGCTCACCGATTCAGGAGGTTTTCAGGTCTTTTCGCTCGCATCTATGCGAAAGATAAAAGAAGAAGGCGTGTACTTCAACTCGCATATAGACGGCAGAAAGATATTCATGGGACCAGAGGAGAGTATGCAGATACAATCCAACCTCGCTTCGACCATAGCGATGGCCTTTGATGAATGTCCTTCGGCAAAAGCCGAAAGGAGCTATGTCGAAGCTTCCGTCGCGCGGACGACGAGATGGCTCGCGCGCTGTAAAAAGAAGCTGTCTGAACTCAATGCCCTTGAAGACACCTTAAATAAGGAGCAGCTCCTGTTCGGCATAAATCAGGGAGCGGTATTCGAGGATATAAGGAAAGACCATGCCCGTGCGATCTCAGATATGGAGCTTGACGGCTACGCGATAGGCGGGCTTGCAGTAGGAGAGAGCCACGAGGAGATGTACCATATAATAGAAGAAACGGTGCCGTATCTTCCCGCGGACAAACCTACCTACCTTATGGGAGTAGGCACGCCCGAAAATATACTTGAGGCCGTAGATAGAGGCGTAGACTTTTTCGACTGTGTATATCCGAGCCGAAACGGACGGCACGGTCATGTATATACGAGATTTGGGAAGCACAATCTGCTGAACGCGAAATACGAGAGCGATGAGCGCCCCATAGAAGAAGGTTGCGGCTGCCCTACGTGCCGCAGATATTCACGGGCGTATATAAGACATCTCCTAAAGGCGAAGGAAATGCTCGGTATGAGGCTTTGCGTGCTTCATAACTTATATTTTTATAACGAACTCATGAGAGGGATACGCCGCGCGATAGAAACCGGAAGTTATGCCTCATATAAGGCCGAAAGGCTTGAAAAGTTTAGGAGCGGCGAAAATTAGTTTTGCGGCGATGAAGGGCTCGTTTTTATATAAAGGGCTTGTAAACGACATATTAATTGTGTAAGATAACTGTTACCGAAGGCTTTTTGCGCTCAAAAAATTCAAATTTTCGGATTATATATCTTGGTATAAAGGAGGAGTTTATTAATGATCTTAGCAACAGAGACGACGTCGGACGGCGGAGGATATTCCATGATCATCATGATAGTTTTTCTCATAATTATCATGTACTTTTTGATGATACGTCCACAGAGTAAAGAGAAGAAGAAAATGCAGGCAATGTTATCGAGCTTAGAACCCGGCGATGCGGTTGTCACAACTTCTGGATTTTACGGAGTGATAATAGATATGACGGAGGAAGACGTTATCGTTGAGTTCGGAAACAACAAGAATTGCAGGATCCCAATGAAAAAGCAGGCTATCGTACAGGTTGAAAAGCCCGCTAACGCAGTCGAAAAAAAGGATGACTCTCAAGAGGGAAGTAAATAAGGGCTTCAGACGATCTGCTGTTTTTGTAAAACGGCAGATTGTCTTTTATACGCAAATACGGCATGGAATGGTGAGGTATGGGATATAAGATAGGACTTATATATGGAGATGGTATAGGACCGGAGATAGTTGCCGAGGCGAAAAAAGTGTTGGACGCTGCGGCAGAAAAATACGGGTTTTCTTTGGAATACGAAAGACTTTTACTGGGAGGCGAATCCATAGACAATTATGGGGTTCCGCTTACGGACGATACGGTAGAGCGCGCTAAGAGCTGCGTGGCCGTGCTCATGGGGTCTATAGGAGGCGATCCTAATATTTCCCCGTGGTATAAGCTTGATCCTTCTAGAAGGCCGGAGGCCGGGCTTTTGAAGATAAGAAAAGAGCTGGAGCTTTTTGCGAATCTCAGGCCCGCGTATCTGTACGAAGAACTAAAGGATGCTTGCCCGTTAAAAGACGATGTAAAGGGCAGCGGTTTCGATATGATAATAGTCCGCGAGCTTACGGGAGGGCTGTATTTCGGAGAAAGACACACAGAGACGGTAGATGGTGTGCGTACGGCTGTGGATACGCTCAAATACGACGAAAAAGAGATCCGGCGCATAGCAATAAAGGCCTTCGATATAGCCCAAAAACGTTCGAAAAAACTCACAAGCGTCGACAAGGCGAACGTACTGGATTCCTCAAGACTCTGGCGCACGGTTGTCGAGGAGGTTGCAAAGGACTATCCTGAGGTTGAGCTTGAGCATATGTTTGTAGACAACTGCGCGATGCAGCTCGTGATGAATCCTTCGCGCTTTGATGTGATCCTTACCGAGAATATGTTTGGGGACATATTGTCAGATGAAGCCAGCATGATAACGGGATCGATAGGGATGCTTTCGTCGGCGAGTCTGAACGAGACCAAGTTCGGCCTGTACGAGCCGAGCCACGGCTCCGCGCCCGACATAGCGCGCAGC
>CAYXUB010000006.1:0-31696 GCA_964468385.1 uncultured Lachnospiraceae bacterium
CTTACGGAGATAGAGCTTCAGGACGTGACGGACGCCATGTGATATCGTATAAAAATATCCCCCGCTTGGACGGGGGATTTTTCCATAAATTTGTTTAATGATATTATTCTGGCAACTTTTTCAGGCCTTCAATTTGCCGTTTGCCTTGTTCTGGAATTTTTCGGAGTTTATTATAAAGCGTTCGTGTACTCCCTTTCCTATACTGCCGCATTCGTCGAAGGCTTCAACCTCAAATTTGAGTTTTCTGCCGTCGATTTCGACAAGGGTTGATTCGCAAGAGACCTTCATACCGATGGGAGTGGGGGAGTCGTGCGTTACTTTCAAGGATATTCCTACCGTGCCGTAGCCCTCGTCCAGATAAGGCTGTACGCTTTCATAGGCGGTCTGCTCCATAAGGGTGATCATGGCGGGAGTCGCAAAAATGTCAAGTAGCCCGCTGTTATACGATTTTGCCGTATTCTTTTCCGAAACCATAAGTTCCGAATATCCCTTTACTCCTGTTTCCATAAATAAAATCCTTTCAATAAAAATTTTGTTTCGCTCTGTTTGAGTGTTTTTGCGAATTATATAGCGCTTCGCCATAATATTATAGCATTAAAAAAACGTAATGAAAGCCCCCTGAAAATTGTTAGCTTATCGGGGCTTTCCCTTTTTTTAGACGGGGAACGATAACTATCAGCATCGTGACGAAACTAGCTACGCCACCAATGCCGTTGGATATGGGTTCGGCAATAAAAACACCGTCCGTTCCCATGTTAAACAGGTACGGGAGAATGAAAGTCAGGGGCACTACAAGTATTATTTTTCTGAGCAAACTGAAAAATATGGCAAACTTCTTTTCTCCGAGAGCTTTGAACACACTCTGTCCGGTATACTGTAGAGATTGGAATATAAAGGCAAAGAAATATATGTGCATAGGACTGATCGAAATATTGATAAGCTCCGGGTCAGAGGTGAATATGCCTATAAAAAAGGACGGAAAACTCTCTATCAAAATCCACATGATCGTTGTATATCCTATAGTGAGGCAGCCCATTACGAATATGGCCGAGAGCGTGTTTTTATATTTGCCTGCGCCGTAATTATAGCTTATCACGGGAGTTGAACCGTCGGTCAGGGCGAGCGCGGGAGTGTCGAGTATCTGCCTCACCGACGATATCACGGTCATAACGGAGACATATGAAAGCCCGCCGGTGGCAAGTAGCACGTTATTGCAGCATAAGGAAACAAGGGCATTTGTAGATTGCATTACGAATGTCGTAATACCAAGTCCTATTATATTTTTTGCCTGAGGCAGCAGGGCTTTGCCTGTATTATCCCCTGAACTGATACGCCTGGATTTTAGCAGCGGGAAGTCGTTTTTGGCGCTTGTGAAAAAGCGCATAACAAGTATAAATGAGATGACTTGCGAGATTACAGTCGCCACTGCTGCTCCCGCAACGCCCATGTCGAAAGTAAACATAAAAAGGGGATCCAGAGCAATATTGACCACTGCTCCCACAACTACGGTCAACATTCCGATGGTAGAGTAGCCTTGTGCGTTTATGTACGGGTTTAGCCCGGTGCTAAGCATAGCAAAAATAGTGCCGCTAAGATACACTTGAAGATAAGGCATGGCATATATCAACTCATCACTTGTGGCTCCGAAGGCAGTAAGAAGCGGCAGGGCGAAGAGTTCTCCTGCAATAGTGATAATGATTGCAAAGATAATTTCAATTCTGAAAACGGTGTTTAATATTGCGGTGGCTTTTACTTTGTTTTTACGTCCGAGTTCTATGGAAAAAAGAGGAGCACCGCCAAGCCCGAAAAGATTTGTAAAAGCAGTTATAAGTATTATTATAGGAAATGTTATCCCGACTGCTCCCAGCGCTTCTGTCCCGATTTCAGGTATGTGTCCTATGTATATCCTGTCTACGATATTGTATAAAAGGCTTGTTACCTGAGCTATAAGCATAGGGAAGGCCGTACCAAGGATATTTCGCCAAACTATTCCGTTTTCAAAATCTACTTTTTTCATCTTGACGCCTTAATCTTTTTGAGGAAATTTTTTTAATATTATATTCCTTTAAAAAAAAGGACGCAATCTCTACGGTATAAATATATATTTGGTCTTTACAAGATATAGTTATCCTGTTTATATGAAGCAACAACATCTTGTTCAGGGCATATTTTTAGCAAATTTCAACAAGACATATCGAATTTTGCGGTTGCATTTTATAAAAATGGCATATATAATGTGCAGTGGGAATTGAAGGGTGAATTGTGCTTACAAATATCGTTTTGAAAGAGAAACAATATGGAAAGAGCAATTCAGGATTATATAACATATCTCCGTAATGTTAAAAGGGCGTCGCATAATACCGAGGTATCATACGAACGCGACCTAAAGAATGCGGCCCGCTATTTCAAAAGAGAGGATAAATTTTCTCCGGATAAGATAACTCCCTCGGATCTTATTTCTTATATTGAGTGGATGGAAGACGAAAAGCTTTCAAATTCTACGGTATCAAGAAGAGTTGCGGCATTGCGCTCATTTTTTCGTTATCTCAAACAAGAAGAACGTATAGAGTCAAACCCTACGGAAAAACTTAAAAGGCCTAAGGTAGAAAAAAAACCTCCTAAGACGCTTTCGCCTGAAGAGACGGAAAAGCTTTTGTCTCAACCGGATAAACAAACTCTAAAAGGCTTGCGGGATTGGGCCATGCTTGAGTTGCTCTGTGCAACGGGAATACGCGTCAGTGAGCTCGTTGGTTTACAGATGAATGATATTGAAATGCGAAGAAGATATCTCATATGCAGACGACATTCAAAAGAATGCCGGATACCCTTTGGGGATTCTGCAAAAAAAGCGCTGTCAATGTATTTTAGCCATGCGCGCGGAGTTTTTTTGAAGGGTAAAGAGAGCAGCTTTGTTTTTACAAATTGTTCCGGCGGGGCCATGAGCCGTCAGGGATTTTGGAAAATATTGAAAAAATATGCGTCAGACGCTGGTATTTCAAAAGAGATAACCCCCAATACACTCAGACATTCGTTTGCGATACATCTGATTAGAGATGGTGTTGACCTTAAAAACGTACAGGAGATGCTTGGACACTCCTATATTTCGACTACGGCTGCCTATGCCGATTTAGATTTGCTCAGCCTGAAAGAAATATAAGCTGCGAGAATCTTAAAGAAGTAGCTTAGGCAGTTGACTTTAGCGATTTTACGTGATAAAGTAAAAACGCTCGCGAAAGTTTAGGCCTCTGTGCACGTAGCACAGAGGCTTTATTCGGTATTGATGCGGGTGATAAATAATTCATTGTTCATAACAAGGGGGCTAAAAATGGTTATCACGCAGCTTCTCGAAAGGAATTCGCGCCTGTATGGAGACGAGATTGCCCTTGTCGAGGTGAACCCGAAGGAAGATGAGAAACAAGTAGATATATGGAAGGAAGCAAGTCTTATAGAAAGTGCTCTCGACGGGACTCCGATAAGGCGGGAGATGAGCTGGAAAGATTTTGACAGGCGGGCAAATCGCTTTGCTAATCTGCTTTTAAGCAGGGGGATAGAGCGCGGAACAAAAGTGGGAATATTGCTGATGAATTGCATAGAATGGCTTCCGCTTTATTTTGGGATTTTAAAGGCAGGCTGTATTGCAGTTCCGATGAATTTTAGATATGCTGCTGAGGAAATAAGATATTGTGTCGATTTGGCAGATGTTGAGCTGCTCATATTCGGACCTGAATTTATAGAAAGGATCGATGCCGTGGCGAGCAGCATGCCGAAAGTCAGGACTATGTTCTTTGTCGGACGGGAGGCTCCTTCTTATTCGGAAGATTGCTGGAAGTTGATGTCGTTTTGTTCCTCAAGCCCCCCGCCGGTGGACATAAGTGAGGAAGACTACGCTGCTATTTATTTTTCATCGGGGACGACGGGGTTTCCAAAGGCAATCCTGCATGACCACAATGCACTTTACGCCGCCTGCGTAACGGAACAGAAGCATCACGGCCAACAAAGAGAAGATGTCTTTCTTTGTATTCCCCCGCTTTATCATACGGGTGCTAAGATGCACTGGTTCGGAAGTCTGATCTCGGCAAGCAGAGCTGTGCTTTTGCGCGGAGTTTCTCCTGAGAACATAATACGAACGATAAGCCGTGAACGTTGTACGATAGTCTGGCTTTTAGTACCTTGGGCGCAGGATATACTTGATCATATAGATTCAGGAAAAATTAAACTTGAAGAATTCAGGCTTTCACAGTGGCGGCTTATGCATATAGGTGCGCAGCCTGTTCCGGCAAGTCTCGTCAAGAGATGGAGGAAGTGCTTTCCGAATCATCAGTACGACACTAACTATGGGCTGAGCGAGTCGCTCGGACCCGGCTGTGTACATTTGGGTGTCGAAAACATAGATAAGGTCGGTGCGATAGGAGTCCCCGGATATATGTGGGAGACGCGTATAGTAGATGAGAGCGGGAAGGACGTAAAATGCGGACAGATAGGAGAACTGGCCGTAAAGGGTCCGGGAGTCATGAAGTGTTACTATAAAAACCAAGAGGCGACGAACGAGGTCTTAAAAGGCGATTGGTTGTTTACGGGAGATATGGCACAGGAGGACGAGGAAGGTTTCTTATATATAGTAGACAGAAAGAAAGACGTTGTTATCTCGGGTGGAGAAAACATCTATCCTGTTCAGGTCGAGGACTTCTTAAGGAAATACGATAAGATAAAGGATGTGGCGGTAATCGGACTGCCTGACAACCGTTTAGGTGAGATCGCCGCGGCCGTGATCGAAATAAAGGAGGGTTTTGAGTGTACAGAGGACGAAATACGTCTTTTCTGTAACGAGCTTCCGAGATATAAGCGTCCCAAGAGGATAATCTTTGATCGTATACCACGCAATCCGACGGGGAAAATAGAAAAGCCGACGCTCAGACAGAGGTATTATGCCGGAAGGCTGGTCGAGACACAGGTGCGTAGTTAGTAGCCGGTATTAAAAATCGCGAAAGTGCGTAAAATACTGCGATTATAGTTTTTTAAAAATAATAATGAAAAGGTGTGAGAGAATGAAAGAATTGATGCTTGGCAATGAAGCGGTTGCCAGAGGACTATACGAGGCCGGATGCAGCTTTGTATCAAGCTATCCCGGTACACCGAGCACGGAGATAACGGAGGCCGCAGCAAAATATGAAGAAATATATGCGGAATGGGCTCCTAATGAGAAAGTTGCAATGGAGGCTGCTTTCGGGGCGAGTTTTGCGGGCAAACGCAGCTTTTGCGGGATGAAGCATGTCGGGCTCAATGTTGCTGCCGACCCGCTCTTTACCATATCGTATACCGGAGTGAACGGCGGCATGATAATAGCCGTGGCGGATGACCCCGGAATGCACAGCTCGCAGAATGAGCAGGATTCGAGGCATTACGCCGTAGCCGCAAAGCTTCCGATGCTTGAGCCTTCCGACTCTAAAGAAGCGCTTGAGTTTACAAAGCTTGCATTTGAGATTTCGGAAAAGTACGATACGGCGGTTATCATAAAGATGTGTACGAGGGTAGCGCATTCCCAGAGCCTTATCGAGAAAAGCGAGAGAGTAGAAGCGCCCCAAAAGCCATATGAGAAAAATATACCGAAATATGTTATGATGCCGGGCATGGCGATAAAGCGTCATCCGATAGTAGAAAAGCGTATGCAGGAGCTTACGCAGTATGCTGAGATAACGCCGATCAATATCATAGACGAGGGTGAGGATAAGAATATAGGCTTCATAACATCATCGACGAGTTATCAGTATGTGAAGGAGCTTATAGGAGATAGGTATCCCGTTCTCAAGTTGGGAATGGTAAATCCGCTTCCAGTACAGAAGATAAAAGAATTCGCTGCATCGGTAAAGGAACTGATCGTAGTGGAAGAGCTTGATTCGATAATACAAGATCACTGCAAAAAGCTCGATCTTAAGGTGAAGGGTAAGGAGCTTTTCGGATATATTGGGGAGTTGAGCCAGAATAAGGTGGCGGAGAAACTGAATTTTGAGGTCCCTGAGGGCTATTCACTTGATGAAAATATACCGCCTCGTCCTCCGGTGATGTGTGCAGGCTGTCCGCACAGGGGACTGTTTTATACATTAAAAAAGAATAACCTTACGGTACTTGGTGATATTGGCTGTTATACACTCGGCGCTGTTGCTCCGCTTTCTGCCATGGAATATACGATATGCATGGGGGCGTCAGTCTCAGGCATACATGGCTTCAACAAGGCAAACTGCGGAGAATCCGATTCAAGATCAGTTGCCGTTATCGGTGATTCTACCTTTATGCATTCGGGTGTGACGGGGCTTATAAATATAGCCTATAATGAATCTAACTCGACGGTCATCATCTTAGACAATTCGATAACCGGTATGACCGGACATCAGGAAAATCCTACAACGGGCCACAACCTAAAAGGAGATCCGTGTACAAAAATAGATCTCGAATCACTCTGCCGTGCGGTCGGCATAGAGCGCGTTAGAGTGGTCGACCCTTACGACCTCAAGGAATGCGACGAGGTGATAAAGGAAGAACTAAACGCAAAGGAGCCGTCGGTAATAATCTCAAGACGGCCCTGTGCGCTTTTGAAATATGTCAAGCATCCGGGAGCTATAAGCAGTAACGCACAAAAATGTATCGGCTGCAAGGCATGTATGAGAATAGGCTGTCCGGCAATAAGCATAATCGACAAAAAAGCGCATATAGACAGCACTCAATGTACCGGCTGCGGTGTGTGTGAACAGCTGTGCAAATTCGATGTTTTGTCGTCAGGAAGGGAGGCGTAACAATGAAGACGAAAAATATAATGATCGTTGGTGTAGGCGGACAAGGTACCCTTCTTGCAAGCAAGCTTTTAGGAAAGCTTTTGAGTTTAAAGGGCTACGACGTAAAAGTGAGCGAAGTGCACGGAATGAGCCAAAGAGGCGGCAGCGTTGTGACCTATGTAAGATATGGTGACCGCGTTTATTCTCCTGTGATCGATAAAGGAGAGGCGGATCTGATCATCTCATTCGAACTTTTGGAGGCGGCGCGTTGGACCGAGTATTTAAAAAAAGACGGTATGATAGTGACGAATCTGCAGCAGATAAACCCTATGCCCGTTATAACGGGAGCCGCGTCGTATCCTGAAGAGCTTGAAAAAAAGATGAGAGATGCCGGCATAAATATAGATGCTTTCAATGCCCTTGAAATAGCGGAACGGGCAGGCTCTTCAAAAGCGGTAAACATGGTGCTTATGGGCAGGGTCTCAAAATATTTTGATTTCACGGAAGAGACTTGGCTTGAGGCGATAGAGCACAGTGTAAAGGAAAAATTTATAGATATGAATAAAAAGGCTTTCCATTTAGGAAGAAACGCCTAAAAAAGACGGCGCAGAAAGAACGCCGCATAAAGAAAATTAAACATGAAAGGGAAGTAACATGGAACGGTATTATCAGGAGGAGATAGAGCGCGCATCGAGAAAACAGATACGTTCATGGCAGAACGAGCGCCTTTTAAAGCAGGTAAAGCATGTTTGGGAGAACGTGCCATACTATCGCAAAAAAATGGAAGAAAAGGGCGTCGCACCGGACGATATAAAAAGCCTTGATGATCTTTATAAGCTCCCGCTATTGGGAAAAGACGACCTGAGGGAATGTTATCCTTATGGCCTTTTGGCCGTTCCCAAGGAAGAGGTTGTGCGTATACAGTCTACTTCCGGTACGACAGGGAAGAGGGTAATAGCTTTCTATACTCTTGACGATATCGATATATGGGATTCGTGCTGTGCCCGTGCCATCATGGCGGCGGGGGGTACAAAAGAAGACGTATGTCACGTTTGCTACGGCTATGGGCTTTTTACAGGCGGCCCCGGACTTAACGGGGGAAGCCATAAAGTGGGCTGTATGACGCTGCCGATGTCCTCGGGGTATACCGACAGACAGCTTCAGTTCATGGTGGATCTTGAGGCGACGATACTCTGCTGCACTCCGTCATATGCCTCCTTCTTGGCCGAAAGTATAATAGAAAGAGGCTTAAGGGATAAGATAAAGCTTAAGGCGGGTATATTCGGAGCGGAAGCCTGGAGCGAGGAGATGCGTCGCGACATAGAACAAAAGCTCGGTATAAAGGCCTATGACATCTACGGTCTGACCGAGGTGATCGGTCCCGGTGTTTCGTTTGAATGCTCGGAACAGACAGGGATGCATATAAATGAGGATCATTTCATTGCCGAGATAATAGATCCTGATACCGAAGAAGTGCTCCCGATGGGCAGCGAGGGCGAACTCGTTTTTACCTGTATTACAAAGAAGGCCTTTCCGCTTTTGAGATACAGGACGAGGGACATATGCGTGCTCAGTGATGCGCCGTGTTCCTGCGGACGCACGCATATAAAGATGACGAAGCCCAGAGGCAGGAGCGATGATATGCTCATAATAAAAGGTGTGAATGTCTTTCCTTCGCAGATAGAGGCCGTGCTTCTCGAGCAAGGATATACGCCAAATTATCAGATAATCGTAGACCGTGTAAAAACTTCCGACACACTGGAGGTACTGGTCGAGTTGGATGAGGGAAAATACATCGAGGCCGTTGCACAATTGCCGTACTTGGAGAAGAAACTCAGCAAAGGGATCAGATCCATGCTCGGTATTTGGGCAAACGTCAGGATAGTCGAGCCTAAGTCTATACAAAGGAGCGAAGGAAAGGCGGTGCGCGTCCTAGACAAGAGAAAGATTTGAGCAGAGACCTGGCAAGGCCTTTGCTAAACGCTGTTTTTATGAAAAGCAAAGTTTGATTTGCTATCATAAATATATTACGGCGGAGAATGAGTTTGGAGAAGTCGATCCGCGGGATTATCTTGAACGGTATTAACTTAGAAAGTTGAGATTTATAGAAAGAAAATAGATCACGTAAAAAACGGATTCGGAGAACAAATGTCAGATAAAACGATGAGATTTGCGGATTTTGAAACGGTTGCGCTTGATGAGGAAAGACAAGCCTTGGCTATTATTGACCAGACAAGGCTTCCAGGGGAAGTCAAGATGGTCTATCTTACTAAGCAGGAGGATATATGGGAGGCCATATATCTTTTGAAAGTAAGGGGGGCGCCGGCTATCGGGGTTGCGGCAGCTATAGGCATATATCTTGCGGCAAAAGACATAAAAACCGAAGACTACGAGGATTTCCTTGCTCAGTTCAGGAAGGCTAAGGACTATTTGGATTCATCAAGGCCGACTGCCGTCAATCTTTCATGGGCGCTTAAGCGTCAGGAAAGGGTTGTTTTGGAGCGTAAAGGAGAGCCTATACCGAATATAGTAAAAGCGCTCCATGACGAAGCAATAAGGATACGTGAGGAAGATATTGCGGTCTGCCGTGCTATCGGTGAATATGGGCTTGAACTTATTAAAGACGGAGACGGTCTGCTTACACATTGCAATGCGGGCAGGCTTGCAGCGGTAAAATACGGGACGGCCACCGCACCGATGTATGTCGGAGCGGAAAAAGGCTATAAATTCAAGATATTTGCAGATGAGACCAGACCGCTGCTACAGGGAGCGCGCCTTACTGCTTTTGAGCTCTCTGAGGCGGGAATGGATGTGACCCTTGAATGCGACAATATGGCGGCTACCGCAATGAGAAATGGCTGGATACAAGCGGTATTCGTAGGCTGTGATCGAGTGGCTGCAAACGGAGACACGGCAAATAAGATAGGAACATCTATGGTTGCGCTTGCCGCGAAGAGATATGGGGTTCCTTTTTATGTCTGAGCGCCTACATCCACGATAGATATGGACACGCAAAGCGGTGACGAGATTGTCATAGAACAGAGGAAGCCGGAGGAAGTTACGGATATGTGGTACAAGGAGCGCATGGCTCCGGAAAACATAAACGTGTTCAATCCTGCTTTCGATGTCACGGACAATGATCTTATAAGCGGAATAGTAACGGAATATGGCGTGGCGAGGGCCCCGTATAAGGAAGCTTTTGAGGAAATATTCAGGAGGAAGAAAGGATAATGGAAAATATAAGCTCAGGAAAGCTTCCCCTTTCTCTTTCCATTGAGACCGATTGCGGACTCGCTTTGAAGATAGCAGAGATAGGAGATACACTGCCGATAAAAGTAGCGAAAGCCTTTTCAACTTCACTTTCCATGCCGGATGTGGTCGGAGTAAGATTGTATGCAGGCGAGAGACCCTTTGTTTCGGATGATATTTTGATAGCGGAGATGAATATTGAAAATGTAAAGGGACTTTTCGATGATAGACCGATTATAAGCATAGTGGTCAGTGTAGACAAGATGCTCAATATCGATATAGAAGCCACGGACGAGGGCAGCCTGAAAACAATAAAAAGACATATAAACAGGAGATGGGTTCCGAATGAGGAGGAAACGCTTCGGCTCATAAAGGAGGCTCAGGATAACGCTTTTGACGATAGTGTAATGCAAAATCGTGCGAAGTTGATACAGATGGCAAAGGAGCTTGTTTGCAGACCTGAGTTCGAATTCAAGGGACTTAAAGCCAAGATGGACTTTGTACAAGCGCTAAAGTACAAGCATAGGATAAGAAGTTTCAATGCTAGGCTTTGCAAGTTAAAGCCTGAGGATGTCACAGAAAATATCGAAACAAATATTCTCGAGCGAATAAAAGAACTAAGAGCGCTTTCTGAGAAATAGAATTTTTCTTTAAAAGGACAGATTAATTTCTGTTCTTTTTTTTTGAAAAGTCTTGCATTTTATATGTTTGAGGCGTATTATATGAATGTAAGTGGTGAAAAGTGGTGAAAAGTGGTAGATAATGTCGGCCACTGTGGGGTGTCGATTATGTTCATGGGTGAATATAGCCATTCTATCGACGAAAAAGGAAGGCTCATAATTCCGTCTAAATTCAGGTTTGAACTTGGGGAGAAATTTGTTCTTACCAGAGGCTTAGACGGTTGTCTTTGTGTCTATCCTCAGTCGGAATGGAACGTACTCGAATCAAAACTCCGTTCTTTGCCGCTTAATAACAAAAATGCCAGAACAATCACCAGATTTTTAGTTTCGGGTGCGGCAATGTGCGAGTTGGACAAGCAGGGGAGAATACTTGTTCCGACAGCGCTTCGGGAATATGCGGGTCTTGATAAGGACGTTGTAGTTACCGGCAACCTCGAAAGAATAGAGATTTGGGATAAGGCTAAATGGTCACAGAGCAGCAGCTATGACGATATGGAGTCTATAGAAGCAGGGCTGCAGGATTGCGGAGTTTTGCTCTGATATGGGGTTTGAGCATGAGCCTGTACTTCTTGGGGAATGTATACGGGAGCTTAAGATTCGTCCGGATGGCATATATGTAGACGGAACGATAGGTGGAGCGGGACATTCGCTGGCCATTTGTAAATGCCTTGGAATGAAGGGACGATTGTTCGGTTTTGATCAGGACTGTGACGCGGTTGCGGCTGCGTCACAGCGCCTAAAGGAATATGGCGACCGGGTAACGGTAGTCAGAAGCAATTTCCGCTTTATGGCTGAGGAGCTTAAAGAGCGTGGTGTGTCGAGTGTAGACGGTATCTTGCTCGATCTGGGCGTCTCCTCTCATCAGCTTGATACGGCGGAGCGCGGTTTTTCATATCGGCATGATGCGGCTTTGGATATGCGCATGGATCAAAGCCAAGGACGCAGCGCTGCAGATGTGGTAAACACCAGTACTGAAGACGAGTTATTTCATATCATAAGGGATTTCGGCGAGGAGAGATTTGCCAAAAGCATAGCGAGGAACATTTGCAAGGAAAGGACGAAGAAGACAATCGAGACTACCGGGGAATTGGCCGAGATTGTAAAACGTTCCATACCTGCAAAAAGCAGATCCTCAAAAGGGCATCCTGCAAAGCGGACGTTTCAAGCGCTTAGAATAGAAGTGAATTCTGAGCTGAGCGTAATCGAAGAGTCGCTTGATGGAATGATAGACCTGCTGGTCGACAAGGGACGCTTGTGTGTTATCACATTTCATTCCTTAGAAGACAGGATAGTGAAAAATATCTTCAGGGCTAACGAAAACCCTTGTATCTGCCCACCGGAATTTCCGGTGTGCGTATGCGGTAGAAAATCGAAGGGCTTTTGTGTGAATAAAAAGCCCATCGTACCGACAGAAAAAGAGATCCGAGAAAATATACGTTCTCACAGTGCCAAGCTTCGGGTGTTTGAGAAAAGATACTGAATAAGTCATCTGAACTTAAAACAGACGTTGCTTTGGGAGAGATGTATAGGGTGGCGGAAACGGATCGGAAATGACAGTCTTTTATAAGGGGAATTATGGCGAAAGCTAAAAGAAGGGTAAATTCTTACCGAGAGCGGATTATAACTACATACGAATATGACGGCAGCGCAGTAAGAAAAATAGTGGAGCTGCCGGAGGAACAACGGAAAAGACGGAGCGCACAGTACCGCAGGCCGGAAAAAAAGCTTTCCTTTGGTATAGGATATGTCCTGTTTTTGTCGGTAATCTGCATTGCCGTTTTAATGCTTTGCGTTACATACATAAGCCGGAAATCCATAATTACTTCACAGTATGAGACCATAGCCTCGCTTGAAAGCGAATACAGCGAGCTTAAGAGCAATAATGATGCGAAATACAATGAAGTATTGGATTCCGTGAGCCTCGAGGATATAAAGGAGGCCGCGCAGAATCGGCTGGGAATGAGTTACGCTGATTCCGACGATATAATATATTACGAGTTGACAGACGGAAGTTATGTAATACAATATACGGATGTGCCCTCCGACTAGTCAGTAAAAACGGAAGAATTCATGAGCGGAAAAAAAGAATCCAGAGTCACTAAATTTCCTGTTAGAAAAATTAATAGACAGATAAGCAAAAAGCTGGTAGGACTGTTTTTGGCAGTAGTACTGGCTTTAGTTGCTTTAACTGTAAGGATAAGTTATATCAATATTTCTAGCGGAGCTGACTATGCTCGAATTGTTTTGCAAAATAATCAGCAGCAGTATGGCAGTAGTACAATAGCATATAAAAGAGGCGATATATTAGACAGAAACGGGAGTATTCTGGCGACCAGCGAAAGGGTGTACAGGCTTATTTTAGACTGTTATGTTGTGAATTATGAAGTTACAAATTCCAACGGAGAGACGACCCAGCCGTACATAGAACCGACGGTTGCTGCGCTCGAGGAGTTTTTTGGTTTAGACCCGGATGAAATATATGAGATTCTGGAGTCGGACGAGACTAAAGACAGCAGATATAAAGTTCTCATAACTGATGTTACGATAGAGGAGAAGGAGGCTTTTGAAGAATACACCGACCTTTCCGACGATAGGATCGCAGAGCTTTCTACTGAGGAATATTACGATATATATTATATAAAAGGTGTATGGTTTGAAGACTCATATCAGCGAGTATATCCTCAGGGCTCGCTGGCTTGCGATCTCATCGGCTTCTCGAACTCCTCAAACGAGGCCAGCTGGGGCATAGAAGGATATTATAACGACGTTTTAAACGGGACGAACGGGCGTTCCTTCGGATATATCAATTCAGATTCAGATCTCGAACAGACGATCATAGAGGCCGAAGACGGTTACAATGTGATCTCAACTTGTGACATTAATATACAGGAGATAGTCCGCAGTGCCATAGAGGACTTTATGGAGGAATATGCGAACGGGCCGAATGGAGAAGACGGAGCCGAAAACGTGGCTGTTGTCGTGATGGACCCTAACAATGGCGAGATACTTGCCATGGATTCCACAGATTGGTATGATCTCAATAGCCCAAGGGACTTGACTCAGTTTGTGAGCGAGTCAGAGCTGAATTCCATGACCGAGGAAGAACAGGTTGAAATGCTCAATTCTATCTGGCGTAATTACTGCATATCTGACGCATATGAGCCCGGTTCTACGTTTAAACCAATAACCTTAGCCGCCGCTCTTGAGACTGCTTCAATATCAGAAGAAGATACATTTATATGTAACGGTTATGAGGAAATAAACGGACAGGTTATCCACTGCTCGGCGTATCCCGATTCGCACGGGGAGCAGACGATCATCGAAGCTCTGGCCAACTCCTGCAATGATGCTTTTATGCAGATAGTAGCTTTGACGGGCACGGACAGCATACTAAAATATCAATCGATATTTAACTTTGGAGTAAAGACGGGCATAGATCTTCCCGGAGAAAACGTTGGCATACTCTTTACCTCAGATACCATGGGTTCTTTGGAACTTGCAACTACTGGATTTGGGCAGGGATTTACTTGTACTATGGTACAGGAAGCAGCGGCTATCTGTTCGCTCATAAATGGCGGATACTATTATACGCCGCATGTAGTAAAGGCAATAGCCGACAGCGAAGGGAATATTATTGAGAGGATAGAAGGCACGGTTGAAAGGCAGACGGTGTCTCAAGAAATCAGCGATTTCATAAGAGAGGCTATGGGAGAGGTGGTCGAATCCGGTACCGGACAGGCGGCAAAGGTGGAAGGTTATTCGATGGGCGGAAAAACCGGTACGGCACAGAAAATCCCGAGGAGTGATGAAACATACATTGTTTCGTTTGTCGGCTTCGCTCCGCTTGACGACCCGGAGGTTTTGGTATATGTTATCGTGGACGAGCCGAATGTTGACTCGGAGCTTCAGGCCGATTCCGTATATGCACAGGAGATAGCTAAGGCTATATTCACCGAGCTGCTCCCGTATATGAACATATATCAGGACATGGAGAGTGATGAGACCGAGACGGAGGTGGATTCTAGTGATGGGGTGGAATACGGTATAAGCAATGAAGCCGCTCCCGAACCGCTGGAGACCGAGACCGACGAGTCGGTGCTTTACGGAGGAAACAGCCTTTATTCCGACGGTGTAGACAACGACGCGTATTAAAGGCATTTTTAAAGGGGAGAAGTATGTATTCAATTAAGCCTGTGGTAGCTGTCTCGCTTATAACGGCCTTTGTCGTGACGCTTTTTTTAGGACAGGTGCTGATACCGTTTTTGAAAAGACTGAAGATAGGCCAGACGGAAAGGAAGGAAGGGGTCGAATCTCATTTAAAAAAGGCGGGGACGCCGACAATGGGAGGGATAATTTTTCTCATAGCCGCTGCAGTTGCGGCTTTTATATTTCCGACTACACGTTCAAATGTGGCTCCCGTAATGCTCTTGACGCTGGGCTTTGGAGCTGTCGGATTCATAGACGACTACCTCAAGGTAGTGCTTAAAAGGTCTGACGGTCTTTTGCCTTGGCAGAAGCTCCTTTTGCAGATAGCGCTGACCACTGTCTTTGTCTGGTATATCCTGAGTTTTACGGATATATCGCTCGTGATGCTCGTTCCTTTTACAAACGGGACTCAATCGGTGGATATCGGATTCTTTGCGATACCGTTTTTATATATTGTTGTTTTAGCTACCGTAAACGGAGTTAATTTTACTGACGGACTCGATGGACTTGCGTCAAGTGTAACCGCTGTTGTTGCGGCCTTCTTTACCGTCGCCTCTGCAGCACTCGGGGCAGGAGCAGAGCCGGCGGGAGCTGCCTTTGTCGGGGCGCTCATGGCTTTCTTGTGTTATAATGTTTTTCCGGCAAAGATATTTATGGGAGACACAGGCTCTTTGGCTTTAGGCGGCTTTGTCGCCGCTATGGCTTATGTGATGAATTTGCCCCTTTTTATCCCTATAGTTGGGATAATCTACGCGGTAGAGCTTATATCTGTCGTACTTCAGGTCAGCTATTTCAAATTGACGCATGGTAAACGCATATTTAAGATGACGCCTATACACCATCATTTTGAGCTTTGCGGCTGGTCCGAGCCGAAGATAGTCGCCGTATTTACCATGATAACGATAATCGCATGCGTCATAGGTTTTTGCGCGCTTTAAGTGGAGGCTTATTTAAATGGAAAATATTCTTGTGTTCGGAGGCGGGATAAGCGGCATATCGGCCGCTGTTCTTTTGATAAGGAGCGGAAAAAAAACAGTTCTTTATGACGGAAACGCAAAGCTGAATAAGGAGGCTGTCAGAGCTGAAATAGAAAAAAAACTGGGTAACACAGCCGAGATAGAGATTATATTCGGAGAGTTCCCAAAAGAACGCATCGGCGATTTCGATACGGTTGTTTTAAGTCCCGGAGTACCCTGCGATTTGCCGCTTGTACAGGCTTTTAAAGAGGCCGGAGCCCATATAACGGGAGAGGTGGAGCTTGCTTATATTATCGGTAAGGGCGAGGTGTACGCGATAACCGGTACGAATGGCAAGACAACGAGCACGACACTTTTAGGGGAGATAATGAAGGCCCATTTCAGTGAAGTGTACGTTGTCGGAAATATAGGAAGGCCTTATACAGACTGTGTTTATGAGCAGAGCGAAAATGCAGTTACCGTAGCCGAGATATCCAGCTTTCAGCTTGAGACTATAGATAGATTCAGGCCTCACGCGGCTGCAATAACAAACATAACTCCTGATCACATGAATCGTCATCATACGATGGAGGAATATATAAGAGTAAAAGAACTCATAAACAAGAACCAGACAGATGACGATGCCCTTATCTTGAATTATGAAGATGATGTATTAAGAAACTTTGGAGAAAAAGCTAAGGGAAAGGTAATATATTTCTCTTCAAAGCGTGCTTTGGACAAGGGACTATATTATATAGACGG
This sequence comes from uncultured Lachnospiraceae bacterium, assembly GCA_964468385.1. Taxonomy (GTDB): domain Bacteria; phylum Bacillota; class Clostridia; order Lachnospirales; family Lachnospiraceae; genus Alectryocaccobium. The sequence goes on from CAYXUB010000006.1 coordinate 16,621, forward strand.
TTCTATACAGCTTGCATACGAAGGAAAAAAAGAACTGCTCGTGCGCAAGGATGAGCTGCAGCTATTAGGTTTCCACAACTACGAAAATATCATGACCGCGGCTGCGGTCGCGCTTTTCGCGGGCGTGGACTTAGACACTATACGAAATGTGGTAAAAAACTTTAAAGGTGTCGAACATAGGATAGAATTCGTAGCCGAAATAGACGGTGTCAGATATTACAATGATTCTAAGGGAACGAACCCCGATGCGGCCATAAAGGCCATACAGGCTATGGAGAGGCCTACTATTCTTATCGGCGGGGGCTATGATAAACAATCCGAGTACGAGGAGTGGATAAACAGCTTTGACGGGAAAGTGAAAAAATTCGTACTCATAGGTGAGACTAAAGAAAAGATAGCCAAAGCGGCAAGGAGTTGCGGTTTTCCGTATGAGGATATAGTGCTATGTGAAGATTTAAAGTCTGCCGTAGAGACTTGCATACAAGAGGCAAAGAGCGGAGATGCCGTATTGCTTTCCCCTGCTTGCGCAAGCTGGGATCAGTTTGTCAATTATGAGCAAAGAGGCGATATGTTTAAGAACTATGTAAGGGAAAGAGCGGGAGATAAAAAGTAAGAGCAGGAAAAATGATCTTGTAAAAATTAAGAAGGGACTCGATGAAGGATAAGGAGAAAATATCAGAAAAGAATGCAAGGCTTGGGCGCAAATTTATAAAGCTTATGATTGTTCTTGCCGTGCTTTGCGCTATTCTTGTTTTTCTTTTGCTGTTCAGGCTTGAAAACGTCTTGGTTACGGGGAACGACAGATATAGTGATGATGAGATCAAAGCGCTCGTTATTAATGAGAATGTCTTCTATAACACGCTTTTACTTTGCCTTTTAAACTCCAGCACGGAAACGCCTGATGTTCCTCTACTCGAGTCTATCGAGGTAATATACGTAGACAGGAACACTATACAGCTTGAGGCAAACGAAAAGATGACTATAGGCATGTTCCAGGTGGGCGATAAGGTATGCTGTATAGATCAGGACGGACTTGTTGTGGAGATACTCGATTACGAAGATAGCGTTGAACTTGAGCTTCCGCTTATTTACAATCTTGCGACGAGTGGAACGCTGGGAGAAGAAATCGATGCAGATGATGAAGTATTAAATGCCTTGCAAGTCTTGATGAGTTTATTTAAACGCTATGAAATAATGCCTGACGAAATTTATATCGAGGAAGAGTTAAAGGACGAGGACGACGAGGAGAGCGTTATTAATACATATCAACTTGTGTTTGGAGAGATTACGGTGGATTTAGGTGTTGACGATTTACTGGAGGAAAAAATGCGGCGTGTCGCAGCCATACTTCCGTACCTTGAGGACGAATCAGGGACACTTCATCTTGAAAGCTACGATGAGGACACCGAAAATATAATATTTGACACGAACGGATAATGCGCGTCCTTCTTTAAAAGTCGGATTTTAGCTAAATTATTCGAGTGTCCGAACTGCTTTACAATTAAAAAACATTATGTTATATTTTGTAACTGGAATTAGCGGTGGTTCAGGAACAGGAGTCTCCAACCGTTTCTTAGCCGCTCGCGTTAGTTGAAAAAATAGGAGGATTACAACTTGATAGCAAAAGAGAAGAAACAGGAAATCATCAAAGAATATGCGAGAACCGAGGGCGACACCGGCTCTCCTGAGGTACAGATAGCGATACTTACGGCTCGTATCAAGGAACTCACCGAGCATCTTAAGACTAATCATAAAGACCATCATTCAAGGCGCGGGCTTTTAAAAATGGTTGGTAAAAGGCGCGGGCTTCTTGCTTATCTTAGAAAGATAGACATAGAAAGATATCGTTCTCTGATCGAGCGCTTAGGAATAAGAAAATAATCATATGCTATATTTAAGCTGCTTTCCCTGTCGGGGAAAGCAGCTTAAAGTTTAAAAAACAAGACAGATATTTTGTCAAAATACCTGTGCTTGAGTGTTTTTAAAACTCAAACGACAAATAAAAAGGTTTTTGCAGTAAGGGTGTCTGCCGAGACTTCTGAAAAGCATATCGGAGACGGTATGTTTTTCAGTTGTTTCGGATTCCTTCTGCAAAGGCTCAAAATATAAAAACAGGAGGAAAACATGGACTATAACAACACATTTTCAACACCGCTCGACAACGAATACAAAACATATTCAATGGAGCTTGCGGGAAGACCGCTTAAGATCGAGATTGGCAGGGTGGGAAAGCAGGCAAACGGCTGCGCTTTTATAAGCTATGGCGATACTACACTGCTGTGTACAGCGACAGCTTCGGATAAGCCGAGAGAGGGAATAGATTTCTTTCCGCTTTCCGTCGAATATGAGGAGAAGATGTATGCGGTCGGGAAGATCCCCGGTGGCTTCAACAAAAGAGAAGGAAAAGCGAGTGAGCACGCGGTACTTACTGCCAGGGTTATCGACAGACCGATGAGACCGCTTTTCCCGAAGGATTACAGGAATGATGTTACTCTCAGCAATATGGTAATGTCTGTGGATCCGGCTTGCAATCCTGAGGTAGTGGCTATGCTCGGATCGGCTCTTGCGGCTTCGATCTCGGATATTCCCTTTGACGGACCGATAGCGGGCACGCAAATAGGCCTTATAGACGGGAAATTCATAGTTAATCCCACTCTTAAGGAAAACAGCGTTTCAGACCTTCACTTGACCGTCGCTTCCACAAGGGAAAAGGTCATAATGATAGAAGCGGGTGCCAATGAGTTGTCCGAAGAGCGCATGATAGAGGCGATCTATCTTGCACACGATATAAATAAACAGATAATAGAGTTCTTCGATGGCATCGTCGCGGAGTGCGGAAAGCCTAAGCATGAATATGAAAGCTGCGCGATACCGCAGGAGCTTTTCAGCGCCATACAGGAGATAGTTCCTCCGTCCGAAATGGAAAAAGCAGTATTTACTGACGAGAAGCAGGTGCGAGAGGAAAACATTAGGGAGATAAGCGAAAGGCTTAAAGAGGCCTTTGCCGAAAACGAGGAATGGCTTGCCGTGCTTGACGAAGCGATCTATCAGTATCAGAAAAAGACGGTAAGGAAGATGATACTCAAAGACCGCAAGCGTCCGGACGGAAGAGACGTACGCCAGATAAGGCCCCTTCTTGCGGAAATAGACGTGATACCGCGTGTTCACGGCTCCGCTATGTTCACAAGAGGTCAGACTCAGATATGCAACGTGACGACGCTCGCTCCGCTTTCCGATGCGCAAAGACTTGACGGGCTCGATGAAAACGAAACGGAAAAGCGTTATATGCATCATTATAATTTCCCCTCCTATTCGGTAGGAGAGACCAAGCCCTCAAGAGGACCGGGAAGAAGGGAAATAGGACATGGTGCCCTTGCGGAAAAGGCGATATTGCCTCTACTTCCCTCAACAGAGGATTTCCCTTATGCAATACGTACCGTATCGGAGACCTTTGAATCGAACGGTTCCACCTCGCAGGCTTCGGTGTGCGCTTCTTCGCTTTCTTTGATGGCGGCGGGCGTGCCTTTAAAGGCCTCTGTGGCAGGTATTTCCTGTGGCCTCGTTACGGGAGAGACGGACGACGAATATCTTGTGCTTACGGATATACAAGGTCTTGAGGATTTCTTCGGCGACATGGATTTCAAGGTTGCGGGAACACACGAGGGAATAACCGCGATACAGATGGACATAAAGATACACGGACTTACGAGGGATATCGTAACCGAGTCAATCTACCGTTGCAAAGACGCCAGGGAATACATATTGAGCGAGGTCATGGAAAAAGTCATTGACAAGCCGAGAGATTCCGTCAGCGAATATGCGCCGAAGATAATACAGATACAGATAGATCCCGAAAAGATCGGTGATGTTGTCGGACAGAGAGGCAAGACGATAAATACCATAATCGAAAGGACCGGCGTGAAGATAGACATCAACGACGACGGCTTCGTTTCAATCTGCGGAAACGATATGGACATGATGAACAAGGCGCTCAATTATATAGATATCATCGTTACCGATTTTGAAAAAGGACAGATGCTTACCGGAACTGTCGTAAGCATCAAAGAGTTCGGAGCCTTTATAGAGTTCGCGCCTGGCAAGGAAGGTCTTGTGCATATCTCAAATATCGCAAAGCACCGCATAAGAAGGGTGGAGGACGTTCTCACCCTTGGAGATATGGTAACGGTCGTATGTTTAGGGAAAGATAACATGGGCAGGATAAGCTTCAGCATGAAGGACGTTCCTAAAAATAAGTAAAAGGACAGCTGATGGAGAAGATACGTATAAAATATCTCGATGATGAGATAGAGCGGCTGAGATATATAGACGGAAAATCCGATTGGATAGATCTGCGTTCCGCCGAAACGGTTGAGATGAAAAAGGGCGATTTCAGGCTCATACACCTTGGAGTCGCCATGCAGCTTCCAAATGGCTACGAGGCGCATGTTGTGCCGAGGAGCAGCACTTATAAAAACTTCGGACTGATCCAGACAAATCATATGGGCGTCATAGATGAATCTTATTGTGGCACAGACGATTGGTGGAAGGTACCTGTATATGCTATGCGCGACACGGTTATCCGTAAAGGCGACCGAATCTGCCAGTTTCGCATAATGGAGCACCAGCCGCATATCGAGTTCGAGGAATCCGATCTTACAGGCGAGAACCGAGGCGGTTTCGGCAGCACCGGCGTCAAATGATATTTAGAAGGACAGACGATGAATATCTGGGGGCATTTTAAGGTAGTCACAGAGCATAGATTTATAGTGATGAAATACTGCTTCAAGGCCGGTATGATATGGCAGGGACTGACACATGACCTGTCCAAATATTCATGGGTGGAATTTTCTGAGGGCTGTAAATACTGGCAGGGTAACAGAAGCCCGAACACCAGGTCAAAAGAGGTAAACGGCGTATCCTACGCATGGCTTCACCATAAAGGACGAAATAAACACCATTATGAATATTGGATAGATTATGACTTGAAGAGCGAGAGGTTTCTTGGGGGAATGAGAATGCCCCGCAAATATGTTGCCGAAATGGTATTTGACCGTATCAGTGCCTGCCGTGTATATCTCGGAAAAAACTATACGCAAAGTTCTGCGTATGAATATTATTACAGGACAAAAGACAGACTCTGGTTCGTTGAGGAAGAGACAAGGCGGGATCTCGAAAAGCTGCTTCTTATGACGGCGGAGCACGGAGAGCAATATACGATAGATTATATAAGGAATATCTATCTTAAAGTAAAATAAGAGTCTTAATGAGGAAAGAAAATGATAAAGGTTGCAAAATTCGGTGGAAGTTCGCTTGCAGACGCTAAACAGTTTGAAAAAGTAAAAGATATAATCACTGCCGACGAGTCGCGCAGATATATTGTGCCTTCGGCGCCGGGAAAACGCTTCGACGGTGACACGAAGGTCACGGATATGCTCTATGACTGCTATGAAAAGGCAGAGGCAGGAGAAGATTTTGAGAATGAGCTTGAGGCGATAAGACAACGATATGAAGAGATAAATAAAAGCCTCGGAGTCGGCTTTGATTTTTCCGATGAATTCAAACTCATCGAAAAGGACTTCAGAGAAAAAAACGGCAAGGATTACGCGGCTTCGCGTGGAGAATATTTAAACGGATTGCTCTTATCGGCGTATCTCGGATTTGAGTTCATCGACGCCGCGGAGGTGATCTTTTTAGATGAAAAAGGAAACTGCGATCTCGAAAAGACAAATGAGGCAATGTCAAAAAGGCTGGAGGGGATCGCATACGCCGTTATACCGGGCTTTTATGGCAGCGGTGTGGACGGACGCGTAAAAACTTTTTCAAGAGGAGGCTCCGATATAACGGGCTCGGTTGTTGCGAGTGTCATACATGCGGATCTTTATGAAAACTGGACGGACGTTCCCGGCTTCTTGGTGACAGACCCTAAGATAGTGGAAAATCCGCCGACGATAAGCACGATCACCTATAGAGAAATGCGTGAGCTTTCTTATATGGGGGCTACGGTACTGCATGAGGATGCCATCTTTCCTTTAAGAAAGGAGGGTATCCCAGTAAATGTAAAGAATACGAACAAGCCGGAGGATCCCGGTACTATGATAGTCGAGAGCACCTGCAATAAGTCCAAATATGTCATAACCGGCATAGGCGGTAAAAAGGGCTTCGCTTCGATCACTATAGAAAAGGATATGATGAACTCCGAGATAGGCTTCGGCAGGAAAGTGCTCCAAGTCTTTGAAGAAAATGGCATTTCGTTCGAACACACGCCCTCGGGCATAGATACCTTTACGGTATATGTATCGCAAAATGAGTTCGAAGAAAAGGAGCAGGCGATAATATCCGGACTTCACAGGGCGGTCCAGCCCGACCTTATCGAGCTCGAATCAGATCTTGCGCTCATCGCTGTCGTGGGACGCGGAATGAAAAGTCAAAGGGGAACAGCGGGAAGGATATTTTCTGCCCTTGCCCATGCTCATATAAATGTAAAGATGATAGACCAGGGTTCCTCGGAGCTGAATATAATAATAGGCGTTGAAAATAGGGATTTTGAACAGGCTATCGCCGCCATATATTCCATTTTCGTGGAAACCGTCGGCTGAGGCCGGAAAGACTTTGACACTGTTGTTTTGCGATGATATTATAAAAATGCAGACTGGAGGCGGAATGAAAAGAGTTTTACTTAAGCTGAGTGGAGAGGCACTGGCCGGAGACGGAGATACTTGCTTTGACGATGAGCTCATTCTTGATATAGCGCGGCAGGTCAAACAGCTTAATGATTCAGGCGTCCGTGTCGGTATTGTCATCGGCGGAGGAAATTTCTGGCGCGGCAGAACAAATAATAACATAGACCGTACAAAGTCTGATCAGATAGGAATGTTGGCGACGGTCATGAACTGCATATACGTTTCCGAGCTTTTCAGGTCGGAAGGTATGATGACTTCGGTGCTTTCGCCCTTTGCCGTAGGAGAATTTACGAAGAGCTTTTCTAAGGACAGGGTGAATAAATACTTTGCAAGAAACATGGTCGTATTCTTTGCAGGCGGTACGGGACATCCCTATTTTTCCACGGATACGGGGACTATCTTAAGAGCGGTAGAGATAGACGCCGACGCGGTCTTGCTTGCTAAAGCGGTCGACGCCGTATATGACAAGGACCCGCGTGAGTATCCCGACGCCAAGAGATATTCCGAGATAAGCATAGAAGAAGTGATAGATAAAAAGCTTCATGTCGTGGATATGACGGCCTCGATCATGGCGATGGAAAACCATATGGATATGTATGTATTCGCTCTTTCGGAGCCGAAAGGGATAATAAAAGCGGCCTCGGGTATCGTAACGGGGACAAAGATAACGGCTGACTGATAAAGGAGAACAATATGGATCAAAGAGTCGAAGCCTATGTCGAAAAAATGAAAAAATCATTAGCAAACCTTGCATCTGAGCTTGGGACAATACGCGCTGGGCGCGCCAATCCTAAGGTGCTCGACAGGATTACCGTGGATTATTACGGAACGCCGACGCCTCTAAATCAGGTCGCTAATATCAACGCGCCTGAGGCCAGGGTCCTACAGATCCAGCCATGGGAGCCCAACCTTGTAAAAGACATAATGAAAGCGATCCAGGCCTCCGACCTCGGTATAAACCCGAATAATGACGGAAAGATAATAAGGCTTATTTTTCCGGAGCTTACCGAGGAACGCAGAAAACAGCTTGTAAAAGATGTTGAAAAGAAAGGCGAGGCTGCAAAGGTCGCGATACGTAATATTCGCCGCGATGGCAATGACAGCTTTAAGAAGCTGAAACAGGAGGACGTTTCCGAAGATGATATAAAACGCCTTCAGGACGAGCTTCAAAAACAGACAGATAAGCATATCAAAGAAGTTGACGACGCTGTAGCGGAAAAATCAAAGGAAATACTTACGCTGTAAAAGAGAGCCGGCGTCATTTATTGGCGTCGGTTTTATTTTAATACGAGGAAATTTTATTTCCTATCGTACAAAAACACTCCGCCGTGGCTGCACACTCGTGCGAAGGGAAATTATTGCTTGTAATCGCGCTCGGCGCGAGTGTGCGCTGGGGCGCACACTTTTTTATTATCCGGAGAGATTATGCATTTACCTGAACATATTGCTATTATACTTGATGGCAACGGTCGCTGGGCGAAGGCAAAGGGGCTGCCACGCAGCTATGGACATGTCGTCGGCTGCGACAATTTGGAAAAAATGTGTACGCTCATCAATGACATGGGCGTTAAATATCTTACGGTATATGCCTTTTCGACCGAGAACTGGAAGCGCTCTGCGGATGAGGTCGGCGTCTTGATGAACCTCTTTAGGCGTTACTTGAAGCGGCTCATTAAAAAATCCATAAAAGACAGGATACGCATAAAGGTAATAGGTTCAAGGCAAAATCTCGCACCGGATATTTTAAAGATAATAGAAGAGTTAGAGAGGCTCTCTGCGGATTTTGAAGGCATGAGCTTTCAGATAGCTTTAAATTACGGCAGCCGCGACGAGATGATACGTGGCATGAGAAAAATAGCGGTCGAGCTGCAAAGAGGAGAGCTTAAGCCGGAGGACATAAAAGAAGATATGTTCAAGCGCTATCTTGACACGGGCGACATACCCGATCCCGACCTGCTCATACGTACGAGCGGGGAGAAGAGAATCTCTAATTTTCTGCTCTGGCAGATTGCATATACGGAGTTGTATTTTACCGAAGAGGCATGGCCGGATTTCAAGGAGCCTCAGTTAATCGAGGCCATTGAAAGCTTCAATAAAAGAGAGAGGCGTTTCGGAGACGTAAAGTAAAGGAAGGCAGATGTTTAAGACGAGACTTATCAGTGGAGTGATACTTGTAGCCGCTGCGCTGTTTTTGATAATAAGTGGCGGGTACGTATTGTATTTTGCTATGTTCGCGCTTTCCGTCATAGCGGCGGGAGAACTGTATAAGGCGACGGGCGTAAGGAAGGACAGCGCTTTCGGAGCGATGGACGTTGCGGGTTACTTAGGGATAGCGGCGTATTATATCTCTATTTTACTGTTTTCGTCCTCATTTCATTTGATGGCATTGGTCTTAGGCTTCTTTTTGATAATGTTCGTATATGTATTTAAATATCCTGCTTACAATCTCCTGCATATGATGTCGGCATTTTTCGGGATTTTTTACTGCGGCGTAATGCTTTCATTCATATACCAGACGAGGATGACGACAGGCGGACAGTTTATTGTGTGGCTTATATTCATAAGCGCGTGGGGCTGCGACACCTGCGCGTACTGTGTCGGCATGCTCTTTGGCAAACACAAGATGGCGCCTGTACTAAGCCCTAAAAAATCCGTGGAAGGGGCTATAGGCGGAGTAGCGGGAGCGGTAATCTTAGGCATGATCTATGCGGCTTTTACCGGCGATTCTCTGCTCGTATACGCCGTGATATGTGCGGCGGGAGCGGTAGTTTCCATGGTAGGGGATCTTGCGGCTTCCGCGATCAAGCGTAATATGGATATAAAGGATTACGGAAAACTCATACCGGGGCACGGAGGAGTGCTCGATCGCTTTGACAGCATCATCTTCACCGCTCCGATGATATATTATCTCTGGATATTGATGACGCCGTAGCTTAGCATGCTTTGCTGCAACTTAGGTCAAAAAAAGGATTTCAAGCATGAAAAATATTGCCATAATGGGTTCAACGGGCTCGATCGGTACTCAGACCCTCGATGTGGTCCGCGCTAATGCGGAGGAGTTTAGGGTAGTAGGCCTGAGCGCCGGTAAAAATTGGAAGCTTTTGGAAAAACAGGCAAGAGAATTCTTGCCTGAACTTATTGTTGTGGAATCTGAAGCCGACGCTGACACATTGAAGTCACATTTATCTGATACAAATATAAAGGTTGCGTCCGGCATGAAAGGGCTTATAGAACTGGCGCAGCTTGAAAGCAGCGAGCTTTTCCTCTCGGCCATAGTCGGCATGATAGGCGTACGCCCCGCGATAGCCGCCGCCGAGGCAGGGAAAGACATTGCGCTTGCAAACAAGGAGTCTCTTGTAATGGCAGGGCATATCATCATGCCGCTTATAAAAGAAAAGGGGCTGAAGCTTTTGCCTGTAGACAGCGAGCATAGCGCAATCTTCCAATGCCTGCAAGGAAGCCGTAAAGAGGAGGTATATAAAATATGGCTTACCGCTTCCGGCGGTGCGTTCCGTCACAAAACGCGCGAGCAGCTTTTGAACGTAAAGGCGAAAGACGCGCTCGCCCATCCCAACTGGAGCATGGGAAAGAAAGTGACGGTGGATTCGGCGACGCTCGTGAACAAAGGACTTGAGGTCATAGAAGCGCATTGGCTATTCGATATGCCCGTAGAAAAGATAGCTGTCATAGTGCAGCCGAGCAGTACAATCCATTCCATGGTGGAATTTGTTGATGGATCTACTATTGCGCAGCTTGCAACGCCTGACATGCGCATACCTATTCAATATGCGCTCAGCTACCCGAAAAGACTTCCGTCCGAAGTAAAGAGACTGGATTTCCATACGCTTAATTCCATCACCTTTGAAGATCCCGACTGCGAGACCTTTAAGGGTCTGCCCCTAGCTATAGAAGCGCTTAAAGAGGGAGGCTCCATGCCTGCGGTGTTCAATGCCGCGAACGAAAGGGCTGTAGCCCTGTTTTTGGAAGATAGGATAGCTTTTTTGGATATATTCGAGGTCATAGAAGATGCCATGTACGCCCATAGTACGGTTGCTGCGCCGTCCTTAGAGGAAATATTGGATATAGAAAGAAAGACCTGCGAGCATATTGACAGAAAGTGGTGTTAAATGAGATTTGTCATAGCGATCATTATCTTATGCGTTGTTATTCTGATGCATGAGCTCGGTCATTTTCTGGCTGCGAAGGCATGTAAGGTAAAGGTCCTTGAGTTTGCCTTCGGCATGGGACCGAAGCTGCTTTCATTTAAGAGAGGTGAGACGGAATACGCGTGGCGAGCCTTTCCCATAGGCGGACTCTGCGCTATGCAGGGCGAAGATGAGGACGATCTTTCCGAAGGGAGTTTTCAGGCGGCCAAGGTATGGCAGCGAATGATAATAGTCGCCGCGGGACCTGTGATGAATTTTGTCCTCGCCTTTATCATTGCCGTGATAGTGATAGCGGCTGCGGGCGCCGATGTCTGTACCGTGGTAGATGTAAACGAAGGCTCTCCGGCAGAGGAAGCGGGTCTGCAGGTAGGCGATCTGATAGTAGAATATGAGGGCTCAGGCGTTTCAAACGCAAGGGAGCTCTATATGTATGTGCTTTACGATGGGCTTCCTGAGGATAATATAGATCTTGTCGTAATAAGGGACGGCGAGCGTATAGAGCTGTCCTTTGCTCTCGAGCGTAACGAAAGCTATCTGCTCGGCTTTAGCTATTCGCTCGAGGACAGCGAACTTGTTATCACAGATGTCACGGAAGGCTATCCTATGGAAGAGGCCGGACTTCAGGCGGGCGATGTCATAACTGCTATAGACGGAACGAAAATTGACGACGCCGAGGAGCTTCAGCTCTATCTTGCCGAAAATCCCCTCGACGGTTCCGAGGTCGAGATAGAATATGAAAGGGACGGCGTAAGTTATACCGTGGACGTCACGCCGGAACTCGCATATAGCGTAAGCGGTGGTTTCTCTTATAATATGGCGAGGGAAAAGCAGGGCGTATTATCGACCATAGGCTATTCCTTCGGAGAGATAAAATACTGGATAAATACAACGATAAAATCTCTAAGCGGGCTTATAAGCGGACGCTTCGAAGTCCAGGATCTTTCGGGACCGGTCGGGATAGTTTCCACGATAAGCGAGGTATATGAGGAAGCGGCTTCGGTCAGCACCTTCAGTCTGGTCATCACGATGCTCAACATGGTCATACTCATATCGGCGAATCTCGGAGTCATTAACCTGCTTCCGCTGCCCGCGCTTGACGGAGGGAGACTTGTCTTTTTGATAATAGAGGCGATAAGGCGAAAACGCTGCAGCCAGACTATAGAGGGGGCGGTGCATTTCGCAGGAATTGTGGCTATTTTATGCCTTGCCGCGTATATCGCCTTCAACGACGTTATCAAGCTGATTTAGGCTGTCGTATTTGCTTTTATTCTGAATATTTGTCTGACGGCACGGGAGCGCTCCGCGGCTGTATAACTTATCTTAATTGACAATTTAACTTCATTATATTAAAGTAAGGTCGGTTCGATAATTTAGTGTTTTGCCGATATAAAGCGGTGCTGAAACTGAAGACGGGAGGAAGTAAGCAATGTCAAATTGTGCCATAGTTGGAGTGAACTGGGGAGACGAGGGCAAGGGCCGGATGGTGGACCTTCTCACCGAGGACTACGACATAGTTGTCCGCTATCAAGGCGGAGGAAACGCCGGTCATACCGTTATAAACGAATTCGGCAAGTTTGCCCTTCATCTATTGCCTTCGGGAGTGTTCAGGAAAGGCGTTGTGAATATTCTTGGAAACGGCGTCGCGGTCGATCCCCAGAGTCTTTGCGAAGAGATAGAGCAGCTTAGAAGCAAAGGTGTTTCCATAACGCCAAAAAACTTTATGATAAGCGACAGGGCTTCTTTAGTGTTTCCGTGGCACAGGCTTTTGGACGAGCTTGAGGAAAACAGGCTTGCCGATAAAAAATACGGCTCGACTAAACAGGGCATAGCGCCCTTTTATTCGGATAAATATCAGAAAAAGACGGTTCTCGCAGGAGATCTCAATTATCCGGAGAAATTCATGGCAAGGATCAAAGAGCTTGCCGAATGGAAGAACCTGACGATAAAAAATGTCTACGGGGCGGATATCGTGACCGAGGAGGAGCTCAAAAAATGGTTTTCTGACTTCGGGGAAAAGATAAGACCATTTATCTGTGACTCTGGAGATTATCTGAGAAATGCGATCTCAGAAGGCAAGAACGTGCTTTTTGAAGCTCAGCTCGGAACCTTGCGGGATCTTGACTTTGGAATAGTTCCGTATACAACTTCATCGAATACAATAGCGGCATATGCTCCTATAGGAGCAGGCTGTCCGGCGGCCAAGCTCGATGAGGTCATTGGTGTGGTTAAGGCATATTCTACCTGTGTTGGTGAGGGTCCTTTCACGAGTGAGATGTTCGGCGAAGAGGCAGACAGACTGCGCGAAGAAGGCTTTGAATACGGCGCGAAGACCGGAAGGCCGAGAAGGGTTGGGGCCATTGATATAGTCGCCACGCGTTACGGAGCCGCTATGCAAGGGACGACGGTAATAGCTCTTACCAAGTTGGATATATTGAGTTATATGGATAAAATCCCTGTATGCACTAAATATTCGATCAACGGGGAAATTACAGACGAATTTCCCTATCCCACGCTACTTCCCGAGGCAAAGCCCGTCATAGAATATATGGACGGCTGGAAATGTGACATCTCCGGCGTCAGGGAATGGGAGGATTTACCGCAAGAAGCGCGCAGCTACGTTGAATATATCGAAAGAAATATCGGCTGCTTTATAAAATATGTCTCGGTCGGACCCGAAAGGGACAGCATAATCATACGTAATTGATAAATTATAACAGACGCGTTTTGCGTGATTTCAGATAAAGAAACGGAGTAGTCATGTCGGATAAATACGAATCGCCGCTTTCATCAAGATACGCCTCGGAATACATGCTCGAGATCTTCTCGTCAAGATATAGGATAGAGACATGGAGAAGGCTTTGGGTCGCTCTCGCGAGGGCGGAGCATGAGCTCGGGCTCCCGATCAGCGAGGAGCAGGTAAAGGAGCTTGAAGAGCACATTTCGGACATAGACTTCAAGGCTGCCGCGGCGCGTGAGAAGGAAGTGCGTCACGACGTAATGGCTCATGTATATGCCTACGGGCTTGCGGCGCCGTCAGCGGCAGGGATAATACACTTAGGGGCAACGAGTTGCTACGTTACCGACAATGCCGACATTGTGATCTATCGTAACGCTCTGCTTTATCTGAAGAACGAACTATTGAACGTTATTTCAAATCTTGCGGATTTTGCGCTAAAATACAAGGATCTTCCTACGCTCGGATATACGCACTACCAACCGGCACAGCTTGTAACGGTTGGGAAAAGAGCGTCTCTTTGGATGCAGGATTTTGTTTTGGACCTCGAGGAACTTGATTTCGTACTCGGATCGTTGAAGATGCTCGGTTGTCGAGGAACGACCGGTACTGAGGCGAGTTTCATGGATTTATTCGAAGGTGATGAGAAAAAGATAAAGCAGTTGAATAAAAAAATTTGCGCGGAGTTCGGCTTTGAGGAATACTTCGACGTTTGTGGACAGACTTATCCCCGTAAGCTCGACAGTCGGATACTCAACTGCCTTTCCTCAATAGCGCAGAGCTGCTACCGCATGGCGAACGACATAAGGCTGTTGCAGCATGACAGACAGCTTGAGGAGCCTTTTGAGAAAAACCAGATAGGATCTTCCGCTATGGCATATAAGAGAAATCCTATGCGTTCCGAAAGGATATGCTCGCTTGCGCGCTATCTCATAGCAGACTCGGTGAACGCCGCCATGACCGCTTCAACTCAGTGGCTTGAAAGGACGCTCGACGATTCCGCTAACAGGCGCATCTCCATACCTGAGGGCTTTCTATGTGCGGACGCTATACTCAGGCTCGCGCAGAATGTGACCTCGGGGATAGTGGTAAACGAAAAGATAGTCGAAAGAACAGTGATGGAGTATCTGCCCTTTATCGCGACCGAAAACCTGATGATGGAAGCCGTAAAACGAGGCGGGAACAGGCAGGAACTGCACGAAATTATCCGTCAGTGCTCAATGCAGGCAAGCGCGGAAATGAAGCAGGGCAGGGGCTGCGATTTGCTCAAATATTTAGCGAAGCATGATGAGTTCAAGATGAGTGAGCAGGAGATGAGAGAGGCGCTTAGCCCCGAGCTGTATATCGGGAGAAGCCCGCGGCAGGTTGAGGAATATGTAGAGAAGATAAAGCCGCTTCTTTCCGAAGTGGTAAAAGAGGAAGCGGAAATAAACCTATAAATTCGGAGTCAACACCTATAGCGATTAGGCTATAGGTGTTGACTGTATTATATATTT
>CAYXUB010000007.1:0-29148 GCA_964468385.1 uncultured Lachnospiraceae bacterium
AGGCTTTCTATTCCGATTCCGGTTTTCCACCACAATGAAAATAACGCCGTATATGATGAGCATGATCGCCACGGGAACGGATTTATGCATATGTTCTTCGAGCCAGTCCTCAAACAGCAGCCCTATGATAAGAGCAGGCACGGACGAAAGCGCTATCTTTATCCAGAGCTCGATCCTGTTGATATAAACATGATCCTTCACAAAACCGCAAAGCGCTCCCGTAACTCCTTCATGCGCAGAAGGGCTGTTTTTACCGTGCCTTTTTCTATGAAAAGGCCAAAGTCTGTCAAAGAACAAAACTATAACGGCGATTATCGCACCAAGCTGTATCACCACATTGAACAGTCCGGTGAAATCCGCCGAAAAATCCAAAGAGAGCAGATCCCCTACCAAAATAAGGTGCCCTGTGCTGCTTATGGGGAGCCATTCCGTTATCCCCTCAACTATGCCTAATATGACAACTTTTATGATATCTATAAGCATTTCCGCTGCCTTTCAGCGGGCTTTATCCGCCTGACGCAAACGCGCATTTTCGCCGTTTCTTGATTGGCATAATACTACAATACAAATAATGTAGTCAAGTAAATGCCCTTTTCCATCTTGCAGGTAAATGCCCTTTTCCTGTGCTCATGCTAAAAGCCTCAAAAATGTATATTTTATTTTTTCTTTATCTTTTTAAGATTTCTTTTAGGCTGAAAACATATTTTATACATAAATATAGCGTAAATTATAGGACAGATAGTTAATCAAAACTACTTACTATCTCTCCCCCTCATTAAACAAAAACAAGAAAAAGACTGGTTCGCCGGTCTTTTTCTTATTTTTATGTCTTTTTTCTTTATTAAAGCTTATGTACGAAAAGAGCGCGTACAGCATTCAGCACCGCTATCACCATGACTCCGACATCGGCGAAAATCGCCAGCCACATATTGGCTATACCGAGCGCGCCGAGTATGAGACAGATAAACTTGATTCCTATCGCGAAAACTATGTTCTGATATACTATGCCCATGCATTTGCGCGATATCTTTATCGCCTTGGGAATCTTCAAGGGGTCATCGTCCATAAGCACGATGTCCGCCGCCTCTATCGCGGCGTCCGACCCCATAGCTCCCATCGCAATGCCTATATCTGCTCGGCTGAGTACAGGCGCATCGTTTATCCCGTCTCCTACAAAGGCAAGCTTCGCTCCTTCGGGTTTTTCCGCGAGCAGCCCCTCGACCTTGGTGACCTTGTCGGCGGGAAGCAAGCTGCTGTATACCTCGTCTATGCCGAGCTCTTTTGCGATCTGCTCTGCCGCTGCCGGACCGTCGCCCGTCAACATTATGGTCTTGCTGACTCCCGCTTCCTTTAGCCGCCTTACCGCCTCCTTTGAATTCGGTTTTAGCATATCCGAGATGACTATATGCCCGGCGTACTCGCCGCCTATCGCGATATGCACTATCGTGCCGATGCTGTGACAGTTCAGATATTTTATGTTCAGCTCGTCCATGAGCTTTTCGTTTCCTGCCGCTACTTCTCTGCCGTCTACCTTTGCTACGACTCCTTTTCCACTTATCTCCCTTATATCGCTGACACGGCTCCTGTCTATCGGCTTTTTATATGCCGCCTGCAGGCTTTTGCTTATAGGATGAGAGGACGAACACTCCGCAAGCGTCGCGTATTCAAGCAGCTTTTCGTCCTCTATGCTGCTGTGATGTATAGCCTTCACTTCAAACACTCCGCGCGTCATTGTTCCCGTCTTATCGAACACCGCTATCTTTGTCTTTGAAAGCGTTTCAAGATAGTTTGAGCCCTTTATGAGTACGCCTTCTTTGCTCGCTCCGCCTATGCCCGCAAAAAATGAAAGCGGTATGCTGATAACGAGGGCGCAGGGGCAGGAAATTACGAGAAAGGTCAGCGCCCTGTATATCCAGACCTCCCAGCCTGGAGCCGTATGAAGGAACAACAGGTTTATCAGCGGTGGCAAAAACGCGAGTATGAGAGCCGCAACGCAAACGGCAGGCGTATAATATCTCGCGAATTTTGAAATGAAATCCTCAGACCTCGATTTGCGCGAACTCGCGTTCTCCACAAGGTCCAGTATTTTTGAGACCGTGGATTCTCCGAACTCCTTAATCGTGCGTATATGGAGCACGCCCGTCATATTTATGCAGCCGCTCATTATCTCGTCGCCGCTTTTGACGTCCCTAGGCAAGCTCTCTCCCGTAAGAGCAGTCGTATCAAGGCTCGATGCCCCTTCTTCCACGACCCCGTCTATCGGCACCTTTTCTCCGGGCTGCACTACTATAACGCTACCGATCTCGACCTCATCAGGGTCTATGCGAACGAGCGTCCCGTTCTTTTCGATATTGGCGTAGTCGGGCCGTATATCCATAAGCTCGCTGATATTCCTGCGGCTCTTGCCGACTGCGTAGCTTTGGAATAGCTCTCCTATCTGATAAAACAGCATAACGGCTATCGCCTCAGTATAGTCCCCGCTTTGCTCATAGAGCGCGAGCGCTATCGCACCGATCGTCGCTATCGCCATCAAAAAGGATTCATCGAACACCTGACGGTTCTTTATCCCTTTAAAGGCCTTTATAAGTATGTCGTATCCTGCTATGAGGTAATCCGCCATATACAGCACAAACTGTAGCCAATAACCCGCTGTCCCCTCTGCCCCGAACAGGCTTTCCGGCAACAGCTGCAACACGACCAACAGCGCGACGGATATTATTATCCTTATGAGCATCTTCTTCTGCTTCTTGTTCATACGGCTCCTATCCCCCTATCTTTACGACATCGTGCTAAATTATATATCAAAGAAAGATCTCGCAGTCATCTTCTACCTTTTTACAATTTGCACGAACGCTCTCCATGACCTCTTTGTGCTCGAAGCCGTCTTCAAACTCCACGTTCATCTTTAGCGTCATGAAATTTACGACCGCCTTTTTTACCCCTTCTGTCTTGTTCGCAGCCTCTTCCATCTTGTTCGCGCAGTTGGCACAGTCTACTTCGATCTTATATGTTTTTTTCATTTTTTTCTTCTCCTTATTACGATTAAATGATTGTTTAATTGTTTAGTTGTATTATACGCCTTTTTTTTTTTAAGTCAATACTTTTTTATCTTATGCTATAATAAGAAACAAACATCTAAACCATCAGATAAGGGAAGGAAAGATATGAGCGAATATAAGCTTCCGCACGATCACGGCTATATAGACGAAAAAATGCTTGAACATATCCCGAACGAAGACGACTTTCAGGTCGTTTCGGATATATTCAAGCTCTTATGTGATAAAACCAGGATAAAGATCTTATGGATACTCTTCCACTGCGAGGACTGCGTCATAAATATCGCCGCTCTCGTAGAAATGTCCAGCCCCGCGGTCTCGCACCATCTGCGGCAGCTCAAAGCGAGCGGTCTTATAGTCAGCCGCAGAGAGGGCAAAGAGGTGTATTACAAGGCTGCCGATACCGAACAGGCTCGGCTGCTTCACGTCATGATAGAAGAAACCTTGGCTATCGCCTGTCCTTCAAAGGATTGAGGCTTTCTCTTACCTGCGACAGGCTCATATCGTTTTCTTTCGCAATTCGACTAAGGTCATCGTACTCAAACTTTTCGCGGCTTACGCCGTAGCCCTCCGAAAGCTTGCGCCTTACGGTTCCATACGGGCTTTCGCTTTCCTCTATACGACGCTCCAGTACATAGCGTTTCAATTTGTTTTCCCTTATGCCTATCGTCGTCGTATGCTTGAACATCGCGTGCACGATGCTCTCCTTTGTCTCTTCACGGCATAAAGCCTGTATGAGCATGCCCGTCCGGTTCTTCTTCATGCCCACCGCCACAGTGCACACGTCCACTGCTCCGGCTTCAAAGAGCCGCTCCGTTGCAAAGCCTATCTCCTCTCCGGTCATATCGTCTACGGTGCAGCTTATCTCATATATCTCCTCCCTACGGTCGCCCGTCTCTCCGAGCATGACCCTTAGGCAGTTCGCGGCCTCGAAATCTTTTTTTCCCATTCCATAGCCTATCGAAGAAACCCTCATAAGGGGCATGTCTCCGAAGCGCGTCGCGAAATGTACAAGCAGCGCCGCTCCCGTCGGAGTACAAAGTTCGCCTTTTATGCTCCCGCCATATATAGGAACTCCCTCTAAGATCAATGCCGTCGCCGGAGCCGGAACGGGCATTATACCGTGGGCGCATTTTACCTGTCCGCTCCCGACATGCACAGGGGAAACGACGACCTCATCGGGCGCTATCCTTTCCATGAGCAGACAGACCGCGGCTATATCCGCAACCGCGTCCAAGGCTCCGACCTCGTGAAAATGCACCTCCGACACGGGCTTGCCGTGCACCTTGCTCTCCGCCTCGGCAATTAACGTGTAGACGCCCATTATATCGTCTTTTAGCTTATCCGATACCTTTAAATGTCCTCTTACAATGTGCTCTATATCGCCAAGCCCGTTATGGGTATGCCTATGTTCTTTATCCCCATGATGAGAATGATGAGAGTGCCAATGTCCGTGCTCATCGCCATGATTATGTTCATGTCCGTGCCAGTCGCCGTGATGATATTCCTGCCCGTGGGCGTGAGCGTGACCGTCTTCCTCCCCTTCTTCTACGCCTCGAACTCTTACGGAAATTAGCGTTCCTGCAATCCCGCACTTGCTCGCAGTCTCTTTTTTATATTCGACTTCCGGTATGCCGAGTGTATTGAGCTCGTCTATAAAGCCCTCCGGATCCGGCAAAAGCTCCAGGAGCGCCGCCGTAAGCATATCTCCTGCCGCTCCCATCGAGCAGTCTATATACAATGTACGCATTATTTACCTCCGAAAAGCTCTTTTCTTATTTTTTATAAGCCGCAGGATGATTTATCATATTAGCCAGATACCCCGCTCCGAAGCCGTTGTCTATGTTCACGACCGAAACGCCGCTCGCACAGGAGTTGAGCATGGATAAAAGTGCCGAAAGGCCGCCAAAAGACGCACCGTAGCCGACGCTGGTAGGCACGGCAACGACAGGACAGTCGGAAAGCCCTCCTATCACGCTCGCAAGAGCCCCTTCCATACCCGCGATGGCGATTATCACGTTTGCGCTCATTATCTCTTCTAAATGCGAAAGCGTCCTGTGCAGTCCGGCGACTCCGACGTCATATAGCCGTATGACCTCGTTCCCCAAGACCTCTGCGGTCGTTGCCGCTTCCTCCGCAACGGGAATATCACTCGTCCCCGCGGTGGCGACGACGACCTTTCCGAGTCCGTCTGGCTGGGGGATCTCCCCGATAATGCCGCAACGCGCCTCTTTGCGATATTCCATTTTGTACTTTTCCTTTATCTCGTCGGCGGCTTCTTCTCCCAGCCTCGTTATGAGTATCGTGCCCTGCCCGTTGTTTTTCATGACTTCGACTATGCCTTTTATCTGCTCCGGCGTCTTTCCCGCTCCGTATATGACCTCCGCCGTGCCTTGGCGGACTCGCCTGTGCAAGTCGACCTTCGCGTAGCCTATGTCCTCAAAGGGGGTCAGCTTCAGCTTCATTACCGCTTCCTCCACAGAAAGCGACCCGTCGCGCACTCCCTCTAATATGTTTTTTATCTCAGTGTTCATCTCGTGCCTCCAGGTCCAAAGAAACCGTCCTAAAATATTTTTTTAATTTCGATGCTATCTCGGTACGGGCGTCGATAAGCCGTCCCATCTGACTCGCCGAGAGCTCTATCCTCGCATCTTTGTTTCTTGCTCGAACGCGGAAATCCTTGAAACCAAGTGAAAAAAGAAATTGCTCCGCCTCTTCGACCGCCCTAAGATTTTCTTTTGTAATTTCCTCTCCCTGCGCAATGCGCGTCGCAAGACAGGCATAGTCCGGCTTGTCCCATGTAAAGAGCCCTGCTTCCCTCGACAGCCTTCTCAACTCTTCCTTTGTAATCCCGCAGAGCCTGAGCGGAGATACGACCGAAAGCTCGCTTAAAGCCGTCATGCCCGGGCGATCGTCCGCGTCATCCGAGGCGTTCGTGCCGTCCGCAATGACCGTAAAGCCGTCCGCGGCGGCCGCTTTTTTTATTTCCCCGAATATAAGCTTTTTGCAAAAATAGCACCTGTTTTTCGGATTTTCCCTGACCTCTCTTTCTGTCAGTGCAGAAAGCCTGAGCACCTTTAAATCCGCATCCAGCTCGGCCGCAAGCCGCAGAGCGTCGTCAAGCTCGAATTTCGGCTGAAATTCCGTTTTTACAAAATACGCTCTTACTCTTTTCGCATATCTCGTTGCGGCATAGAGCAGGTAAGAAGAATCGCAGCCTCCCGAAAATGCTATCGCTATCTTAGGGTTTTCCTCAAAAAACGCTCTCAATGTCACTTGAAAATTGCCTCTTTATATACCAAGAGCATTTGACGCTTCTTTATGATGGCGCCAAATGCTTTGTTTCCTGAATTTTATAAATCAATAAATCTTATTCCCGTAACTGTCTGACGCGACTATCACCGGAAAGTCCTTTATTTCAAGTCTTCTTATCGCCTCCGCGCCGAGATCTTCGTAGCAGATAAGCTCGCATTTCGTTATGCACTTAGAAAGCAGCGCTCCCGCTCCGCCGACGGCGGCAAAGTAGACAGCCTTGTTGCGGACTATCGCGTCAAGCACCTCTTTTGAACGCTTGCCCTTTCCTATCATGCCTTTTAAGCCTAGATCCAGAAGCCTCGGGGTATATTTATCCATGCGGGTAGCGGTAGTCGGTCCCGCGGAGCCTATGACCCGCCCTTCTCTTGCGGGGCTCGGTCCCATGTAATATATTATCTGTCCACGCAGGTCTATCGGAAGCTCTCCTCCTGAATCGAGAGTTTCCTGCATTCTTTTGTGCGCGGCGTCTCTTGCGGTGTAGACGACTCCGCTCAGGTATACATAATCTCCTGAATGGAGCTCTTCTATATCTTTATTGCTCAGTGGAAGTCTTATATGCTTTTCTATCATAATACCCTTTCAACGTGCCTGTTGACATGGCAGCATATATTTACCGCCACCGGCAGCCCTGCTATGTGCGTGGCATAGGTTTCGATGTTCACCGCAAGAGCGGTAGTCCTTCCTCCCAATCCCGCGGGCCCTATGCCGAGCTCGTTTATCTTGCTTAAGAGCTCGTTTTCCAGCTCTTTTATATGGGGAAGCGCGCCACCTTTATCCGCAGGCCGCGTAAGCGCCTTTTTTGCCATTATCGCCGCTTTTTCAAAAGTGCCGCCTATGCCTACGCCGACGACCACGGGCGGACAGGCGTTCGGTCCCGCTTCTTTTACGGTATTTATGACGGCTGCCTTTACTCCTTCTATGCCCTCAGCGGGCTTTAGCATAAATATCCGGCTTACGTTTTCACTGCCAAAGCCTTTAGGCGCAAGGGTTATCTTAAGCTTTTCCCCGGCAACGATGCTGGTATGTATCACCGCTGGAGTATTGTCGTTCGTATTTTTTCTCAAAAGAGGATCGGAAACGACGGATTTTCTCAGGTATCCTTTTTCGTAGCCCTGTCTTACCCCCTCGTTCACGGCGCTTTCAAGCTCGCCTCCGACAAGGTGTACGTCCTGACCTATCTCCAAAAAGAGCACCGCCATGCCCGTATCCTGGCAAATGGGAATGTCATCGCTTTTGGCTATGCGCAAATTTTCAAGGAGCTGCCCAAGCACCTTTTTTCCAAGGGGCGCAACTTCTTTTTCGTCCGCCGCCTTTAACAGCTCTTCCATATCCTCCGAGAGCGAATAGTTCGCCTCGATACACATCTCGCTGACGGCGGTCATGATCTCTTTTACGTCTATCTCTCTCACTTAGTTTTCTCCGCCCCCTCTTATTCGGACTCCTCCGTTCCCTCGACCGGAGCCTCGTCCCCGCCGTCCTCGTTCCTTACCTTCGCTACTCCTGCCACGTATACGTCCTCACCGACATTGATTATCTTGACGCCCGAAGTCTGTCGTCCCATTACCGAAATATTTGAACAGGGCGTGCGGATTATGATGCCCTGAGAGGTGATAAGGAGTACCTCGTTTTCCTCTTCGACGGATTTGAAACCGACGAGTTTCCCGGTCTTTTCGGTTATCTTATAGCAGCGGATTCCTTTTCCGCCGCGATGATGCGCCGTGAAGCTTTCTATCTCCGTGCGTTTGCCCATTCCTCTCTCGGATACGCAAAGGACATATTTGCCTTGGACATCGAGCTGCATGCCTATGACCTCGTCGTCTTCTTCAAGCCTTATGCCGCGTACGCCTGAAGAAACCCTGCCCATGCTGCGCACGTCCTTTTCGCTGAAGCGAATGCACATTCCGTTTGAGGTAGCCATGAGCACGTCTCTTTCCCCGTCGGTAAATTTAACCTCTATGAGATCGTCGTCCTCTCTAAGTACGATTGCGGTTATTCCTATCTTCCTGACATTGACAAAGCTCATAAGCGGCGTCTTTTTGATGATACCCTTCTTCGTCGCCATAAGAAGATACTTGCCTTCTTCAAATTTTTCGATCGGGATTATCGCCGTGACCTTTTCTCCCCCTTGGAGCTGCAGCAAGTTTACTATTGCCGTTCCTCTTGCGGTCCTGCCCTCCTCCGGTATTTCGTAGGTCTTAAGCTTATACATCCTTCCCCTGTTAGTAAAGACCAGGAGGGTATCATGGGTATTGGTCATAAAGAGGTCTTCGATAAAGTCCTCCTCCACCGTCTGCATTCCTTTTATCCCCTTGCCGCCTCTGTGCTGAAGCTTGAAATTGTTGATAGTCATCCTCTTTATATAGCCAAGATTAGTCTTTGCTATGATCGTAGGCTCTTCCGGGATAAGGTCCTCGTCGGTAAAATCGCCGTCATCGACGCCTATCCTCGTCCTTCTGTCGTCTCCGAATTTTTCTCCTACTACGAGTATCTCTTTTTTGATAACGCCTAAAAGGATATTTCTATCGCCGAGTATTGCCTTATATTCTTTTATCTTTTCTTCCAGCTCTTTATATTCTGTCTCTAATTTTTGCCTTTCGAGTCCGGTCAATGCTCTAAGACGCATATCGACTATAGCCTGCGCCTGCGCGTCTGAAAACGCGAACTCTTCTATGAGGTTCTGTTTTGCTTCCTGCGTATTGGCAGAGCCTCTTATTATCTTTATTATGCGATCGATATGATCGAGTGCTTTTAAAAGCCCCTGCAAGATATGCGCCCGTTCCTCCGCCTTGTTGAGATCAAAGCGCGTGCGCCTGCTAACAACTTCCTCTTGATGAGAAAGATAGAGCTGCAACATTTCCAAAAGGTTGAGCACCTTAGGCTGCCGGTCTACGAGCGCAAGCATATTTACGCTGAAGCTGTCCTGAAGCTGCGTGTTTTTATAGAGCTTGTTGAGCATTACATTCGCATTGACGTCTCTTCTGAGCTCTATGCAGATATGCATGCCCTCTCTGTTGGAGTGGTCGCTTATAGCGGTAATGCCGTCTAATTTCTTTATCTTTACGAGCTCGGCTATCCTCTCGATAAGCCTTGCCTTATTTACGAGATAAGGAAGCTCTGTTATTATTATCTGGCTTTTCCCGCTTGGAAGCGTTTCTATCTCGGTAATCCCACGCACCTTTATCTTTCCACGTCCCGTGCGATAAGCTTCGTTTATGCCCCTTTTTCCAAGTATCTCGGCTCCGGTTGGAAAATCCGGCCCTTTTATTATGTCCATGAGTTCTTCTATGGACGTATCTCTTCCTTCTTCTATCGTATTGTCTATTATCTTTACGACAGCGCCTATAAGCTCCCGCATATTATGAGGAGGGATATTAGTCGCCATGCCGACGGCTATACCCGTAGTTCCGTTCGCCAAAAGGTTCGGAAATCTCGCAGGAAGTATCGCCGGTTCTTTTTCCGTGTCGTCAAAGTTGGGTAAGAAGTCTACGGTGTCCTTGTTTATGTCGGAAATCATCTCCATGGAAACCTTACTAAGACGCGCCTCGGTATAACGCATGGCTGCCGCGCCGTCCCCGTCCATCGAGCCGAAATTTCCATGTCCGTCAACGAGCGGATACCTTGTCGACCAATCCTGCGCCATATTTACGAGCGCGCCGTATATCGAGCTGTCACCGTGGGGATGATATTTACCCATCGTATCTCCGACGATACGCGCGCATTTCCTATGTGGCTTGTCGGGAGTGTTGCTCAGCTCGACCATGGAATAAAGTATTCTCCGCTGTACCGGCTTAAGTCCGTCCCTGACGTCCGGCAGGGCGCGTGAAACTATGACGCTCATGGCATAGTCGATATAAGAAGCTTCCATCTTCTTTTTTATATCGACCTCTTCTATCTTATCAAATATCTTATCGTCCATTATAAATATCCTTGTCCGCTGTCGTCTTGCTTCTCATCAAATCTGCTAGTCTAGCTTATCATACATCGAGGTTTTTAACGTCTTTCGCGCGCTCCTCTATAAATTCTCTTCTCGGTTCGACCTTATCTCCCATAAGAGTAGTAAAAGTAAGGTCTACCTCGGATTGCTCTACTTCGTTTATAGTAACCTTTATCAGTACTCTCTTTTCGGGATCCATCGTAGTTTCCCAAAGCTGATCGGCGTCCATCTCTCCAAGCCCTTTATATCGCTGTATCTTGTTATTGCTGTCCCTGCCGACCTCTAAAAGTATCCTGTCCAGCTCGTCGTCGCTGTACGCGTACCAGACCTTTTTATTTTTTTCCAGCTTATAAAGAGGGGGTTTTGCAAGGTATACATGTCCTTCCTTTATGAGCTCGGGCATAAACCTATACAGGAAGGTCAGCATAAGCGTCGCGATATGCGCGCCGTCTACGTCCGCGTCCGTCATTATTATTATCTTGTCGTAACGGAGCTTCGAGATATCGAAATCCTCGTGTATGCCCGTCCCAAAGGCGGTTATCATGGATCTTATCTCATTGTTGGCGTATATCCTGTCGAGCCTTGCCTTTTCTACGTTGAGTATCTTGCCTCTTAATGGGAGTATTGCCTGAGTAGCCCTATTTCTTGCGGATTTTGCGGAACCGCCCGCCGAATCTCCTTCGACTATGTATATCTCGCAGTTTTTAGGATCTTTATCCGTACAGTCGGCTAATTTTCCGGGAAGAGAAAGCCCGTCTAAGGCAGATTTTCTCCTTGTGAGCTCCCTTGCTTTTCTCGCCGCCTCTCTTGCCCTTTGAGATAAGACCGATTTTTCTATTATTATCTTTGCTACGGACGGGTTTTGTTCGAGATACAGTTCAAGCTTATTGCTCAAAAAGCTGTCAACCGCCGTCCTCGCCTCGCTGTTTCCCAGCTTTTGCTTGGTCTGTCCTTCAAACTGCGGTTCTTCAATCTTTATGCTGACAATCGCGGTCGTTCCCTCGCGTATATCTTCGCCGCTCAAATTCGGTTCGCTGTCCTTTAATAACTTGTGTTTTCTTCCGTAATCATTAAAAGTCTTTGTAAGGGCGTTTCTAAAACCCACCATATGAGTCCCGCCCTCGGGAGTATTTATATTATTTACGAAACCGTAGCAGTTTTCCGTATAAGAATCGTTATGCTGCATGGCTATTTCTATGAATATGCCGTTTACATCACCCTCAAAATACAGAATATCTTCATAGAGAGGCGTTTTGCTTCTATTCAGGTATTGCACAAAATCTTTTATCCCATCCTCATAACAGAAGGATCTTTCCACTTTCTCCTCTCCGCGCAGATCAATAAGGCTTATATTAAGCCCCTTAGTCAAAAAGGCAGTCTCTCTAAGCCTTGTCTTTAATATATCAAAATCAAAGACCGTTTCTTCGAATATCTCGTCATCAGGAAGAAAGGTAACTTGAGTTCCGGTACAGGATTCATCGCACTCTCCTATCACATGAAGAGCGTTTATAGTATTTCCCTTTTCGTATCTTTGTTCATATATCTTCCCATCGCGGCATATACGCACTTCGAGCCATTTTGAAAGCGCGTTTACGACAGAGGCGCCTACGCCATGCAGTCCGCCGGATACCTTATATCCGCCGCCACCGAATTTTCCTCCGGCATGAAGTATCGTAAATACTACCTCTACTCCGGGAAGTCCCGCTTTTTGATTTATATCGATAGGAATACCCCTGCCATCATCTCGTACTGTTATGGTATTTCCGGGGTTTATGGAAACTTTGATATTTTTACAAAAGCCTGCCAAAGCCTCGTCTACCGAATTGTCAACTATCTCATATACAAGATGATGAAGTCCCCTTGAAGATGTGCTGCCTATATACATTCCCGGTCTTTTTCTAACCGCTTCAAGACCTTCTAATATCTGTATCTGCTCGGCTCCATATTCCTGTTCCAGATTAAATTCCTCTTTTTCCATCTATCTCCTCTTCCTTGCCTCTTACTATTCCTTCTTTAACAAAAAAAAGCCTATCTATCTTTATATTTTCTTTTATGAAGTCGTCGAGTCCCGTGCCTGTCATTATATTTTGAATATCGTTTATTTCAGAAAGCAGCTGTTCCTGTCTGTGAATATCCAGTTCCGAAAAAACATCATCCAAAAGCAGGACCGGAGTTTCTTTCGTCATCGCCTTTATCATTTTTATCTCAGAAAGCTTAAGGGAAAGAGCCGCGCTCCTTTGCTGCCCCTGAGATCCAAAGCGTCTTAAATCTATGCCGTTTGATATTATCGAAAAATCATCCCTATGCGGTCCGCAGTTTGTCTGTGAGTATAAAATATCCTTTTCTCTATCCTCTTTCAGCCTTTTATGAAAATCCTCCTCGACATTCGGCTCATATCTTAAAATTATTTCTTCTTTATTTCCTGTCAGCTTTTTATGTATGGGACCAATCAGATCTGTCGTCATGCCCAGAAATTTCCTTCTGTCACAGATTATCTTCCTTCCGGCATCTATAAGCTGCTCATCCCAAACATCGAGTGTATCTTCCAAGGCTCTTTTTTTATTTATGTCTTTTAACAGCTTATTTCTCTGGTTTATTATCCTGTTGTATCTCGCGATATTATTCATATATACAGGATCTATCTGACAGAGCTCTCTGTCGATAAATCTTCTTCTGTCAGACGGTCCGTTTTTTACGATGAACAGATCCTCCGGAGAGAACAAGACGATTTTTAAATATCCTAAAAGTTCGGAAGCTTTTCTTATTGGAAAACCGTCTATCGCAACGCCTTTTGAACGGTTTTTCCTGATATGCATATCTATTTTATGAGAGATGTTTTTTTTTCTGATGAAAACCCTTAAATGAGCTTCGTTTTCTCCGAAAAATATCAACTCCTTATCCTTAGCCCCTTTATACGACCTCGAGGTGGAGCAAAGATAAAGAGCTTCTATGATATTTGTTTTTCCCTGTGCATTATCTCCGTAAAAAAAATTAACCCTTGGATCAAATTTCAAAGAAAGATTTTTATAATTTCTGAAATTCTTACATTCTAAGAATTCTACCCACATCTTAACCTTATATGACCTTTACGTCTTTTCCATTATAAGCAAAAACATCTCCTGCGTACAGTTTTCTTCCCCTTCTGAGCTCGACCTCTCCGTTGACGGATACTTCTCCTAACGATATCGCTTCTTTTGCCTCGGCTCCGTTTTCAACGAGACCGATAAGTTTCATTGCCTGACCCAGTTTTATGAATTCGTCTTTAATTTCTATACTATCCATTTTTTCTCTTTTGAAATTCGACTATCAAGATCTTTCCTCCTTTTATGTGTAAACACGGAAAGCTGAAATACTTTGATAGTCTTACATCATAGAATATTGACCGGCAAAATCAAATAAATATAACTTTCTTCTTCGTCGCGTATATAACAGGGTGCTTTTGGATTCAGGAGATAGATATCAATCTTTTCATCATCTATGGCCCTTAGAGAATCTATTATAAACTTCGGATTAAATCCTATCCTTATATCTTCCCCTTCTTTTTCTACCTCTAAGATTTCGTTCATAGAACCGAATGAGGTTCTTATATTCATCTCCATACGACCGTCGGAAATGTTTAAAATTACCGGCTTATTCTCTCCCTCCTTTATAAGGAGAATAGCTCTCTCAAGACATTCATGCATTTCCCTTTTATCCACCCTGATCTTTGTATGATGATCATAGGAAAGCATATTATCTATGTGGAAATACTCACCTTCTATAAGCCTTGAACATATTTTCGTCCCATCAAATTCAAACATTATATGATTTTCCGAGAAAAATATTTTTATCTGATCTTCTATGTTATCAGACAATATCTTAGATATTTCATTTAATGATTTTCCGGGAACAATGACCTTTATATCATCATGATTGAAGTTTAATCTAAGCCTCCTTATGGCTATTCTGTGTCCGTCAAGAGAAACTATTCTTAAAACGTTATTTTTTATTTCAATCATTTCACCGGTCATAAGACGGTTTTTTTCGGAAAGATTTAATGAAAAAATAGTCTCTCTTATCATCTCCTTTAAAGTAAACTGAGACATTCCAAGTGAATTTTCTCTTTCTATTTCCGGCGGATAAGGAAAATCCATACCATCTTGTCCGGGTATATTAAAAAGAGACTTACCACATTCTATCGTTACAACAAGCCTGTCGTTTACCAATATATCTACAGTACCATCCGGAAGCTTTCTTACTATCTCATAAAAAATCTTTGCGTCAAGAGCTATTACTCCCTTTTCATATAAATCAGCTTTCACATACGTCTCGATCGCAAGCTCCATATCGTTTGAGGCTAGTCTTACATTTTCCGAGGACGCATCTATTAAAATACATTTAAGAATTGACATTGTAGTATTTGACGGCACTGCCTTCATTACTATGTTCAGCCCTCTTAACAGCTCGTTTTTGTCAAAAGAAATTTTCATAAATGAAATGCCTCCGTTTTTTTATTTAGACACATATTTATATGGTTCGGCTTATATAAAATATATTTATTATTCATAATCTTAATCATAAGGGATGTGGAAATGTTAAAAACCCTGTTTTTTAAAAATATCGCAACGGATTTTAATATTTAAAAAGTATGTGAAAAGCACGTGAAGTATATGTTTATAAGATGTGAATAATAAAGTTATCAAGAAAATCCACATAGAATTAACATCTATTTCACGTGAAAAATGTGGATACTCACCCCGAAATCTTTTTCTTTATATTTTCAATTTCATCTTCTACCGTAGGATTTTCATTAACAGACTTTTCGATTTTTTTTACGCCGTACATTACAGTAGTATGATCCTTTCCTCCCATCAGGTTTCCTATACTCTGAAGGTTTGTATTTGTCATCTCCCTTATTAAATACATTGCAAGTTGCCGAGGATAAGCTATTTTATTACTTCTCTTATCTCCTTTTATGTCATCAACGCTTATATTAAAATACGAGGCTACTTCATTAATTATGACTTCTGGAGAAATATTCTTATTTTCCTTAGGAGTTATTATATCTTTCAATGCTTCCTTCGCGAGTTCCAGGTCGGCTTCTTTATTATCCGATATAGAACGTGCAATTATCTTATTTAGTGATCCTTCCAATTCTCTTATATTTGATTTAACGTTTTCTGCAATGTATTCTATTATTTCTCGGCTGACAGTAAATCCGTCGCTTTCCTGCTTTTTCTGGAGGATCGCGATTCGAGTTTCGAAATCCGGACTTTGTATATCAGCCATCAAACCCCATTCAAATCGTGATCTTATACGTTCTTCTAAGATGTTCATATTTTTTGGAGGCCGGTCAGACGATATGATTATCTGCTTTCCGGCACTGTGGAGTGAGTTAAAGGTATGGAAAAACTCTTCCTGAGTGGATTCTTTTCCTATGATGAATTGGATATCATCTACTAATAGGACATCAATATTCCTGTATTTTTCACGGAATTTTGAAATTGCCGCGTTGTTTCCATTCCTGATGGCATCTATTACTTCGTTTGTAAACTGCTCGCTCGTGACATAAAGTATATTAATTTGAGGATGATTCTGTTTTATAAAATGAGCGATGGAATGCATCAGATGAGTTTTGCCAAGACCTACTCCTCCATATAAAAATAAAGGATTGTAAACCTTTCCGGGAGATTCCGCCACGGCTAAAGAAGCGGCATGAGCAAATTTGTTATTACTGCCGACAACGAAGGTATCAAAAGTGTATTTAGGATTAAGTCCTAACGAGGATAACGTAGTCCCGTTTGGAGAAATATCATCTAATGATGACGAAAATTCACTTTCTGAAGTTATAAATACGATGTCGTATTCTTTTCCCGTAAATTCCGATATGGCTACTTTTAAAGGAGAATAATATTTTTTTCTTATATATTCTAAGCCTATCTGTTCTGAAGGGACAAGAATAGTGACGACAGAATCATTTACATCGTATACAGAAAGAGGTTGAAGCCACGTCTTAAAGGAAACGTCGCTCAACTCATATTCGTCCTTTATCTTATTTAGTATTTTCTGCCAATTTTGTTTAATTATATCCATAGAAAAAATATTGATATCTTATAATATAATGCTCTTTTAATGAACATGCGCATAAAAGAACGCGCCGTCCATTTTCTAAAGAGAAAAACGGGCGCCTACAAGCTAAATTTTATTATATTATCTGATTTTTATCAACCTAAAACAAGATAGACAGAATTAAAAAATTAGTTTGTGGATATGTTGAAAAAGTTATCAACGTTAAAAATAATATTCTTATATTAAGGAAGAAAATCTGAAAATTTTGATAGAAAATTTCTTTATTAAAAAGTTATCAACAAGTTTTCAACAAAATGTGGAAAAATATGTAAACAAAGTCGTCCTGTGTCTTTCTTTACCTTTTATGCGGGCATTACGAAAGAGCAAGGCGTAGGGTTTATGTATGGCAGAATTTTAAAAATCGAGCTACGACATGGTTTTTTAAAAAAAACTTGACCGGTAAATTAAATGTGTCTATAATCGAGTTGGTGTTTCTTCACGTAGATAATATATTCTTTTTAAGCGGTTGAAGTGGAAAATACGGCCGCGATCTAAAAAGAAAATTCAAAATAAAGGAGGTGGGTGAGTCGTGAAAATGACGTTTCAGCCTAAGAAAAGGCAAAGGTCAAAGGTTCATGGATTCAGAGCCAGAATGAGTTCAAAAGGCGGAAGAAAGGTTTTAGCAGCCAGAAGATTAAAAGGAAGAAAAGTTTTATCAGCCTAAAGAGAGACCGCATTGAAAAAATGTGGTCTTTTATATCATGTACATAAACGTATGAAATATTCCGAGAGCTTAAAGAAAAATGTGGATTTCGGCGAGATTTATAAAAACGGAAGCTCGTCGGCGGATAGATATTTAGTTTTATATGTGAAGGAAAACGATCTTGGAAGGAATAGGGTAGGAATATCGGTAAGCAAAAAAGTAGGAAACAGCGTTGTTAGACATCGCGTAAAGAGGCTTATCAAAGAAAGCTATCGCCTGCACGAGGAATCATTTCATATAGGATATGATCTCGTTTTTATAGCGAGGGTAAATGCTAAGGACTGCACTTATAAAGATATCGAGAGTGCAATTTGCCGTCTTGCAAAGAGACATCATATATTAGAAGAAAAATAAGTTTCATATTTCTTGAATTATACGAAAGGAAGGACAATATGAAATTTATATTGATCAAAATGATAAGGTTCTATCAAAAACATATATCTCCGTTGAAAACAGTTCATTGTCCTTATACCCCGACCTGTTCTCAATACGGCCTTGAGGCCATACAAAAATACGGAGCTTTAAAAGGAAGTTTACTTGCAGTCTGGAGAATTCTGAGATGTAATCCGTTTTCCAAGGGCGGATACGACCCAGTGCCGTAAACAGTCTATATCCGGAGGAATCAGAAATTGGATCTTTTTTTACTCAGTAAGTCAACAACGCCTATAATAAGCTGGATATCTCAGCTTATGGGGTTGGTCATGGAAGGAATATATTATATTCTTGATACTATAGGTATCCCAAATATCGGTCTTTCCGTTATTCTCTATACGATCGTGATATATTTATTTCTTCTTCCTATCACGATCAAACAGCAAAAATCGACGAGACTGATGAGCTACATGCAGCCCGAGATTACGAAGATACAGCAAAAATACAAGGGCAGACGTGACCAAGCTTCCATGTATAGAATGCAGGAAGAGACGAAAGAGATATATGAGAAATACGGGACCTCTCCCTACGGAACTTGTCTTCCGCTTCTCTTGCAGTTTCTTTTATTGTTGGCATTGTATCAGGTTATATATCATATCCCGGGATATATAACGAGAGTGGCCGCGGTATTTTCCGGGCTTGCGACAAAGATAATATCCTTACCGGGAGGAACCGCTGCATTTGCGGAATTTGCAATAGAAAACAGTCTCAGCATAACATCGGTTGGAAGTTATCTCAGCAAAACGAATGTTATAGACGGGCTCTCCGCAATGACGCAGGATCAGTGGACGGCCTTCGCCCAGATACCTGAATTTTCAAGCATAAGCCAAAGTATAGTAGAAACGGCGGCAAAAAGCGACCAGATGAATTCTTTCTTGGGTTTAAATATAACAGAATCCCCGATCGGAACTATCCAAAGGGCGTTTGCGTCAGGCGCATGGTGGCTTATTTTACTTGCGATCTTAGTGCCTGTGTTCGCATGGTTTACGCAGTGGTTAAACTACAAACTCATGCCTCAAAATATAAACGATGCGAGCGGAACAGCTTCTTCGATGAAAACGATGAACAACGTTATGCCTATTTTTTCCGCATTTTTGTGCTTTTCTGTTTCTTTTGGTATCGGTATATACTGGATAACGGCTGCGGTCATTAGAGCTGTTCAGATTATAGTAATAAACCGAAGATTGATGAAGATCGATATCGAAACGCTGGTAAAGAAAAATATAGAGAAAGCCGAAAAGAAGAACAAAAACAAGAAGGAAGTCAGCAAAACAAGGGTAAATGAGCAGGCACATACCAATATTCGCAGGATAAAAAACCCTCAGGGCAAATATACAAACGATACGAGCATCGAATATGATTATTTTGAAAAGACAAAAGATGCGGATGAAAACAGCCTTTTTGCCAAAGTCAACATGGTAAGAAAATACGATGAAAAAAACAGAAATCAAAAAAGGAAAAGGAAATAAGGTTTACCGTCGGAGGTAATATTATGGAATATATGGAGATAAGCGCAAAGACAGTAGATGACGCAATAACAAAGGCTTGCGTGCAGCTGGAGCTTCCAAGCG
The DNA here is from genome assembly GCA_964468385.1 of uncultured Lachnospiraceae bacterium. GTDB lineage: Bacteria > Bacillota > Clostridia > Lachnospirales > Lachnospiraceae > Alectryocaccobium. Next base: position 19,120 of record CAYXUB010000007.1, read on the forward strand.
ATAGGCTTGATATTGAAATTATAAGTGAAGGAAGCAAGGGTTTTTTAGGAATCGGGAACAAGCCGGCTATTATAAAGGTAAAAGTGAAGGAAATTGAAACAGTCGAAGAAGAGCCGAAAAAAAAGAAGGCCGCTGTAAAAGAAGAAGAAGAAAAAGAAAAACACTCCGGAAATAAAAAGCCGAGTCGCCGCAGAAAAAATAATAAAAAAGAAGAAAAAGAAAGTACGGTTGAAAACACTCAAATAAAAGAAGAAAAAAGAGAGCCGCTAATGAAGACAGAGGAAGAAATTGATACTATGTATAAGGTGGCTTCGGAATTTTTGAAAAACGTCTTCGATGCAATGGATATGGCGGTAGAGATAAAGACAAACTATATTCCTGATAACGCCTGTCTAGAAATTGAGCTCTCAGGTGACGACATGGGTATACTTATTGGGAAGAGGGGGCAGACGCTTGACTCTCTTCAATATCTTACCAGCCTGGTTTTAAATAAGAAACATAAGGAATATATAAGGGTAAAACTAGATACGGAGGACTACAGGCGCAGGAGAAAGGAAACGCTTGAGAATCTTGCGAAAAATATTGCAAACAAAGTAAAAAAGACGAAAAAGACGGTTGTGCTTGAGCCGATGAACCCGTATGAGAGACGTATAATCCATTCTGCGCTTCAGCCAAACAAAGATGTTGAGACATATAGCGAGGGCAATGAACCTTACAGACAGATTGTCGTCGCGCCTAAAAAAAGAAAAGAACAGTAAATAGTTTCATAAACACTCCGAAGGGGACGAAAGCCCTTTTTCGGAGTTTTTTAGAAAGAAGGAAAAAATGACTGATACGATCGCGGCTGTTTCAACGGCAATGGCGCCGTCCGGAATAGGCATCATAAGGATAAGCGGCCCCGAAGCTTTCGAAACTGCGGAAAAGATTTTTAAAGGGTCAGAGGTAAAAAACTTAGCAGCAAATACTATAACCCACGGATGGATCGAAGCAGACGGAAGAACTATTGATGAAGTGCTGCTTTCTGTCTTTAAGGCGCCTCATTCCTATACCGGAGAGGATACGGTTGAGATAAACTGCCATGGAGGCGTGTTGGTCGTAAACAACGTTTTAGAAGCGGTGCTGTCGTCGGGAGCTAGGCCGGCGGAGCCCGGAGAATTTACAAAAAGAGCTTTTTTAAACGGAAGGATGGATTTATCTAAGGCTGAAGCGGTCATGGATATTATATCCGCAAAAAGCGAATATGCACTGGAAAGCGCGGCCGGACAATTAAAAGGGAGACTCAAGGAAAAGACGAAAGAAATAAGAGAAAAACTTTTATATGAATTGGCTTTTATCGAATCCGCACTTGACGACCCTGAGCATATATCGCTTGAAGGCTATCCAAAAAAGCTTTTAGGTGTCATAGAGAAGCAAAGAGATGAGCTTTGTGCGCTTTATGACACGGCGGAAAAAGGGAAATACATAGAAGAAGGAATAAAAACCGTTATATTAGGAAGGCCAAACGTAGGGAAATCTTCTCTCTTAAACTTGCTCCTTGGCAGAGAGCGAGCTATTGTCACGGAAATACCGGGGACAACGCGGGATATTTTGGAAGAGAATCTGAGACTTGGGAAATTTTCCCTTAGGATATTGGATACGGCGGGAATACGAAGGACGGCGGATGAAGTCGAACAGATAGGGGTGCGGCTTGCATGGGAAAAGGCGGACGAGGCCGATCTTATTCTTTATGTGCTTGATGGCTCGGATAAGATACAGGAAAGCGACATAGATACTATCAGGAAGCTGTCACATAAAAAAGGCATTGCGCTTTTAAACAAATCGGATTTAAAGTTGCAAACAAGCAAGGAGGAGCTGGAAAGGATAACGGACTTCCCGGTAATCGAAATCTCCGCCAAGAAAGGAACCGGTGAACGAGAGCTTCAAGAGCTCATTGAAAAGATGTTTTTTTGCGGAGAGCTTTCGTTTAATGACGAACTTTTTATAACGAACATAAGGCATAAAAAACTTATCGAGAGCGCAATCTCCTCTTTAAGCCTTGTTTTAAAGAGTATTATGGACGGGCTGCCCGAGGATTTCTATTCCATAGACCTTTCGGGGGCAATAAATGCCTTGGATTCTATTACGGGAGGGAACCTCTCCGAAGATCTGATTGATGAGATATTCAGTAAGTTCTGTATGGGAAAATAACTTTGAATCAGCATAGTCAGAAAACATATAAGAAAAAGAAACATTCTACTGTTTTAGGAGTTATGTAAACCAAATGCGAGGTATAGAAGAAACATACGATGTCATTGTCATAGGAGCGGGACATGCCGGCTGCGAAGCTGCGCTCGCTTCTGCTCGTCTTGGTCTGTCTACCATCGTATTCACTGTAAGTATAGACAGTATAGCCTTTATGCCCTGTAATCCGAATATAGGAGGTACCAGCAAGGGCCATCTCGTGCGTGAGGTTGATGCGCTTGGCGGGGAAATGGGAAAAAATATAGACCGAACGTTTATCCAGTCTAAAATGATAAACGAATCTAAAGGGCCGGCGGTTCATTCCCTTCGCGCGCAAGCGGACAAAAGCAAATACAGCATGAGTATGAGGAAGGTATTGGAAAACAGTGATAATCTGACCATAAGGCAGAGTGAGATTTCTGCTCTTATAGTCGAGGCTGGGGAGTGCAAGGGGGTAACCAGTGTTTCCGGAGCCGTTTATCACGCAAAGGCAGTGATTCTTTGCACCGGAGTCTATTTGAACTCTCGCTGTATCTTCGGAGAGGTGTCGCAGAGCACAGGCCCGAACGGCTTAATGTCGGCGACGCATTTGACGGATTCGCTTGTTTCAAACGGTATACGTATCCTCAGGTTTAAGACGGGAACACCGGCAAGGGTTGACGGGCGAAGTATAGACTTTTCAAAAATGGAAGAACAGCGCGGCGATGAAATGATAGTTCCGTTTTCTTTTTCGACCGATAGAGAGAAAATACAAAAGGAGCAGGTTTCCTGCTGGCTTACATATACGAATGAAGAAACACATAGGATAATACGAGAAAACATAGGCCGCTCTCCTCTTTTTTCCGGCGCCATACAGGGGACCGGCCCGAGGTATTGTCCTTCGATCGAGGATAAGGTCGTAAAATTTCCGGATAAGGATAGACATCAGGTGTTCGTAGAGCCCGAAGGCCTTTACACCAACGAAATGTATCTGTCGGGAATGTCGAGCTCTCTTCCTGAGGATGTGCAATATGCCATGTATAAAACCGTGCCGGGGCTTGAGAATGTAAAGATAATAAGAAACGCATATGCAATAGAATACGACTGTATAGATCCAATGCAGCTTAAACCTACGCTTGAATTTAAAAACATAAAAGGGCTGTTCTCTGCGGGACAGTCAAACGGAAGTTCCGGATATGAGGAGGCTGCGGCGCAGGGTATTATAGCAGGAATAAATGCGGCTATGCTCATAAAGGGGGAGGAAAGTCTTATCCTAAGTCGTTCGGATGCTTATATAGGTGTGCTTATTGATGATTTGTTGACAAAGGAAACGAGGGAACCTTATAGAATGATGACGAGTCGGGCCGAATATCGTTTGCTTTTGCGGCAGGACAATGCCGATCTCAGGCTTAGGAAGTATGGGCACAGAGTTGGGCTCGTAAGCGACGACGATTACGAGAAGATAGTTGAAAAGGAGCGACTTATAGTCCAAGAATGCGACCGGCTCGAAAGGAAGTTTGTAGGGACAAAGAAAGAAGTTGCAGAAGTGCTTAAGAAGTACTCTTCCGCCCCGCTTTCGGCGGGGGCTTCGCTTGCCGATCTTATCCGCAGGCCTGTGCTTTCATATGTGATAAGCGCGGAACTGGATGAGGACAGAACACGTTTGCCATATGATGTGTGTGAGCAGGTCAATATCAGGTTGAAATACGATGGGTATATAAAAAGGCAAGAAAAGCAGGTCGAACAATTTAGGAAAACCGAAAAGAGAAGTATCCCCAAGGATATAGATTATGAGGACGTCAGGGGATTAAGGCTTGAGGCGGTACAGAAGCTAAAGGCTTTTAGACCTGTAAACTTAGGGCAGGCGTCGAGGATTCAAGGGGTATCGCCTGCGGACGTATCTGTGCTTGCCATATATATAAGCGCACACGAAAAAAGGAAAAGTATTTAGGCTTTTATATAGGAGATATAAGTGGAACGCTTTGAACTGCTCTCGGCTTATTTAAATAAAAACGATGTCGTTTTGAGCGCAAAACAGGAGGAGCAACTTTATTTTTACTATAAACTGCTTGCCGACGCGAATAAAAAGCTGAACCTGACTGCGATTGACGATATCAAGGGTGTGGAGGAAAAGCATTTTCTCGACAGTCTGGCCATTGTGGCCTTCGTTGACATCGGTAACATAACTTCTTTTATTGACATAGGAAGTGGAGCGGGATTTCCCGGAATTCCTCTTAAGATAATTTTTCCAAAAACAAGGGCTGTTCTTGTTGATTCGCGCGGGAAAAGGGTGAACTTTCTGAATATTATAATAGACAAACTTAAACTTTCAGAAACGGTCGCTTTGAATGGGCGGGCAGAGGAACTTGCACACGACCCTGCTTATAGAGAAGGTTTTGATTTGTGTGTTTCGCGTGCCGTTGGTAAGCTCTCATCTCTTTCTGAGCTTTGTCTTCCTTTTGTAAAAGAGGGAGGGCTGTTTTTGCCCTATAAATCAGGGAATGTTGATGAGGAGCTTAAGCAAGCGCAGGGAGCTCTCCGAAAACTGGGTGGGCGCCTTGAAAAAACGGTAGATATGGTCATTGGACCGTCGGAGCTTAGGCGTAGTTTTCCGATCATAAGAAAAATTGAAAAAACACGGGCTATTTACCCGAGAAGAAATGGAGTTCCGCAGAAAACCCCGCTTACATAACACGTCTCTTTTCCACATTATCCACAGGTTTTTCCACATAAGACGACAATAATCCTCAAAATACAGCTTTTAAAAGTTGTTATTTAAGCTTACACTTCGTTGTTGATGAACAAGAAATCTTTTCTATCCATTAAAACATAAACAATCCCTTTCACAAAGAGCCCTGAAGCCGCGCGAGGCCGCGGGCATACAACCCCGATTTCTTCGCGTTTTACGCTCTCGCGAAAGACTCGTTGCTTTTTGAAAGAGCGACCGCCAGAGAATGTTTCACGTGAAACACAAAGAGGGCTCTCGTTTTTTCTGTGCGCGCGTACAGGGGGGCTGCTGAGGGTGAGTGTTTTTGAAAGAGAAACCATCAGAAAATGTTTCACGTGAAACGTTATTGCTTAAAGACCTGCAAAAAGTCCCGTTAAACATTTGAAATTTTGTCAAATTTTTAAGAAAAGGAAGCATTGACAGCGTCGCATTATATAATATAATATGTATCCGTGTAAGGCGTTCGGAAAAATCCGAACGCTGTTTTACCCGAACGCAGGAGGAGGCAGTTGTGGCAAAGATAATTGCAATAACAAATCAAAAAGGCGGCGTCGGAAAATCCACGACGGCGATAAATCTTGCCTCATGCCTCAGCGAGCGAGACAGAAAAGTTCTTTTGATAGATATCGACCCTCAAGGAAACGCAACGAGCGGATTCGGAATAGAAAGAAATGAAATCCGACGCTCGGTTTACGACCTTTTAATAGGAGAATGTGCATTTGACGATTGTCTTTTATCGCTGGAATATCCTAAGTTGGATATTATACCCTCAAACATAGATTTATCGGGGGCAGAAATAGAGCTTACAGCGTTAGACGACAAAGAATATCGGCTAAAGGACTCGGTCGCGCTCGCAAAGGACAGATATGATTATATATATATAGACTGCCCTCCGTCCTTGAGCCTGTTGACAATAAACGCGCTCGCGGCGGCCGATTCGCTGCTCATACCACTTCAGTGTGAATATTATGCACTTGAAGGGCTTGCGCTCCTGACTAATACGATTTCCCTTGTAAAAGAGAGCTTAAATAAAGAGCTTGAAATAGATGGCGTCCTGTTTACAATGTACGATCAAAGGACAAAACTTGCATCACAAGTGATCGAAAATGTAAAAGAAAATCTTAATGCATATATATATGAGACGATAATACCAAGGAACGTACGAGTGGCGGAAGCGCCAAGCTACGGATTACCTATCAACATATATGACCCACGCTCTGCAGGGGCTGAAAGCTATAGAAAGTTCGCGCAGGAAGTCATAGCAAGGGAGGAGAGGTAATGGCAACGAGAAAAGGCGGCTTGAATATGGGAAAAGGGTTGCAAAGTCTAATACCGTCTGGGAGAACGGATCAGGCAGCCGAAAACAGACAGGAGAACGTATTTTTAAAAGAGGACGCGCAAAATGGAAACAAAGTGCGGGCCGGGAATGAAAACTCTGATGGAGAAACGGTATTTGAAATAAAGACATCGCTAATAACACCAAATGCCGAACAGCCACGAAAAGAATTTGATGAGGGAGCAATAGCCGAACTCGCAGAATCCATCAAGATTTTCGGCATATTACAGCCGTTACTGCTTCAGAAGAAAGGTAAGTATTATGAGATAATAGCGGGCGAGAGAAGATGGCGCGCCGCAAAGAAGATCGGATTAAAAAAAGTTCCGGCTTTAGTAAAGGAATATACGAACCGCGAAGTCGTCGAAATATCATTGATCGAAAACATCCAGAGAGAAGCCCTCAATCCGATAGAAGAGGCAGCGGCTTTTAAGCGCCTTATCGATGAATTTGGCCTTAAACAGGCGGATCTAGCAAAAAGAGTTTCAAAAAGCAGGACGGCTATTGCAAATTCGATGCGACTATTAAAGCTAGATGAAAGAGTACAGAAAATGCTTGTGGACGGACTGCTAAGTACGGGGCATGCAAGATCTCTTTTAAGCCTAGAAGACGGCGACACACAATTCGAGGTCGCGACTAAGATCGCAACAGACGCGCTTAGCGTAAGAGAAACGGAGCGGCTTATCCAAAAGTTGAAAAAACCTCCGGTTAAGAAAAAAACAGAGGAGATATCCGCTGATGAAGCTTTTCGAGCCTTAGAGGAACAGCTTCGCAATCTGGTCGGGACAAAAGTTAACATAAAAAGAAAGGCCTCGGGAAGCGGATCTATAGAGATAGAGTATTACTCTCCTCAGGAGCTTGACAGAATATTGGACCTTCTTCATACTATCAGAGAGGAAAAACGGTGATATGGAAAACGGGACCTCAATACTCGGTCTGGATATAAGTATATGGATTCTTTTGTTGTTGGCCATCATTGCTTTATTGGCCTTTGTTACGGCTTCACTAGCGATAAAACTCCGCAGACTCACAAAAAGATACCGTGTATTCTTAAAGGGAAAAAATGTCAACTCCCTTGAAAAGATTTTTGAAGATCAGCTTTACGGCGCGACAAAGGGAATAAGCCTGAGCGAGTCGAACAGAGATGATATACGAAGCATAAAAAGAAAATTAGGGCATACGCTTACGCACTACGGAATAGTGAAATACGACGCGTTCGATGACGTTGGCGGGAAAATGAGCTTTGCACTAGCCATGCTGGACGATTCAAATACAGGTTTCATTTTAAATACAATACATAGCCGCGACAACTGTTTCCAATATATTAAGGAGATTGTGAGGGGGAAATCCTATATCATACTCAGCACAGAAGAAAGAGAAGCGTTGAATCACGCAATAGAAAACAAAGAAACAGAGGAAATTGAAAATAAAAAATTAAAATAAAGCACGCTAGAGGTTGACATAATGTTAGACATAAGGTTTCTGAGAGAAAACCCGGAACTCGTAAAACAAAACATAAAAAACAAATTTCAAGACGAAAAGCTAAAACTGGTCGATGAAGTTATAGAGCTCGACAGGAAAAATCGTGAGATCAAAGGAGAGGTCGAGGCTTTAAGAGCACAGAGGAACAAGATCTCAAAGGAGATCGGAAAGCTCATGGGGCAGGGCAAAAAAGACGAGGCAGAAGAAATAAAGAAAGAAGTCGCTGCCAACGGTGCCCGCATAGACGAGCTGTCTGCTAAGGAACGCGAGGTCGAGGAGGAGATACGCAAGAGAATGCTCGTGATCCCTCAGATGATAGATCCGAGCGTACCTATCGGGAAAGACGACAGCGAAAACGTAGAAATAAAAAAATACGGGGAGCCCGTCGTTCCTGATTTTGAGATTCCATATCATACAAATATAATGGCATCTTTCGGCGGCATTGATCTCGATTCGGCACATAAGGTTGCCGGAAATGGTTTCTATTATCTTATAGGCGATATTGCAAGGCTGCATTCGGCCGTACTGACATACGCCCGTGATTTCATGATAGATCGTGGTTTTACATACTGTGTTCCGCCCTTTATGATAAGGAGCGACGTAGTTACCGGAGTCATGAGTTTTGCCGAAATGGAAGCGATGATGTACAAGATCGAAGGAGAAGATCTGTATCTTATCGGTACGAGCGAACATTCGATGATAGGCAGATTCATAGACCGCATAATCGATGAAGAGACCCTTCCGCTCACATACACGAGCTATTCACCTTGTTTTAGGAAGGAAAAAGGCGCTCACGGCCTTGAGGAACGTGGCGTATATCGCATACATCAATTTGAAAAGCAGGAGATGATCGTCATCTGCTCTCCGGAGGAAAGTCCTATTTGGTATGATAGGCTCTGGCAGAACACGGTCGATATTTTCAGGACGCTCGACATTCCCGTTCGTACTCTCGAATGCTGCTCGGGCGATTTGGCAGATCTGAAGGTCAAGTCCTGCGATGTAGAAGCATGGTCTCCGAGACAGAAGAAGTATTTTGAGGTCGGCTCTTGCTCTAACTTAGGAGATGCTCAAGCGCGCAGGCTAAAGATAAGGGTAAACGGTGAGAATGGTAAATACTTGGCGCATACACTGAATAACACCGTGGTTGCGCCGCCGAGGATGCTCATTGCTTTTCTTGAAAACAATCTGCGGTCCGACGGTTCGGTAAGCATACCCGAGGCTCTTCGGCCGTATATGGGAGGAAAGACGCTGCTTATTCCCAAAGAATGACCGTTGAATCGGGCGAATAAAAAAAGGAGATATCCGATGCAGAGATATTTAAAAGCTGTCGGATTTTCCGCTCTGGAAAAAACCACTGATCTGAACATACTCCTGAACGAGACCATAAAAAAATATGATTCGAAAAAGGTAATAGGAATAAGGGCAGACAGACTAGTCGCTGAATTTACAAAGGAATTTTCAACAGACTGCGGCATATGTGTATTCGGAGAATACAATGAAAAAGACGAGTTCAACATAGAATATCACTACCCATATTTTATCGGTTCGACAATAAGTTCTTCGGAGGATGTCATAATAGAAAAAAGGGCCGATACGGAGGCCTATATCGGAGCCTGCGACGACCTTCGGCTCGATATTTCTCTTATATTTCATCTTATAAATACCGCCGATTATCTGAATACCAAGCAAAAAGGGAGCCATGAACAGAAAGCCTCCGCAGTCACGCTTTCAGCGCTTAGCATAGAGGGGAAGATCCTTCTGCCCGTATATAAGACTGAGGAATACGCGAAGGAAAAACGGAAAAAGGCTCGCAAACGCAGGGCGCTTATCTTAGCGGCAAGAAACGGCGACGAGGCGGCTATGGAAAGCCTCACTGTCGAAGAGATGGGCGTTTATAACGAGATAGCAAAACGAATAGATAACGAGGATCTCTATTCGATAGTAGACAACAGTTTTATGCCTTATGGCTACGGAAGCGATATGTACAGCGTTATAGGGGACATCAAGGATTATAGGATAGAACAAAACCGCTATACCGGCGAGTACCTTGTAAAGCTTAGCGTATCCTGTAATGAAATCATGTTTGATGTCTGTATAAACAAAAAGGATCTCGAAGGAGAGCCTGCCGTAGGACGGCGTTTCAAAGGCATTATCTGGCTTCAGGGTCAGGTTGATTTTTAAAACAGCGGCTTAAGAGCTGTGGATGCGCACTCGCGCGAAGAGAAATTATTGCTTGTAATCGCGCTCGGCGCGAGTGTGCGCTGGGGCGCACACTTTTAAGACCGGG
>CAYXUB010000008.1:0-2443 GCA_964468385.1 uncultured Lachnospiraceae bacterium
CCGAGACGCCAACTGCCCCCATCATAAGAACCGATATGGCGCAGATGCCCAGCTTGATCGATGTGCTACTCTTTGTTTTCATAATAATCTCCATTCCGAAAAAAAGTGTGCGCCCCAGCGCACACTCTCGCCGAGCGCGATTGCCGTCTGATTATTTTCTCGATATACCGCCGTCTTTAAATTCATGCACTCCCATACCGAAGGAGCCCGTATGCTTCTCAACATAGTCAAAAAGCTCATCGATGTCGCTTATCGTCAGATAGAGCAGATCACAAGAGGCCCTTATAAATTTCTTCTCCATCGAAACATACATGAATTTTTCTAAATAATCGAAATATCCCTTTATATTATACAGGGCTATCGGCTTCATATGCCTGCCGAGCTGTTTAAGCGTAAGCGCTTCAAAAAACTCCTCCAGCGTTCCGATGCCTCCCGGCGTTATCACAAAGGCGTCGGCGAGTTCCTCCATCTTAAGCTTTCTTTCGTGCATCGTTTGAGTAAATATAAGCTCGTCACACTCCTGATAGATCGCTTCTATGTTTTCGTCCCTGAAAAACTCAGGGATAACACCTGTTATCTTTCCTTTTCCTCTTTTAAAGCCCCTTGCGGCCGCTCCCATCAATCCACTTTCCCCCGCTCCGAATACGAGCGAATGGCCCCTGAGCGCCGCGAGATAGCCCAGTTCTTCAACGGCATTTATATATTCCCTGTCAATCCTCTGGCTCGAGGCTCCGTATACACATATGTTCATACTGTCTATCCTCCTTGTATCAAATATTTTTTATAAGTATGATGCCTGCGGATTGCGCTCCCGCAGTTCTTTGCATCATAAATATACGACTATCCCGGCAAGATTTATCGCCATATGAGCTCCTATCGTTATCCAAAGATTCCCGAACTTATTATATATGAAGGCAAATATCAAGCCTAGGACTGTGCAATATATGAACTGTACTAAATTCGCATGATAGAGCCCAAATAGCAAAGCGGAAAGGATTATCCCCGTCCTTGCTCCAAGATAAAAGCGCATGCGCCCAAAGACCATATACCTGAATATGAGCTCCTCCGCTATCGGCCCCGCGATAACGGTTGTCAGGATCAGCAATATCGGAGACTGACCGGCGAAGGTCGCATCGGCCGAGGTACTGTAGGTAGTAAATATATCGGATAAGCCCGAAAGGTCTATCAACGCGCTTGTAGCATATGCCGCAAAGAAGGCCGCAATGGCAGCGAGCACACATTCCCAGAGCTTTCGATTTGCAGAAGAATGAACGTATTTTATTTTTTCATAGACCCTCTGGCTGCGTCTGCCTTTGACAAATACCGTCACTACATAAAAGGCAAGATTGCTCCATATAGTCGTATTGAGTACGAAATCATCGAAGCTCTCCCCGTCTGCCACGCCGAAAGAAAACGCAATTCCCGCTAAGGCGTAAACTACAAAGACACAGGCAAATATGCAGACAAAGAAAAATATCAGCGGACTTATCATTTCCCATATCTTTGTTCTTGTAGGGATACGCGTCTTATCTGTCAAGATCCTTCTCCTTGTCCTTAGCTAATATCATCTCATATAACTCCTCCGGCGAAGCGGCAATTCCGAGATTAGGGTATGCCTCGAGTTCTCCTTCGGGAGCATATCCCCAGCCGGCGCCATAAAAACCTATGCCGCAAAGCTCCGAGCCCTGTGCGTCAAATTTCCTGTCACCGACTAAGAAAGCCTTATCCCTGCAATTATCGTATCCGCAGTCCTTTAAAACCCTTTCTATTATGTCCATCTTATCGGCCCGTCTGTTGTCGCCGATCGCCCCATGCCAGTGTTCAAAATATTTTTCCATTTTGAAGTCTTCCAGCACCTGTTTTGCAGTCGGTGCAGCCTTTGAAGTCGCAATGGAAAGCATATACCCGTCCGTCTTAAGCTTTTCAAGTAATTCTTTTATTCCAGGGAAGAGGGAACTTTCGTATACTCCCTGTGTATTGTATCTTTCACGGAATATCCTGACCATTTCCATAGCTTCATCATCGTCTATGCCGTATATGAGCTTAAATTGGTAAACCATGGGCGGCCCGACAAAGCTCAGGAGTTCTTTTTCCGAAAGCGGCTCCTTCCCGGTTTTTTCGATTGCATATTTTACACTGTTTATCACACCGGGCGCGGAAGCAGTGATCGTCCCGTCCAGATCGAAAATTATAAGGCCCTTTTTCATATTCTCCTCTTTTCTATCTGTAAATTGTTTTTAAAATTAATCCTCAGCTTAGATAACGATCTAGAGATATTTTAGCATATACGAAATTCTTTTTCATTATCAGCTTTCATTGAATTTTTTAAATAAATCAAGGAAATAAATCAAGGCAGGCGCCGAGCCTGCCTCAAGTTCATTGTCTTATTAAAAAGTCAACGGCTGAAGGACGGTCAGCCGTTTTAAATGTTTTTTTATTATGC
>CAYXUB010000008.1:2453-26532 GCA_964468385.1 uncultured Lachnospiraceae bacterium
TTAAGCGTTAAACTTTTCTTGAAGCGTTGTTCTTATGATAAACGCCCTTTGTCTCGGCTTTATCTATGACCGAAATAGCATTTCTCAAAGCTTCCTGAGCTGCTGAGGCATCTTTCGCTGCAACAGCGGCATCGACTTTTTTGATCGCCGTTTTAACGGAAGACTTTATCGCCTGATTTCTTTTGCTCTTCGTTCTCGCAACAAGAATTCTCTTCTTTGCCGATTTTATATTAGCCAAACTGCACACCTCCTTATAGACTTGATATTGCGCACATACAGACAGACACGGATAATCCGTATGCGTACTCGATTATATTATCCGCAAAGCCCTTATTTGTCAACGATTTTTTCGACACTATGAACAGCATCTATCCGGCGCTATGAGCAGCATCTCGACGGCTGTGCTGTCTCCTATCCTGCCCTCCTTTATTTCCTCGTCAAGCCTTGCCGCCTTTTTGAGTATTTCTTTAAGCTGCTTTGTGGAATATTTTTTTGCTATGGGAAGATTCTTTTTAACCGCATAGGGACTAATACCCAAGGCCGCCGCTATGAGTTTATCTCCCTGACCGCTTTCGTATAGCTCCTTTATGTTCAAAAGCTCTCTGTACTGTCTTTCTATCTTAGCGAGCATATTTACGGGCGCTTCTTTTAATGCCAAGAGCTCGCCGTAGCTTTTGAGCGCCCTGCTTCGCTTTCCCTGCACCGTATCTGCTATCATGTCGAATATCTTCGTTTCAATGCGGACATGACAGACAGCTCGTATATCTTCTAAGGTAATCTCCTCTGCGTCGCCGGCATAGGCAATCAGCTTTTCAAGCTCACAGGAAATGAAGCTCATATCACTTCCCGCTCCGCTTAAAAATTCATTCATCGTCGAGCGCCTTATTTTTTTTCCGCTCCTTTTGAGCTTAAGGAGTACCTGCTCTATAATCTCATTTTCACCAAGAGTTTTAAATTCGACCGCCCTTCCATATGCCGCTGCCGCCTTATACAGCTTCCCTCTTTTATCTATCTCGGGCGCGGAAAATATCAGCGTCATATATTCCGGGATCCGAGCCATATACTCCGAAAGCTTTTCGTGTTTTTCTTTGAAAATATCTGAATCCTCTATCAGCACGACCCTTCTGTCGAAAAAAAAAGGCAAGGTCTCGCAGGTCTCTATGACCTCGTCGTCGTTTATCCTCTTTCCCTCGAAGCGTGTAAAATTCATGCTGTCTTCCGACGCTCCAAGCGCAAAAAGCAGTCTTTTTAAATATTCGGAGCGCATATAGCCTTCTTCGCCATACAGCAAATATACAGGTTTAAAATCTCCGTTTTTTATATCCTCGGCAATAGCTTTCATGTTGATTTAGCCTTTCGTTGAGCCTGACAAAATGTCCGACCGCATATTTTCTTTTGTAAGAACTTTTAGCAATTGTAAAAGAATCTCAAAAGATTGTCTATTATTTTTTGGCAGGTGAATAAACGCATTTATTTATCTTTCACATATCACTTCCATCTTGCCATCGTTTACTTTGATAGTGACCGCGCCGCAAAGCCCGGTCTGATAGATATCTGCTCTGACCGCCTCTATGCGTTCAAGCGTTTCCTCGTGCGGGTGTCCGTATATGCTGTATTTTGGCGCGGAGATTATACAAATCTTCGGCGATACCGCCTCTAAGAACTCCCCTGAAGTAGAATTCCTGGAACCATGATGAGAGACCTTTAACATCTCGTATTCACCAAGCTCACTTATAAGCGCTTCCTCGGCGTCCCCCTCTATATCCCCCGTAAGCAGGGCGTCAAACTCTTTGTAGCTCACGGAAAGCACGAGCGAACCCTCGTTTCCCGTATATTCGTCTTCAATGGCGGGGCTCAACACCTCTATACGCATATCCCCGTCTGTTATAGCATCTCCTTTTTGCAGATAATATGTTTGCACTCCCGCCGCTTCCGCCAGAGCTTCTAACCCGCTGCCTTCATCGCTCCCTTTAAGCCAATACGGCAAAAACAAACGCTCAACACTTATGCTCGTCTTATCCTCGCTTATATATGTGAACAGCTGCTCTACCGCATTCATATGGTCGGAGTCGTCGTGCGTAACGAATACTGCCTTAAGCGTGCTTATACCCAAAGATCTGATATAGGGTATTACATCGTATCTGCCGGTTTCGCTGCTTGAACTGCTGCCGCCGTCGACCATATAGAGGTTCCGGCTGTTTCGGATAAAAATACTGTCTCCCTGCCCTACGTCAAGCACCGTTATCGAAAATCCTGTGTTTAATTTTAAAGCCGGTGAAATTAGCAGGAGCACCGTAAGCAAGGTGAGCGCCCGTTTTTTTGTCCTTTGTTTCAAGCTTCCCTCATGGCTTTGCTCACTTTTGCGCTTCTTCAGTATGAATATCAATAAAATAATCCCGAAAAGCGAGGCTAAAAGCTGCCACTCCTCAGGCTTCCCAAGTATCAGCGTCGATAAAGGAAGCTTTAGTACAAACGCTCCTACGGCGTTTTGAAGCCGCAGTATCATATCGGGAACAAACAAGATGAACGCTGCCAAAGGCATAGAGCAAAAACTCAGGATCGCGCCAAGGGCTCCCGCAGTCATAACGATGCTCATAAGCGGCACAAAAATGATGTTCGTAATAAGAGAATAGGTCGGGAACTCGGAAAAATGATATAAGATGAGCGGAAAGGTTACGATATTGACCGCCGTCCATACCGACGCCGAATCAAGGACTCCCTTCTTTAGCTTTTTGATCATGCCTTGCGTCCCAAGCTCTCCTTCTTCCACACCGGCCCTTTTTAGCATGAGCTTTTTAATGGCCGGAGACAATCCCGCTATTGCCGCCGCGGCGGCAAAGCTAAGCTGAAATCCGACCCTGAACAAGGACAGAGGATTGGCCGCAAGCATTATTACGCCTGCAAGCGATAAGGCGCTTAAAGAATCGTAACTCCTAAGCAATACCTTCCCTATATACATCACAGAAAACATTATGGAAGCCCTTATGACCGATTCGCTGCTTCCGGCGAAAACGCAGTATAGATATATAATACAGACCGAAACCAAGCTTGCCGCCGTATGTTTCACTTTAAAGGCTGTAAGCAACTTGTAGACTGCTCCGCCTATTATCATTATATGCATACCTGATATAGCTATGAGATGCGAAATACCGGCCGCCGAATAGCCGAGCTTAATGTCCTCGGTCAGCTGCGAACGTTCTCCCAGGAGCATTGCGGAGAGCACTGCCGCCGTGTCGGAAGGCAAAAGAGCACTTATATTTTCGCTAAGCCTTTCACGGAGCTCAGTAAACATCTCACTTAAAGAGAGCATCTGCTCGCTAACAATTTTTTGAGCCTCGGCATACATATAGACATAGCAATCCTCAGCTGCATAGTACAGTGCCGAGTCAAAGCCTCCGGGGTTAGCTGCAGCCTCATATAAATAAAGCGCTCCAAATAAGATAAGCTCACTTCCGACAGCTATCTTTTCTTCTTCTTTTGATATATAAATTTGAACGTTGTGGATATAGATCGGATCGTATTCATCTAAGCGATCCAGAGCGGCGTCTTTAAAGGATACGCCGTTTAAAAGATAGGAATCTTTTAGAAAATAAGAAATGCTATTTGTCTTTTCTTCCCGCGAATATACCGTTCCGTATATTACGCAGTTCTGTCCTTCAACAGAACTTATATATTCTTTCAACTCATTATCCGGCTCTCCCCAAAGGGAGAGACCGGATATTTTTAATATAAGGATAATAATGATAAGAAAGAGAAAGACAATGCATAAGGGCCTTTGCCTCATAGCTTTTGTCCTTTGCTCTATGCCTCAAAAATATGATCTATCGTGGTTCCATCTTTAAACTCCACATACATGTCCCCGTTTACAAAGAATTGTACTTGCCTTACCCCGCACACGGCATTTATGGACTGCACTATCGATTCGAGCGCAAGACTGCTGTCATACGTAGCCATCATCTGCACAACGTTTTCATCGAAGTTAATATAGCATATATTATCCTGTATTGTTACGCTCAAAAATCTGAGATTGCTCGGCAATGCCGCTTGATTACTTTGTATCTGAGGTCCCTTTATAAGCTCTTCAAGAACCACTTGCTCTAAGGGTACGTTGCTGTTGTAATATACAGTTCTTTCTTCCATCGTCAGCGCTTCGCCCGTCTCATCCAAGAAATACAGCTCCATATTCGCGCTTGTATATATATTAATCTCAGTTCCGTAATGTACGACGAAATCCTCGGTGTTCAGGCTTCCGATCTCCTCGTCATTTGAATCGAGCAAAGGCTCGCCCTGTATAGTTATATAAACGCTTGAAATTTCATCCACCTGATCAAAAGTAAGCGTGAGCCCTGCCGTGAGCAACAGCTTATCGCCATTTGAAAGCGAACCATAATCTCCCGAAAGATCTATATTCAAGCAGGCTGCGTCAGAGTCGTAACTATAGGACGAAATCATTATAGCGTTTTGCAATACAGAACGCTCCCCATCCTCATCAGCTACCGTCGGATCTTCGATTGCTGCGATAAGTGTTTCTATAAGCTCATCAGAATATTCCGTTGCAAGCTCAACAGTAAAACTGTCGAGTCCATCGCCCTCATCATTTATATAATATACGCTTATACCGTCCTGAGATGTTTCCTCATTTGTACAGCTCGAAATAAATAAAAGGATAAGAACGGAAATTATAATAAAAGATATGCGCTTCATTTCCCTTCCCCTCCTATGCCACGTATACAAGAGGGATACGTATAGATAACGTACTTCCCTCACCTACATTGCTTACGACACGTATCGCTCCTTTGTGCATCGTTATCGCACTTTTTACGATAGCGAGTCCAAGTCCTGTTCCTCCTATCTCTTTTGAGTGACTCTTGTCCACACGGTAGAATCTGTCAAATATCTTCTCCTCAGCCCCTGACGGTATGCCTATGCCGGAATCTGAAATCGTCAGATAGAAGAAACTATGATCCGCATTAAGGGATATACGCACCCAGCCTCCTTCAGGCTTGTTATACTTTATCGCATTTTCAACAATATTCGAGATTATGAGCGTCATCTTTGTGACGTCAACCTCCGCCTCTACAGATTTAAAGCTGTCTATTATCAGCTCTACATTGTTCACATCTGCTATAGGCCGCAATCTTTTTACTACAAAATCGACCAGCTCATTTATATTCGCAGTTTCCACATGTAACTCGTTTACGTTATTATCCATAGAAACGAGCGAAAGCAGATCGGTTATTATCGCATTCTCCCTGTCTATTTCCGCCGAGATATCATGCATAAATTCTCTGTACTGCTCGACCGTAGCCTCCGGATTCATATTCAGCGAATCTGCAAGGACCTTCATAGACGCGAGCGGAGTCTTAAGCTCATGAGACACGTTCGCAACAAATTCCTGCCTTCCCACGTCCATATCCTTGACTTGAATGATCAGGCGGTTAAATGCATCGGAAATCTGCTTTGTTTCGGCATAATTATCCACGTGTATTGGCTCCAAGGCAAGAGAATTTATTGCATTGGTTATCTTTTTGAACGGACGGACAAGGAATCCCGAAAGTATAACTCCAAAGATGATTATGAGTACTACTATCATACCGAGTACTATAGTGGCATTGCGCTGGAGTACAACATAGTTATTGTATATTTCCCTCGTAGAAAAACTTATGAGCATGACGCCCATGGCATCGCTGCTCTCATCAGAAGGGTTCGTGATCTTAAGGGCAAGCTCAACTATGTTATTATTTTCGTCGTAATTTGAATATTCCAGACCATTAAAGCAATCTATAACAGCGGAGGAAAGAATATACTTTCCCTGATCCAGACTAAACGTATCTTTTACGATCATAAAATTATCGTCTATTATCTGTATTCGTCCTCCATATATGCTTGTAAGCATATCTATCTGGCTGTTTATAACTTCGTTTCCCGCATCAACGAGATAATCGCCTATAGCTATTTGATTGCTCAACATAACACATTGGTTCCGGACTATAGCTATGCGGTTTGTAATCGCCATGTTTATATAGCCGCTGCATACAGCATTTGTTATTATGACAGCAGGAATAACGCTCAGTATAAGCATAATGACAATTATGCGAAATCTGAGCGTGCTAAAAAAGGATGATTTAGCTGTTTTTTTACGCTTGGAAATAATAACCAACTCCCCATTTAGTGTGTACGTACTTCGGTTCGCCCGGTTTTTTCTCGATCTTTTCCCTTAAACGTCTAATATGGACGTCGACCGTACGAACATCTCCCGGATAGTCACTCCCCCATATCAGTTGGAGCAGCTGCTCTCTGCTGTATACTTTATGAGGATGGAAAGCAAGAAGTTCAAGGACGTCAAATTCCTTGGCCGTTAGATATATTTCTTCATCTCCTATATATACTGTCCTCGAATCAGTGTCGAGCCTGAGTTCACCCACCGTCAATATGTTCGGCTTAGTCTCATTTTTTTGCGCGTTTTTAGTACGTCTAATTATCGCTTTTATACGCGCCTTTACCTCAAGTATATTGAACGGCTTTGTGATGTAGTCATCAGCGCCGTATTCGAGACCCATGATCTTATCCATGTCCTCGCCTTTTGCCGTAAGCATTATTATCGGAACTCTTGAAAAATCTCTTATCTGCTGGCACACTGTAAAGCCGTCCATCTTTGGAAGCATAAGATCAAGCAGGATAATATCGTAATCCTGCCTTTTAGCCATTTCAAGAGCTTCTTCACCATCATATGCACATTCGACTTCCATTCCCTCCTGCTCAAGAGAAAAACGAATTCCTTTAACAATAAGCTTTTCGTCATCTACAACAAGAACCCTATTCCCCATCAAAACTCCAATCAGACTTTAATGTCATCTTTTATCTTTTCGAACATTTTTTCTCCGATTCCACTCACATTCATTATTTCCTCGATCGAAGAAAAATATCCATATTCCTCTCTGTAGCTTATAATGTCTGCGGCCCTTGCCTCCCCTATGCCGGAAAGCGTCATAAGCTCCTCTGCATCGGCTGTATTCAGATTGACCTTGCCCGAGCCGTTATTAGAAGCTGCGCTTTCCCCAGCCGTTTCAGCGCCATCAAGACTTACCGTTATTTGCTGCCCATCATAAAGCTGTGCCGCCATATTAATTCCGGTCTCATCTACACCTTCTAAAAGACCGCCGGCAGCTTCTATGGCCTCATAAACCCGGCTTCCTTCTTTTAGCATATAAATACCGGGAGACTTCACCTCTCCGCAAACGTATACGCAGAGCATAGTTCCATCCGCTTCTTCATCGGCATTTAACACTTCGCTCGAAGCCTCGTCCGTATCTTCCTCCCCCTGTTGCAAAGAGCCGTTTTCTTCAGCGTTTTTGCTCTCTTCTATAGACAAAGAGCCTTCCGAAAACTCATATTCAATACCGTCTGAGCAGCCCGAAAAAAGCAAAAACAAAGCCGCTGCCAAAATCATTTTATTTTTCATAAGTTGTGTCCTCCTCTTTACGCGGAGAGCAAAACCATTCATCGGTTTTTATTTTAACGAATCTTAATAAAACTTGCAATAACCTGTAAATTTTTTTATCACTTAAAAATATCTCGGGAAAAGATATTGAAAAGCAGCCTGTTTTGTGGTGAAATAATATAAATTTAAATAAATATATCGAAAGGATGAAAAAGATGAAGGAAAAAGTCGTTCTTGCGTATTCCGGCGGCCTGGATACCACCGCTATAATTCCTTGGCTTCAGGAAAACTTCGACTATGAAGTCGTTTGCTGCTGTATGGACTGCGGACAGGGAAACGAACTGGACGGACTTGAGGAACGCGCAAAGCTCTCGGGAGCTTTCAAGCTCTATATCGAGGACATAACCGATGATTTCTGCGAGAACTATATAATGCCCTGTGTCCAAGCCGGCGCGGTATACGAACACAGCTATCTTCTCGGCACCTCGATGGCTCGTCCCGCCATTGCAAAAAAACTCGTTGAAATAGCGCGAAAGGAAGGCGCCAGCGCGATATGCCACGGCGCTACCGGAAAGGGCAACGACCAGATCCGCTTTGAACTCAGCATAAAGGCATTAGCCCCTGATCTTAAGATAATCGCGCCTTGGCGCATGCCCGAACTATGGAAAATGGATTCACGCGAGGCGGAGATGGAATACTGCGCGGCTCATGGGATAAACCTTCCCTTTAAGGCAGACAGCAGCTACAGTCGCGACCGCAACATTTGGCATATCAGCCATGAGGGTCTCGAGTTAGAAGATCCGTCAAGTGAGCCAAACTACGACCATATGCTCGTGCTCAGTGTCACGCCTCAAAAAGCGCCTGACAAGGAAGAAGACATAACATTGGAATTTGAAAAGGGCGTCCCCGTCAAATTAAACGGCAAGGCCATGAAGGTATCTGAAATCATTGAAAAGCTGAATGAAATAGGCGGCAGGAACGGGGTCGGCATTGTAGACATAGTTGAAAACCGTGTAGTCGGCATGAAGTCGCGCGGCGTATACGAAACTCCCGGCGGCACGATACTGATGGCGGCGCATGATCAGCTCGAAGAGCTCATACTCGACCGCGAGACGATGGAGACTAAAAAGAACATAGGCAGCCAGTTCGCACAGCTCGTATATGAGGGCAAATGGTTCACTCCCCTGCGCGAAGCCTTACAGGCCTTTGTCGAGTCAACGCAACGCTATGTTACGGGCGTAGTGAAAATGAAGGTCTATAAGGGAAATATCATAAAGGCTGGCACAAGTTCGCCATATTCGCTATACAGCGAATCTCTCGCCTCCTTTACGACCGGCGATATGTACGACCATCACGACGCCACAGGGTTTATAACCCTCTTCGGGCTTCCGCTAAAGGTTCGCGCCCTGAAGCTCCAGGAAGTGGAAGAGAATAAATAAATAAATAAAAACATAGAGAAGAACAAGAACTTTTTCTACAAGGGGGCTTGGCGCAGCGTCGGTACTTATCGAAAGCAAGCGTTAGCAATGCTTGAGATTAGTACCGCTACGCGAGAACAGAGCGAGAGCGGGCCTCCTGTAGAAAATAGTTCTTGTTCTTAGTTTAAGTTATGAAAAAAGCAAGCTTATTTCGCAAGCACTTTCTTAAGCTTAACGAACCTCGGGAGAGAATTTTCTTTCTTTATCTTTATCTCGCCCTGTATAAGCGGAAGCGCATATTTTATAAATTCATCGCTCACGTTGTTTCCGCGCTCATTTATCCACTCTACCGGAACTTTCTTCTCATAGTTCGCAACGGCTGAAAGCTCTAAAAGCTCTGTCTCACATTTATATCCGTTTTCACGAGAGCACTTAAAGCCAACCATCTTAGCGGTCGTGCCTTTGATCGCTTCGCTGACGGCCGCTTGGCCCGCCATGAAGGCTTCATCCGAATCCGTCTGGGAAGCGCAATGCTCTGCACATCTTTGGAGAAGCGACAACTCTATCGGACGCACCTTAACGCCGTCGATAGCTCCTTTCACAATGTCTGCAAGCTTTGCCGCAAGGCCTCCGAGCTGAGCATGTCCGAAGCCGTCCGTTGCAGAAGTCTTAGCTTCAGATACGAAGGTTCCGTCCGCATAATGTATACCCTCGGAAACTGCCACGATGACGTTTTTATTCTTTTCCCATATCTCCCTAACGTCTTCGATAAATTCATCCTTATTAAAGTTAACTTCAGGCAGATATATGAGATCCGCACCAAAGCCTGTGACTTTAGCAAGAGCTGCCGCGCCCGCAAGCCAGCCCGCGTGACGTCCCATGATTTCGATTATAGTAATCTGTCCATCATCGTATACGTGTGCGTCTTGATAAACTTCCACGATAGAGGTGGCAATATATTTCGCCGCCGAAGCAAAGCCGGGGCAGTGATCGGTGCCGAAAAGATCGTTGTCTATGGTCTTAGGAATGCCGATAACACGACATTCATATCCGATCTTATCCATATATTTGGAGATCTTGTTGCAGGTATCCATTGAGTCATTGCCGCCGTTATAAAAGAAATAACGCACGTCATATTTTTTAAATACCTCAAGTATTTTTTTATAATCCGTATCGTCCACCTCCGGGTCCGCCATCTTATATCTGCACGAACCGAGCGCCGACGAAGGAGTATATCTCATTATTTCCAACTCCTGCGGATCCTCAGCTCCCATGTCATAGAGCCTGTCGTTCAAAACACCGACTATACCATTTGCCGCACCGTAAACCTTTGTAATGACCTCCGAGTCAAGTCCTGCCTTTATTGCTCCATAGCAGCTTGCATTGATGACGGAAGACGGCCCGCCCGACTGTCCGATTATCATAGCGCCTTTTAATTCACTCATTAAAACTTAGCCTCCTAATTATTATTTTACCTTAAATCCCTGTAGGGTTATGCGCTCAGCGTTTTTAAGAATAACATACGATGTTTTATTTTTCAATTCAAGCGCTTCTCAAATCAAGCTTTTTCGCCTTCATTCTCAAATCAAGCTTTTTCGCCTTCCCAGATAAAATTATCTATGAGGCGCGTCTTACCGAAAAACACCGCAAGCGCAACGAGTACGGGGCAGTCGATGGTATGATGTATTTCTATCGAATCCCACTTGACCATCTCTATATAATCTATCTTAGCAAGAGCTTCAGCGGCAATCATGTCTTTGATAACTTTAAGCACTTTTTCTCCGTCTCTCTCCCCATCGCGTATCATATGCTCGGCTTTAAAAAGGGCCCTGCTTAAAACGACAGCGGCTTTTCTCTCTTCGCTTGAAAGGTAAGTGTTCCTGGAGCTTTTGGCCAGTCCGTCTTTTTCTCTTATAATTGGGCAGGCAATTATCTGTATGTTCATATTCAAGTCTCGTACCATCCTGCGTATGACAGCAAGCTGCTGTGCGTCTTTTTGCCCAAAATACGCTCTGTTTGCCTCGGATATATTAAACAGCTTGTTTACGACGGTACAAACGCCGCGAAAATGCGTGGGTCTGCGCTTTCCGCAAAGCTCATCGCTTACTCCGGTCGTATCGACAAATGAAGTGAAATCTTCCGGATACATCTCAGAGGCATCGGGGTGAAATACTATATCCGCGCCCGCGTTTTCGCAAAGCGCGCAATCGGCTTTTATGTCCCTCGGATATTGTGCAAAATCCTCATTCGGAGCGAACTGTATAGGATTTACAAAGTCACTGACTATAACCCTATCGTTCTCTGCGACGGCTCTGTCTATAAGACTTTTATGCCCCTCATGCAAATATCCCATCGTCGGAACAAGTCCTATTGACAGTCCTTCCTTTTTCCAGCTCCTCACATATTTCTTTAGCTCATCTATCGTCTTTAAAACTTCCATACGTTTCCCCCTTTGCTAATAAAAAGCTGCGGCGCATTCCAATTCTTATAATCAGCTTAATTTCCACGCCGGATTTTTACAGTATATCTTTCATGCTGCCATCTTACAACTTTTTTTTGCTTTGTCTATATGCAACGATACTATGGCGTAAAATCTTTCTTCTTATTTTCCTGCACCTTGCATTGCTGTATTCCTGCATAGTTTATTCATATTGACTTTAAGCAGATTGCCGAACTATAATAGGTTTAAATCTTGAAAAAGCTGAGCGATCATATTGGCACCGCTCCTTTACAGTACCAAACTTGCCGACAAGGCATTTGTCAGCATTTAATTGAGAATATGCATGATATTAAAGTACTCATAAGAAAAGAAATGATTGAGCGCAGGCGTCTTATGTCGCAGGGTACCGTTTCTACATGCTCTCAAAAGATATGCGAGCGCATACTCGCATCTGAAGAATATAAAAAGGCAAGTACTCTCCTGCTTTACAAGGCCGTTAATAATGAAGTATCATTAGCTGCGCTCGCGCTATATGCTAAAAGAGATGGTAAGCTTGTCGCCTATCCCGCCTGCCTGGGAGACAAAGATATGTCGGCACTTATCCCCGCTGGAGACAAAGACTTCCTGTCCGGCTCATATTCTATACCCGAGCCGGATCCGGGCAATTCGAAACCGCTTGAGCCTAAAGATATAGATTTAGTCATATGCCCTCTTACGGCCTTTGATCAAAAATGTCGCAGGCTCGGAATGGGCGGCGGATATTACGACCGTTTCTTGCCGAAATGCACCAAGGCCTTTATCGCAGCTTCGGCATATGAAATTCAGCGCATAGATGAAGTTCCTCTTTCCTCACACGATATATGTGTCGATGCGGTCTTTACCGAAGAAAGAGTCTACCGGCGTCTATCTTAACTTTTGTGATCTTATATTATTTGAAGGTATTCGAGGATAAAGCAAATGCGATCAAAAATAAAATTCGGGACTGCTTCCATGATGCTTGGAATATTCTCCATCACAACACTATTTTTCGGTATTTCCGTGATTTTAGGTGCTTTAGGCATTATTTTTGCTATGCTATCAAGGGATGAGGAGCCGCTTCAAGGACGTGCAATAGCCGGTTTTGTGACCTCTATAATCGGATTGACGTTGGGGTTTATAATTTTGCTGTTTATCTCTTATTTTTTATCTTCATATGATATTCAAGAGATTTTCGAGGATTATTACGATATATTTTACGAAGAGTACAACGAACAATACGAATATGATTGGTTAGACTTTGAACTGTCGGATATAGACAAGCTTCTCTAAAAAGTAAATCCGGTATGAGTTCAGATAGAACGGAGTATGAACTATTATGATGACCATACGCGCATTAAAAACCAAATCACGCATTCTGTTGCGTGGAAAATATGAGCTCTTTGCTCTAATACTGCTCTTTTATACCTCTTTGGATATTCTCTGATGTTTCAACTTTATACCTTTATACATTACAGATCGCTGTCGCCTACCTTTTAAGTGTGATATCCGGGGTTTTAAACGTCGGTATCTCATACTGTGCACTTAAAGTTTCCCGCGAGAAAGCCTTTTCTTTTTCGGATCTGTTCTTTGCATTCAAAAGCTCGGCTAACCAATTTATTATTTTGGAAATGCTCTTTATCGGCATATCCTTTACTCTTAGCAGCCTGTTTACATATATAGATTATATTTTTGAATTTGAACTCATAGAGTATTATTTGCTATACATATGTTGGAGCTTCTTTTCTTCTCTTATTTTTCTTCTGCTTACCATACGCATAAAATTCAGCATTTTTGTTTTAGCAGATCAGCCTGAATACGGAGTAATGCAAGCGCTTAAGGAAAGCATAAACATGACCAAAGGCCAATATTTTCGCATATTAAAACTTTATCTGAGTTTCATTCCTGCTTACATATTCGGATACTTAAGCCTTGGTATTGGTCTCCTTTTTGTCCGGCCTTATTTTGAAACCGCAATGGCATCTATGTACAACGATATTTCTGTATGCTAAAAAGGCGCACATTTTAAAATATCAAACTTTGTACTGCCTGTATATGCAGCAAACATCTGCAAATACTATGCTATCCCCGTCCTTTAGGGCTACCTTTTCCCCTTCCCTTAGTTTTTCACCGTTCAGCTTTGTCCCGTTTTTTGAATATAGGTCGATAAGGCCATAGGCGCCGCTTTCCCATATGAGTTTTGAATGGACCCTGCTAACCGCCTTTGAAGCAAAGGCTATATCTGCTCCGCTTTCTCTTTTTCCTACTATATATTTTTCTGCTTCAAGCGCGATCATACTTGACGCCGGATTGTTTTCAGGAATGAGCCAAGCTTTTATTTCACTTTTTTGACGAACATTTCCTAAAAACACTGTTTTATCCTCCTCGTAAAGCTTTTCGCTTTCTTTGGGGCCCTTTATAATTATCCCCTCTGCTTTTTTTTCATACTTTTGTTCTTCCTCGTTTTTTTTCGTCCCATATGGGCGTTTCTTTTCCCTTACCTGCATTATACGTCCTAAAAGGCCTCTGCTCCTTTTTGTTTCACTTTCGGTATATAAAAAGCTGTAATCATGTCTGTCTTTTTCTTCGATAAGTCCGCCTATAGGCGCAGCCTTTACCTCAGTCGGCTTAAGTTGCGACGATACTCTGATATCAGAAGCCTTTTCTGTTCTGTCTGTCCTTACAGCCTTCCCGGCTATATCCCTTAAGCCTCCCACCGTCATATCTCCCTTTGCGCACTCTTTATAAAAACTGTAGCCCAACTCTACCGCCTCTCTGTCATCGTTTTTCAACTCCTTGAGCAGGCTTTCCGAAAAGTTCATGCAGCTTTCAGAAAAACTTTTACCGTTATATGGATAGTAGATGAAGATAAAGCTCTTTTTTTCAACATCTATAAAGACAGTATCATCGGAAAGCATCAGACCGTCCGGCTCTAAAAGGTATTGTCCCATTTCTTCCATTGTCTCCGCAAGGGCCATCAATAAGCGCCTGTAAAATTCTCCGTCGGCACTGCCGCTGCGCATATAAGAAGCGAGGCTTGTTGCTCCTCCGATATCATAATAGAGTAATACATTTCCATCCAATCTTTCTCTTTTGCAAGATGCAAAGCCCCGTATATCGTTTTCAAGAAGCATATTCAGTCTGTAATCTCTTTTTTCGGCATTTATCTCTTCCGCATATAACACTATATACTGCGTCCTTACGTCTTTTCTTAATTCAATTCGCATATATTTTCCCCACTAATGATCTTAACTCTGCATTATGCAACAAGAAATACTATGTTCAAGTTATGGCATCAAGCAGCCATGCTGCCCTTAATGCCTCTACCGGATAAACCCTCTTTACACTTATGTCTCCGCTCGAGGCAAAGGTTTCTCCGAACAGAGTCTCTAAAATTTCATACCTCCAAGCTACATTTATGTTAAAGCTGCTTATAGAAAGCTCATATTCTTTCCCAAATCCTAATATCGCATTGTTAAATCTATCATCAAGTCTCTCATTAGCAGCTTCTTCTTCCTCTCTTTCAAGACGACCGGAAGAAAGTGCATAAAAGCCGGCTTCATATGCGGAGGACTTTACATAAACCCTTTCATGTTCAAAGTACATATAGCCTATCAATGCAGCTATTATAAAAGCTGCCAAAGGAACTATCACCGCTGCTTCTACAGTCATAACAGCCTTTTTTAATTTTTTTAAACGCATTTGATTTCTATCCTTTTATCATTAAGAATAACTTGCAATCTTTACGGACTATGCGCTTTCCCTATTGCTACAACAAATCCGACAGCCAAAAACGGAACAAAAGGAAAGTCTTTTTTACCTCTGATTATACAAACGATCGCAGCGATTGCCGCTGCGAAAAGCCCATAAACTAAAGCGTGTAATATAAATTCCAGGCTTTTCCACGCCCCCGCGGCAGTAAGAACTATTCCGTCTCCTAATCCGACCCGTCCCCTTGTAAGAAGAGCACATAGAATAAGAAACGCTCCCGGAGCAAAGGCGACAAGAATATTAAGTATGGACTCCCCCGTTACAACTTTTATTACTATTCCAAGCACAGCTATAAAGAGCGTGGGCAGGAGTAATATCTCCCTCTTCCTTATATCCTGAATGCTGTTTATTGCTACTAGCCCAAGTATCACTGTGTCGTAGAAGCACATCTCGAACATAGCCTAAGTCCGTTTACCTTTGATATTTCAACCATCCTAACAGTCCTTTTAAGTCCGCTGCAAGAAAGGCTGTCATGATATCTGTTCCCTTCGTTCGTTATATATACGCTCCCTGATACGTTTTCGTCCTCTATACATATCTCACAGGCCGTATATCTTCCCCCGCTTTCGTTCCTGAGTTCGCTTATTTCGGATACAGAAGCTGAATGAATGCTTAAGTTTATATGCGTACATGTTGAGGATATATGATAGACGCTGCCGCTTTCCGTCACATACACATAGGTATAGGATTCGAGCCCATCACCGGACGCGCTTTGCTCATCCCGTCCCGTCCATGCTCTTGCAGCGCCGATGCAACGTATGTCTGAGGTATTAAACGCCGAAGGCAAAAAGAATATTTTGTAGTCTGCATTATCCGTGAGTTTTATCCAAAGTTCCTCATCAGAAAGCCCTGCCGCAGAGGCGGCGACCTGCGCCGAATCTCTTAGCGAGGCCATCTTATCAAGTGTACTTGAATACATATTCATCATGCTGGAAATGCAGATAACAGCCATTATAAATATCGGTAGCACAAATGCTGCTTCTACGGTAAGGCTTGCACTTCTAAAAGCGCAAAAGACTGCCCTTTTTACCTTCATATACCGCCTCCCTATCGGGGAACAGAGACGTTGTTTTTTTGGGGATTTTTTTAGAAAGAGAGATTTTATTTTTTTCCCAGACATAAAAATTAAAGAAAATATCTTACAAAAGGGCAGCCTTTTGCGCTTTTAGAACATCAATCGTAACTATAACTTCCCGAGACAGAAACGTCGTATCCCCCTATGGAACCGACAAACTCCAGCTGAAGCGAATAAATACATGAATCAAGGCGAAAGTCAGGGGCATCATCCTTTATCCTTTTATTGTACTCAAGCATATCCGCCGTTCTTTCCGTCAACTCATCCTCAGAGCTTAAGTACATGAAAATGCGCAGATAATCCTCATACGAAAGCCCCCTATCTTTATTTTCGGCCTGAGTATCGGAACTGATCGTCGTCAAAGTCAGCAAGGATGTCTGCCAGCTTGAGGCGTCTTTAAATATAGGAACCTTTCCTCCGTCCAATAAGCTCTTTATATCGAGCACACTTTCCGCAAAGGCCCAGCAGAGCCTTACAAGCTGGGCTACTAACTCTATTCCGGCGGGAAAAAGCAATATCGAACATATTGTAGTTGCTATACTGTATATCTCTGTGTTCTTTTCGGTATCGGAAAGCAAATATACATAGTTTAAACCTTCGCGCATTAAAAGGAGTCTTGTCATTACCGATCTTAAATTTTCCACATCCGAGGAGCCTCCGCAGAGTATGTATTCTACTTGATATTTCAGCTCGTCCGAATCCATATCTGCATTATCCGTAGTATAGTTCGGAAAGTAATTAAGGGCATATTCCGACACCGTCAGTTTTTTTAAGACAGCGCTTTCCTCCTCTATCACTAATCCCAGTCCCTTATTTAAAGTCCTTCCGCTTGGAAGCTCATCCGTATCGACACTGCCTGACGAAAGGCTTGTCGCATCGGGAAGAGCTATCGCCAAAATACCAAGTTGACGGAGCGGCGATATAACCTCTATCGGATTTACAAAATCCTCCGGAATCTCAACCTCCGTTTCCTCCATATCAGCCACGGCTGTTTCCGCCTCCTCATATCCCGCTTCCTCCGCCTCCTCCTTTAGCCGCTCCGCTAATTCTTTTTGTTCTTCATACCTTTCGGTAAGTTCGTCCAGCTCATCCTCGCTTTCCAGGGAAAATTCCTCGACGGCATCTGCATATAATGTGAGAGTTTCTTCCAGCTCATCTAATCCATCTGCTCCCAGCTTTGCCATCACCGCCAGCGTCATTTGAGAAACGATAGGACTATAGTTTGAATCAGTCGCAAGTACATAGCCCGTCACTTCAGGCAACTCCGTTTCTATTCTAAACAGCTCCTTGGGTGTAGTTGCCGCAGAAAGCAAAGTCGGGGAAATAATCTCTTCTAAATATTGCAGCGCCTCGGCCGCCGCTTTCCCGATCTGAAGCTCTCCCGTTTGGTATCCGGCATCTAAAAAAAGCAGGCCATAGCTTTCATACAAGGTTCTGTCGTAATTTGAAAAGAGAGAAAACATCGATTCATCTGCGGCAATGTACAGAGCCGCTCTCCCTGAAACATAGCGGGCCGAGTCGATACATGCGAAGACGAGCGCAAGGATAATAAAAAACACGAGACATAGATATACCGTTATACTTCCGCTTTTTATACTTGAAAAATCTCTTTCAAAAATCTTATTTTTCATCGTCCCCCTCTCGTCTTCCCTTAAGCCGATTTATACCGCATCAGCCTGCGTTGTCACCTTGGTCAGTATATTGTTCACGACGGTTGTAATCTGACTTTTAAAAAGTACAACCAGCGCAATAAGCACAACGACTATCAGTATCACCTCTACGGTACTTACCGCATCCTCTTCGACCAAAAACCTTTTCAGCTCGTTCATATCTTTAACCTCCTTGTATTGTACCATATGATTTTAGGGTCAGAAGCCCCGGCTATGATGCCTACAATACTTACTAATCCTTCCGTACTTCTTATTTCTACGAGCATACTAGCTATCATTATATCGACAGAAACGCCGGTATGAGCATTATCGCCAGTACTACCGTAAGCATCATCCCCAAAGGGATAAGAAGCCTTACGGCCGCTGTCTCACCATAGGCCTCGACCCTTCTCTTTTTTTCCGCAAGCGCAAGAGCCGCTTCCTGTCCGAGGGCGTCTATAAATCCCGTCCCTCCATATTTTCTGTTCTGTATGAGCATTACACTCAGTTTTCTGTAGCAGGGCTCGATACATCTTTCCGCCATGTTTTCATAGGCCTCGTCTTCATATACGCCTCTCTCCATTTCCCTACATGCATTGGTGACCTCTTCAAAAACCTCGGAGCAGATTCCGCTCCTTTTTTTCTCCTGTTGATAGGACTCGGCAATTTTATAGAAGGCGGTTCTGACGCCGGTACCGGCGTACAATAAGAGCAGTAACCTGTTTATTAATTCGGGATAGCCGTATTTCAAGGCCTCCCGTCTCCTTTTTTTCTCCTCCTCCGCTTTTTGTCTGGCATTTATATGCAAAAGTGCCGCAATAAATACCAAAAGCCCTGCCATTAACGCCGGTGTATTTTCACTCGTCCGATACCATCTTATCTTTTCTCCGTCTAAGCTCTCCGGCAAGATATAAATATTTGTATCATTGTCCTCGTTTGCCTCGGTAACAGCGGCGGTAAGCCTTTCCTCAAGGCTTACAGTCTTTTCGACGGCATATACTGTTATCTCTTTTTTAAATTCCAACTCTTCTCCGTTTAGACTCAAAAAAGCAATCAGTATTACTCTCTCTCCGTCTTCCGTCGCCCCGTCTCCGATAACACCCTCACTGCTTATGACTTCGGGCCTTGAACTGTACCATTCAATCTGTACAGAGTTGTTTTCACCATAAGCCGGAAGATACATATCACTGTCTATCTCTGAAAAAGAGCTGTTTTCTCCCAATATGACGGACTCCAGCCTTTGGTACTCCTCATCTAATAGTGCTTCCGTCTCAGCCTGACTCATAGTGCTTTCCGGTAGCTCTATCGTTATTTTTGCCTCTTCTCCATCCTCAAACACCGCGATTAACTCCTCATCTGAAGACCCGGCTCCGGCTTCTTTTTTTTCTAAAGAGTGTATTTCATTTTCTTCTATCCTTGCTTCGTTTAGCGCCGCAGCGGCAAAACAGAGAATAGAGGCAAGCAATAATATGACAAAGGTCCTTTTTTTGATATACCCTGCAGCCCTCATTATTATCATGAGTAATATTGCCGCGCCGCATACAACCATGAATCCACCGCCTAAAAACTTAAAAACTTATATCTACGATCTTTTCTGCCATATGATACGCTACGGCATATACGATAAGACATACAGTCATTACTGCTACGCCCACAATGTTCCCATACAGGCTTTCAATAAAACCGCTGAAGGTAAGCCTTAAATAGATAATGATACAGGCCGGCATAAGACTCATTATCTTCTGCTCGTATTTTTTTGCGGCAAGCTGTCTGTCTATCTCCTGTTCAGTATCTATCTTGCCGCATATTATGTGTTTCGTGTCGGCCAGTATCTTTCCAAGGCGTCCTCCTGAGCGTTTTCCCGAGGCCAAAAGCTCTGCAAAGAGCTTTATATCCGCAAGTCCGCTTCTTTCACCAAGCTCTTTAAAAAGCTCCTCTATCGGTCGACCGAGCATAAGCCCCGATTGCATAAGCTTCAGTTCCTTTACTATTACATCGTTTGCTCCGTATAAGCTTTTCATATCGTTTAAGGCCTCCCTAACCCCGTTTTCAACCGAATATCCGGCATTTAAGGAGGTATGCAAAGAGCCGATAAGCTCTTTGAAATGATAGAGTAACGTTTTTTTTCGTTTCTCACACAACTCTTTCTTTTTTCGTATCATATAGTAAAACGCTATCGCCGCTGCGAGCGGCAATGAATACAGGCTGTGATAGCAGAGCCAGCATATAATAAGCCCCAACGCCGCTCCTACGCTCAGATATTTTATATATTCACATAAAGAATATTCGTATACCTCATATGTGAGAATATTTCGATTAAGGCTTTTTTTGCCCTCTTGTTCTGACGATTTCTTCATATTTCTTTCTCTTTTCAAAATGTATGAGCTCCCCGCTTTTGATAAGCGCGTTGTTTTCATCACGTTTATATAAGGTGTTTAAACTAATGCTATTTCCGTCGAATGCTTCTATCTCACATATCTCTTCGACTTTACGCCTACCCGAAGCGTCCCTGTATAGTTGGACTATTATCTCGACCCCTGAAGCTATCTGCTGCCTGATCACACTTATCGGCAAATCCATACCCATACGTACCATCATCTCAAGTCTGTATATTAAATCCCTGGGACTGTTTGCATGTACGCTTCCGAGGCTTCCCTCGTGCCCCGTATTGAGGCAGTTTAAGAAGTCAGCCGTCTCTGCCCCTCTTACTTCCCCTATGATTATCCTTGACGGTCTCATCCTAAGAGCCGTCTTTATAAGGTCGCGTATCGTAATCTCTTTGTTTTCATCCGAATTTGCCGGTTTAGCTTCAAGCCTGACGATATTTTCTATGCTCTTTAACTGCAGCTCCGCATTATCCTCTATCGTAACTATTCGCTCATGCGCCGGGATAAAACGAGAAAGCGCGTTTAAAAAGGTAGTCTTTCCCGTTGATGTGCCTCCGCTGACTATAACCGTATACCCGGCTTCCACAAGGGTTTTAAGGCTGAAGGCAGCCTCTTCCGTAATGCTCTCCCATACTATAAGGCGTTCCATCGTTATCGGAAGTTCCGGAAATTTTCTTATCGTCAACACCGGCCCGTCGAGAGCAACCGGGGGAAGTACTATGTTTACTCTGTCACCATTTTTGAGCCTTGCATCGACAATAGGCGAGCGCTCGTTCACCACCCTATTGCATTTCCCCGCTATCTGCTGGACTATCTCGTAGAGCCTCCTTTCATCTACAAAGCACTTTTTGTATCTGTATATCCTACCGTGGCTCTCGTAAAAGATACGGTCGAAACCGTTGACCATGATCTCGTCTACATCCGGGTTGTCGGCAAGCTCTTGTATTACATCGAGCTTCCTTACAGAATGGAACAAATCTCTCCTCAATTCCTGCTTCTCTGTGAGGCTGAGCATACGTATGCGGCCTTTTTCTATCACAAGCTCGTCTATAGCGCTCAAGATATCCTCATCCGAAATATCTTCTTCTCTTCCGAAGGAGCCTGCAAGCTCGCGCCTCATCTCTTCAAGCAACAGCTCTCTTTCATTCAATTTGTATGCTCCTCTTTGATGAGATTTCTTACATAATCTCCCAGTTCGCTCCAAACAAGACCATCACAATACTCCTTTCCAAGCGAAGACGCCGTGTTAAAAGGTATCTTCAACATTTGCACCTTCCCCGTATCTGACATTCTGTGCTTTAAATACGCTTCAAAAGAACGTACTTTTGCGTTTGAAAGCGGATCCTCTCTTACAGGCACATAAACCTTGGTACAAAAATCCAATATGGCGCCTATTTCCTCTATCTCATTTCCTACATCGAGTATCAAAGTGTCATATGCGGTCTCTGACATAATGTTTGAAAACAGTTCTATCCACTCAGTCGCTTTTACGCTCTTCAAATCGTCAGGATATTGTACGGGAGGGATAATGTCCATGTTCTGAATATTTTCCGTTACCGAAGGCAGTTTTGAAGCAGGCGGAATGTCTTTTCGCTGTAAATAATAAAGGAGATCCCCGAGACCGCTTTTCCATACGCGTCCAAGTATCGTCTCTAGGCCTGAAAATCCTTCAAGATTCATATAGAGCACTGCCTCCTGCTTAGACAGTGCCTGCCCCAGTGCGAGTGCAAACGAAGTCTTCCTTGCCCCTCCGACAGGGGTATAAATGCCTATTACCTTTTTTCTTCCGCGCCAATTGAGGATTTCGTCCATGGCCGATTTTTCCGCTTCATAAAGGCTCACTACCTCTCTTATAATGTTTTCGGCTGACTGGTACTTATATATCTCCGGCGCTTCTATACTGTCCTTTATATATTTGTTCTCCGTCAATATGAGCTTCTTTTTAATTCTTGAGGCTGCTAATTTCTCGTTAAACATACTTTCGGAAATGAGCATACAGTCTATCTCGTTTTTTCGCGTATATTCTTCTATACTCTCCGTTTTTGTAAAAGCTTCCGCCTTCATAAAAAACGAACTTTTACCATTCATATATTCCATCATTTTTTGCGCGTACTCGGCTTCTGTATCACAGACAGCTATAATATTTTTCATCAATACACTCCTATAATTTTAAGCAAAACCCCGACAAGTAAAAAAATCGAAACATGAACCCTCGCATTTCCGGCGTTTTTTATGCCATAATCTATTCGGACCTTTGTCCTTAACAGACGAGCCGCATATTTCCCTAAAACACCAAATCTCTCCTTTGCATTTCTGTTTTTCAAAAAAAGGACGATGGCCGTAAACGCTCCCGCCACGAAGGATAGGAGCAGGCAGATGAGTATATCGCTGCTTCCGAGCCATACACCCGTTGCCGCAAATAGCTTTATATCCCCTGCACCCATCATGCGGAAATAAAAAAGCCAAGCTAAAAGCAAGATGGGCAGCGCCATTGCAATCATACGATCCCATATACCCTCGCCGCCGAAAAAAATAAATTCGTATACAAAACCGGCGGCACCCCAGCCATATATCCAGTAATTGGATATACGCCAGCCAAAAATGTCCATAATGACGGCTCCTGCGCTTAATAGCAGCAGTGCGGCAGGGCAAATATAATAATAAAATTCCATATCATGTATTTCAGTTAAAAGGCTGTTTTGAACTGAGCTTGACCAAGCTTCCCCGATATGTAAAAAGAAGAGCGGGCGTTCTCTAAGATATTTCTTTTTTGAATTGTATTTATTTCTGATTTTGATTATAACACTTTTTTCTGATTTGTAAATTGTGAGTTTTTTTAAAAAACATCAATGTATTTTGACAACATGCCTGGATTTTCAAAAACAAGCCATGTATTTTGACCTTGTGCTTATGACGTGATAAACTGAGCTCACAAAATCTACAGCGGAGAATTTTAAAGTATGCCTGAACTCCCAAAAATCTTCAGCAGTGCTGCGCTTAAAGTCATCGCGAGTGTCTCCATGCTCATCGACCATATATGTTTAGTGTTTTTTTCGAGCAGTTCAACAGCTATCCTTGTAAGGCTTACGGTTGGACGCATAGCCATGCCGCTGTATGTTTTTTTGATGTGCGAAGGCTTTTTTTATACAAGAAACAGGAGGCGTTATGCTCTAAACATACTGATAACCGCCCTCATATCGGAACCTATATACGATCTCTCGCTTTACGGCTTTATATGGATTCCCTACGGACAAAACGTCTGCTTTACGCTGTTTTGCGGCTTTTTAATGCTCTGCGCGCTCAACGCTCTTTCAATTAAGAAAAGGCAGATATTACATCTGCCCGTTATCGCCGCTTTTTGCTTCGCGACTTTCTTTTTAGGTTTTTCATACGACTACTCGGCCATGCTCACCTTCGCCGTTTTTTATTATCTGCATTGGCACAGGCATCACGTACAGGGAATCGCCGGAAGCGCGTCAATCGCGATCTTTGAAAATACGCCCGGAGCACTTTTGGCCGCGATCCCCATTAGCCTATACAGTTCAAAGCGTGGCCACATCGGCAAGCCCTTAAAATACCTGTTTTATGCCTTTTACCCGGCTCATCTTCTTATTCTTTATCTCATCAAAATATTTTTATGATCCGATATTCTTATTCCTTGACTAGTGCCGCCCCTCGTGAATAAAGCCTACCATTCTATCTCTTCGACCGGAATCGGGTTTGTATTCGTGTCTATACGGCTCACCTTCCCGCTTTTTATATGTATGACCCTGTCCGCCATAGGAGTAAGCGCGGTATTATGGGTAATGACTATCACCGTCATGCCTTTTTTACGGCAGGTATCCTGCAAGAGCTTTAAGATAGCCTTGCCTGTGACATAGTC
>CAYXUB010000008.1:26632-27775 GCA_964468385.1 uncultured Lachnospiraceae bacterium
CTTTTATTCTTGTAGGTCGAAATATCCTCTCCGTCGACAAAGACCGAACCGCTCGTGGCGACATCCATGCCTCCGAGTATGTTGAGAACGGTCGTCTTCCCCGCCCCCGACGGTCCGACTATTATTGCAAATTCACCTTTTTCTATATCGAAGTCTATGCCATTGCATGCGTTTATCGAGACTTCCCCCATTTTATATACTTTGCGTACGTCTTTCAGTGAAACAAATGCCGACATGATATCGCCTTTCTCTTTATTCTTTATCCTCTACAAGCGCCTTATATATTTCCCGTTTGGAAAGACCTCTGTCGACCGCCGTCTGCTTCATGGCCTTCTGTCTCTCCATTCCGCTTGAAATATAAAGCTTATAATGCTCTTTTACAGAAAGCTCTTCCCATTGTTTTTGCTCAGCCTCGGACGCTTCCCGGCTATCGAGACCCTCTATGACGATCACGAATTCTCCCTTAGGCTCCTCAAGCTCGTATTTCTTTAAAAGAGAACCGAGCGTTCCTCTTAAGACAGCCTCGTGTTTTTTTGTAAGTTCTTTTGCGAGCGCCGCGCGCCTGTTTTCTCCAAGAACTCCCGATAGATCTTCCAGAGTTTTTTTCAGTCTGTGCGGAGCCTCGTAAATTATGAGCGTGCTCTCCTCCACTTTTAGCTTGTCCAATCTTTCGCGCCTCAGCTTATTTTCCGTAGGCAGGAAGCCCTCAAACGAAAAATACTTAGAAGGAAGTCCCGAAACGGCAAGCGCGCTTAAGCCCGCCGTTGCCCCCGGAATGACCGTCACCGTTATTCCCTCCTCATGCGCGAGCTGCACAAGCTCACAGCCCGGATCAGAGATAGCCGGCATTCCCGCATCGGTAATAAGAGCGACGTTCTCTCCTTCTTTAAGCTTCTTAATTAAAGTACGCCCTTTTTCCCATTTATTATGCTCGTGATAACTCGTAAGCTCGGTATGTATATCGAAGTGACTCAGCAGCTTCAGGCTGTTTCTCGTGTCCTCCGCAGCTATTAAATTCACCTCTTTTAAAATACGCAGCGCCCGTAAAGTAATATCCTCTAAATTGCCGATAGGCGTAGCGCATAAATACAGTATGCCACTCATTTCCTTTTCCTTATTACTCGTTTTATTCTAACAAATCGC
>CAYXUB010000009.1:0-26954 GCA_964468385.1 uncultured Lachnospiraceae bacterium
TTCCAAAAGCTTCTCCTTCCATGACTTGACCAGCTCTTTTGTCACCTCCCGGTCGTCCGCAAAGGCGGAGAAGGCCCTCACGTCCCGAAGATATTTTTCTATGGTTGCCTTGCTCTTTTCTTCCGCCACTAGGTATATATGGAACTGTTCTATCATTTCTTTGTTTATCTTTCTATGGTTATTCATCTGGGTTCCTCCTCGAAAATTGAAGTAAATCTTCATGCTGTTTTACTTGTCTTCTTATTGTACCCAATCCCATAGAATATGGATTCATAAACACTACTCATAATTTCGGTAGATCAATTTTTCTTTCCGAACAGCGACGTGGAAAAACGGCTTGCGGATATGGCGGTGAAATTTCCATCATTGACATATTTACCGGGTCTGCGTATGATAATGGCAACAGGTAGGGCAACTACCTCAAAAGTAGTCCGCTTCCGGTTGTGCGGATTAGAAATAAACCGTGAAAACGTGGTTCGCTTCCGGTCATACGAATAACAAGTAGACCGTGGAAAAGTTTTTAAGTCCCTTGCCGGGAACGGTAAGGGACTTAATCTTTAGGATTCTGTCAATATCCTTCTTATTTAATCCTCGTATGGTAGTAGTTGACTTTTATAAAACGAAGATATACTTTAGGAGCAAATAAAGCAAATTATGTTTCGCTTTCGGTTCACGAAATCGAAGCTGTTTCTCAGGCAAGGCTTTAACAAAACACAAGGAAGGTATTATGCATTCATTTTATTTTTACTCACCGACAAAAATATATTTTGGAAAGGACTCTGTAGACGGTATAGCCAAATACATTAAAGACTATTCTCCGTCTAAGGTGCTCATCGTTTACGGCGGTGGAAGTATTATAAGAAGCGGATTACTGAAGAGAGTCAAAGCACATCTGGACGAAGCCAATATCGCATATGTGGAATTTGGAGGCGCAAAGCCTAATCCGACCCTTGCTCATGCACGGAGCGGCGTTAAGTTCGCGTTAGAAAACAAGATAGATTTTGTTTTGGCTATCGGAGGAGGGAGCGCGATAGATACAGCAAAGCTCATTGCCCACGGTACAGCAACTCCTGAGATAGACATTTGGAAATATAACATCAAAGAGGCAACGGTTGAAAAATCACTTCCTATCGGCGTTATACTTACCATACCCGCAGCCGGAAGTGAATGCAGCGACTCGGCAGTGCTGACTAATGAGGAAACAGGCATTAAATGCGGACTGTCAACCGATTTTAGCCGACCGATGTTCGCCGTTATGGATCCTACTCTCGCATTTACTCTTCCGGTATATCAGATAGGCTGCGGCATCGTGGACATAATGATGCATACCTTCGACAGATATTTTAACCCACTGGAAAACGAGCTTACCGACGCAATAGCGGAAGCGCTGCTGCGTACCGTTATCGCTTCGGGCTCCGTCGTTATAAAAAATACAAGCGACTATGATGCTATGAGCGAACTCATGTGGGCGGGAAGTCTTTCACACAACGGCTTAACTGGTCTCGGCGGTGCCCGCGATTTCACCACGCATCAACTCGGCCACGAGCTCTCGGCCAAATTTGACCTTGCGCACGCCGCCTCTCTTTCCGTCATGTGGGCCAGCTATGCGCGCTACGTGTATAAAACGAAACCGTCCCGCTTTGCAAGATATGCAAGGAATGTCTGGGGCATAAACGAGGCAGACGACGAAAAAGCCTCCGAAGCAGGCATAAATGCCACCGAACAATATTTTTCATACCTCGGAATGCCTATTTGCTTTTCTGAATGTATCGGTGTTCAGAGTGACGAAATCTTACGTGAATTGTCCGCTCGCTGTGTGCGCTACGGGAAACGGACGATCTGCAGTCTTAAAAAACTAGATGGAGACGATGTGTATAAGATCTATATCGCTGCAAACCATTGAACATAAATTCTCACTTTACAAACGGTAACTGAATACAAACCATGCAAGTAAAAGAAGTCTGTCCCTATTTGCGAAGACGTAGATTCGCTTTTATGGGGACAGCCCATTTTTATCTTCCGTATTCCGGATAAAACACCGTTATGTAAATAACCAGAACAAGAATCACCAGAGCTACGCTCATCGCTACGTAGACCACTTCTCTTATCTTTTTATTTCTGATAATCAGCTCTAATATACGCTGCAGACCCATCGCTACAAAATACATAATAGGTATTATCGCAGGCAGCAGATACCTTCCCTGTGCCTGAACATCGATGTATAAATTATAGTACACCAAAAGCGCACAGGTAATCACGGCATCAAGAAGCATGCACCAGTTGAATATGGCTCTCTTGCTCCATATCTTTTGCCCGCCTTCACTTATCCTTACTTTAAACAAGCGCTTCAGACTCAAAATACAGCCGATGAAGCCAATGGCATAAATAATATAATAGAATATGATCACTCCCTCGGGCGCGAAAAAATCCAAATATCCGAATGCCGCGACAAAACTTGCGGCAAGCAGCTTTATCCAATTCCCGCCTCCCCACCGGGAATAAGAAATAAGATCTAACAATCCATAGCCTTGTTCGGATAGACTGATGATTTGAGAGGGTTTATAGCCGTCAGCCGCATATATCTCCGCTTGTTGGTTCATTATACTCCTTCCGAGAAAATCTCCGTCATATAATACGGCATTTCTGATAAACCACCATCCCGCGGCGACGGCTACTATAACGACTATCAATAACACGCGAGCGCCGAGATATTTGGCTTTTCTCTCTTCTCCCTTATAGCCGATAAAAACCGTGGCAAAAAAGAAGATCATGCTGCAAAGTATGAACCCATATGCGTTATAGTATGAAAGCGCGCAAACGGAAACCGCCAATGCATAGCTTATGCATAAGCCCTTTGTCCAGCCCTTGTCGAACGTTCTCACACACACATAACAGATCCATGCCGTGGACATGACCGCTATGGAATCATTATTGACATATGAATTTATAAATACCATTTGGGGAAGGAATACAATCAAAACGATGAAAAGATATTTTATCTTCCCCTTAAAGAGTATCTCCGATATTTTTACGACAAAATATGCTGTCACCGTCCCGAAAAAAGCATTGACCAGCCTTGCCGCAATAAGTATGGCCATATGATCAGACGTGAACAGGCTCACTATCTTAGCCGGTATGGCCATTATCATATACGCAAGAATAGGGTAATACCCGTAAGATATCCCCCATATATTATTTCTTATTTCGGGGCTCCTGCCATCTGGCAGGCTCCCATGGTTTATGATATATTCTACTATTTGAAAACGCATCTCCTCGTCGGGAGATACGTTATACGGCTGAATGGCCGCCCAGCATACTATAAAAGCAAATACTGCTGCCAAAAAGATCATTAAAGACCATTTGTTCTTTTTGTCTTGCAAAGAATGCATAGCCTGACCCTCAAAATCGTTATTGAGCTTTCAACTCCTTTAAATACCTTTTCAGCGCGTCCTGCCATGTCGGCAAAGGCATGAATCCACATTCAACGAGTTTGCTCTTGTCAAGGCGGCTGTTAAACGGCCTCTTTGCCTTACTCTGACCATATTCCTCGGTTGTAACCGGAATGACATTTACGTCCATTTTTGCCTGTCTGAAAATCTCTACGGCAAAATCATACCACGAAATATATCCACCCTCGTTAGTAGCATGGTAATACCCATACTTACCCGTCTCCGCCATATCGACAAGCAAACGAGCCAAGTCATGGGTATAAGTCGGAGTACCGATCTGATCGTTTACGACCCTTAAAGTATCGTGCGTCTTTCCGAGCTTTAGCATGGTCTTTATAAAATTATTGCCGTTGAGCCCGAATACCCATGCAATGCGCACGATAAAAAACTTATCAAGCAGTTCGCTTACAGCGAGTTCTCCGTCCAGCTTACTCTGCCCGTATACATTCAGGGGTTTATAATCCTTACAGTCGGGCTTCCATGGCTCGCTGCCCTGACCGTCAAAGACATAGTCCGTACTTATATAAAGCATTTTACAGCCAATTTCCTTGCAAACCCTTGCAATATTTCTCGTCCCGTCTGCATTGATGGCCTTTACTTTTTCCAGATTTTCGGCCTCCTCTGCGGCATCTACCGCCGTCCATGCCGCGCAGTGTATAACCGTATCCGGAGCCTCTTTTTTTATGACCTCGTTAACGGCAGCGTCATCGCATATATCCATCTCTTCTACATCAACGCCTACAGTCTCATATCCTCTTTTTTGGGCTTCATTTATCAGATCATGCCC
Source organism: uncultured Lachnospiraceae bacterium (assembly GCA_964468385.1). Lineage (GTDB taxonomy): Bacteria > Bacillota > Clostridia > Lachnospirales > Lachnospiraceae > Alectryocaccobium. Next base: position 4,237 of record CAYXUB010000009.1, read on the forward strand.
CAGCTGTCCCTTAGAACCTGTTATCAGAAGTTTCATCGCTACCTCCGTTTATGCAAATAAAGCTTTCTTGAACGCTTCCCCTTCTTTAAGAGCGTTTTTCTCAGCCTGTTTTCGTTAAATGTATCGTAAGCGTTACGTCATTGACGAGCTCGTATCCGTCTGGAAGCGTAATGTTCAAGGTCACAGTATGGTCGCCCTCATCGTAATTGGAAAGATCCATCGACACCGAAATATCTGAAGCGCTTAGAGAATAAAGAGCCCCCTGTGAACCTGTCACGCCTATGCCAATAGTCTGTGTATCATAGGTCAGATTCAAGCCGCTTGAGAGATTGTCTATCTTTATATCATCCACGCTATAGCTTATTTCCGTGCTTCCATAAGGCATTATGGTAACGGATATGATAACCGTGTCATTCATATTTGACGACAATATGATATCCTCGGGCAGATAATCCTCCAACTCTACTTCAACCGAAAAGGCCTCGTAAGCCCCGCTCACATCTACCTCTTCGGCAGAAATAGTTATCTTATTCCCGTTTTCGGCAAGCAATTCGAGGGCCTCTTCGCTTCCGGCCACTGTCAGCGTTTCAGGCATCGTAGTTATATCGATGACCTCGTATCCCTCCGCAGGAGTTCCGGAATATTCCACTTCTATTGCCACATCCGTGCGTTTTGCCCAAAGCTCTACCTCTACCGTTACATCTGGTTCTCCTCCGTCAAAGGTTATATCGTCGCTTATGATGTCTTCTGAAATTTGCCCTTGGTCGGTATCTATGAACACGAGCTGCCCTTTGACAGTCGTGCTCCTTGAAAGCCCATCAATATCTATCAGTGCAACTACACTCTCTATGTTATTTATAATAGACTCCGGCCCATATATTTTTATAGTGGAGGGGTTCGGGGTCAGGCTTCCTATTTCATAGTCACTGTCTACTTCTCCGTCTCCGGTTACAACAGAAACCTGAAGCTCCTTGCTCGCTACGTTTTCTATTATTATAGGTATCGTATATCTTGAAAGTGTTATTTCTGACGAATCGAAACCGGAACAGGACGCCGTAAGCGGAACCATGACCGGATCCCTGTCTAAATCGACTATTTGTGTCAGATCCGCTATAACACTTATATTGTCCTCGGTCACATTTTCCAATTGGGACCTGTTTCCGCTTAGGAAAACGGTCACTGTCTTATACTCTTCCGCGATACGATAAACCTGCGAACCGTTTTCGATATATGATTCGTTCGTAACCTCGACCCTGACCTGATAACTTTCCGTGATCACCGGATCGTTATAGTTTACGACTACATACCATATAACAATGGCTGCTATGATCGAAAGGAGCTTGAGTCCGAAGTTATTCGTGAATAATCGAATAAATCTTTTCATTACTCAGCCTCCTTTTTTTTGAAGATAGAGCTTTGAACCTCTCCTATCTTCTGCATATTATGAAGTCGCTCACGCAGTTTGCTGAGAACAACACCCGTGACCAATTCACCCTCATGCGCATAGGAGACATTACCCGTTTCCTCCGAAACTATGATCGTAAAGGAATCGGATATCTCCGAAATACCTAGGCCCGCCCTATGGCGTGTACCGAGATCTTTGCTTATGAACATATTTTCCGATAGTGGAAGATAACAGGTCGCGGATACTATCCTGTTTTCACGTATTACAATGGCGCCGTCATGAAGAGGGGTATTATGCTCAAATATATTTGTGAGGAGCTGACTGGATATAATGGAGTCCATCATGATACCCGTCTGTATATATTCGTCCAGCTTTATGCCCCTTTCGATAACTATAAGCGCGCCGACCTTCATATCCGACATCTCGTATACCGCGCGCGTGATCTCGTTCAATGTAGTATCCGTAAAATATTTCGGCTTTTCTCCCGTCTGCCTTCCGACGTTCAATATAGTTGAAAACCAGTTTCTCTGACCGACCCTTTCAAGCACTTTGCGAAGCTCCGGCTGAAATATGATCACGATCGAGGTCAAGGCTACAACGCCGAGATTTGAAATGAGCCACATTATAGTGTCCATCTGAAAAACATAGGCTATAACAATGAAGGCAATGATAAGGACGATTCCCTTGAGCAGAGTGTAAGCCTTTGTATTTTTAAACAGAAGCAAAAGTTGGTATATGAAATAAGCTATCAGGATCATCTGTATAATATCGATGACCTCGATATCTTTCGGGGGATAAAGCCACTGTAAAATATTTAATTTAAACCAACTCCAAGCAGCTTCCAAGTACGGCACCTCCCGTCATTATCAAGACTGTGGTTCCTCGCTTTGAAAATACGCTATGTCCTCATTTGTCCTGTCTGCATTTATATCTATGGGCTTGTTTTTCGGAACCGCCTTTACGAAATAATAGTAATCGTCGTCTTCAAACTGTATATATCTGCTTCCTTTATAATCGACATTTATCATAAAGAAAGCGATGACAAGCGAGATTACCGCGGCCATGAGCGCTCCTATGACCGTATAGACCGAATTGCTGTCCAGATCGAGGAAAGATTCGCCGAAAAGCACAAGCACTATATAAAGTCCTGTACCGACAAGCGCAGAAACAAGCCATGTATAGGTCGTAATCTGCCTCTTTACGAGACTAACGGAAAGCGTGACGGCAACGAAAACGACGACAAGCAGTATCATCTCGTTATCACCCAGCATACTATCCATCATCTCTTTTATTATTTCTAGACTCGAAAGTTCACCGGCATCTATAAGTTCCGCGGCATAAGGAAGCTGGCGCATGAAGAAAAATGACATGACCGAACAAGCTGAAGCTATCGCCGAGGAAGCCCTTCCAAACATCCCAAGCGTGATAGGTATGACGGAGGGTACGTTCAGCATGAAGGCAATAGGCGTAAGAACCATTACCATGCCGTCGCTCATAACGAATCTAAAAAAAAGGAGAAACAGTACAAGGTAAATACAAAGGGCTAAAATCCCAATCGCCGCCCCTAGACCAAAACTGTGTACTACGACAAGCGCCATAGCGAAAATGACTGTTCCGTTCACGGGAAGTATGGCGCAGACAAGGGACAATATCACGACTATAAACATTGAGTTCATTACTTCCAAATAGCCGATATTTTTATTTATAAGATAAAAAACCGCAAAGGCTAAAAGGAATTTAAACGCCGGCAGAATATATACGTCCGCAGACTTATATATGTTTTTTAAATTTTCGCGTAATTTTAATAAACTATTCATGATTCGGAGCGCCTTCTTGAATGACTTTTTCTAGCGGAGCCGTCATCTTTCTCAGCTCTCGCAGCTTACGATAATATTTTCTTATACGAACTGCCGCCCTTTCATACCTTAGCTTTGAAATCAGATATACAACGGCGGAATAAATCGCGAGTATAATGACATAAAAGATGATCACACCTATGATAATAGAGGTGAAGTTCATATCAGCAAACGAAATTGCAAGATATTCAAAATTGTATATCACAAGCAAAAAAATGATGGCGATATAGGCTATCGTAATAAAGATAAAATTTTTAAGCAATGCAAGTCCTATATAATCATTTTGAAAATATTTGCTTATCTTTATGTCCTCGTAGCCATCTATCTCCTCAAACATGGTGAGATGGATCATCCTTTTAATACATTCTTCATTCATAATGAATCTCCCATTGCAGAAAATATGGGGACTAAAAAACCATATCGATAACGTCAGCCATCGGCCTTATCATATCATATGCACAATAAAACATGCAAGTTGAGCAAACGCCATAGATATTTTATATAACATATCTTCCGATATTGTTCGGGTAAAGAAGCTCTCTGCCCTCCGTATCCAAAACGGAAGCTTTCTTTAACAATTTTTCCGAAAGCTCATCGGTATTTTCCCTCGTATCCGCACATATGCAAACACGCGCCGCATATGGCCTTGCATAAAGAGCACTTCTTTCCCCTTTAGAATAAAAAGTCTCTACAAGTCGGACGCCGGAGATACCCTTTATCCTTTCAAAAGCGCTCATATCCCCTACTATACCCGGCTTTGCCTGAAAATAAATGACAGCAGCGCTTTTTTCCATAGCCGGATCGTAGGAGGCAAGAGTCTTTTCCATTGAAAGCCTGTCATAGATTGAATCGAGCATAAGCTTCTCAAGGGATATGCCACCTGCATATTCTATGAGTTCATGCTCGTAGCCTAAAAAACGGGCTGCAACCTCTCCGACAGCTATGCCCTCCTGCGGAGTCCAGAAAAACTGCATAGACAGCTCTCCGTCTGTCTGTCCCGTATATGCGGCTACTCTAGAAAGAATATCCTCCACACCCTCTCTGATCTCGTTGAAAAAACGGCTCGGATATATGTTGCGCGTGCTTATCGGAAGCGTCTCCGCATCTATCTTGGTCTTTTCCCGGTCAGCTATGCCGAGCAGCGTCAGCTTCCCTTTACACAGCCATGCCATGGCGTTAAACTCATAGCCGTCGTTATACTCCTCAACTATTATCTCCTTTATCTCGGAAGTACCGCATATACGCTCGAAATCCGCGGCGATATCCGCGGAGCTTTCATATACGGCAATACCCCGCGAACCGTACCTGTCCACCGGCTTTGCGATAAGGGGAGTTTTAAAGTCCTTCAAAAGAGAGATGTCGAAATTTTTTTTAAAAGTGATATGCCTTGGAGAACTTATACCAAGCTCCGCGAACATCTGCTTCATAGCGCGTTTGTCACGGTAGTATTTCAGCTTGTCCACGCTCAGATAGCAGGGCAGCTTCGCCTTATCGCATATCTTTACCATACATTCTAAAAGCAGATCCGAAAAAGCCGTGAGTATACTGTCCACTCTCTCTTTTTTACATATTTCTGCTATACCGTCTATATCCGTTACGTCAATATCGTATACGGCATCCGCATAGGCCTTCGCAGGGCCTTTAGGGTTGCCGTCACATACTACCGTATAGATCCCGCGTTCACGCGCCATTCTTGCCAGCTCTTTAAATTCAAAAAGCGAACCGAGTATCATTATCCTCTTGTTCATATGCTCTCCATACAATATTATTTGTGTTTTAGGACTTCTCTTACCCTTTCCGCTACCGTCTCCATATCTGAGCTACCGTATCTTTGATCGCAGGGCAAAGGAAGTATATTCGCCGCAAGGTCGTATTCCGCGCTATCCTCATCCATCTCCTCAAAGACGTTCTTCCAATAGGTCGGGACATATATTTTATGCTCCGCAAGCCTTTTTCGTATCTCCGTCCCGTTTTTTACATAAAAGGGGTAGCAAAAAGGCGCGCACGGTTCGGAAAAGGAACGTCCGTTAAGCTCCCCCAAAAGCGCTTCAAGCCGCCTGTAATTTTTCGTCCTTGCCGTGGCAACGTATCCATAGTCTATTCCCTTTAAAAGATCACGCGTAAGAGCAGACATCTCCATAGGGTAAGAATCGTAAAAGCTTTCTGCCGTATCAAGCATTTCCCTATAATGCGCCGAAGCCCCGTCTTCAATCCTTCCGAGCAGATGAGCAAAACGCCCGGACGAATGGTCAAGCTCCATTTTTGGCAGCTCACCTTCATAGGCCAATATAGCTCCGTCAGGAAGGCCAAAGAATTTCCGACATGAGTAGACGGTCGGTACACCCGGCAGGGGTCTTTGGAAATAAGCATGTGTGTTGTCCACTATAACGCGTTCGAATTTACCCTTGTATTTTAATATTTCTTCGTCTGTGAGCTGTCCGTAATAATTGACGAGCAGCATATATTCGTCGTCCCTTGGGCAGGTGTTATCTAAAGGCTTAAGATCACTTGAAACATGATAAGACCGGATAGAAAATCCGGTCTTTTTAAATTCCGAAACCACCGAATCACATAAAAAATGCGGCAGAAGTATCTTCTTGCAGTTCAAAGCCTCCATAAGATATACAAGTGCAGTTCGCCCGAGATTCAGATGATAATATTCTTCGTATATGTCTTGACCCTTGAACCTTTCGAGTTCAAGATAGCCGCCGATTTCCTTTGTTTCCATCTCAGTCCGTATCCTTATCGCGAATAGTGTAGTTCGGCATTTTTCGCGCTTCGTCCATTATGTTCATGAGATACTGCCCTATCACGCCTATGCCTAAGAGGACAATTCCGGAATAGGCCGTTAAAAGCAGGACAAGGGTCGTAAAGCCCTCGACCGGTGTTCCGAGCGTAAAGTATTTTATAAGATAATAAAGCCCGAGAATAACGCTTATAAAGAAACATATGATACCGAGGTCCCTTATGACTATGAGCGGAAAAGCGGAATTTGAAATAATATCATGTAACAACTCATCTACTAGCTTTTTAAAGCTGTATCCGCTCTTTCCGTATTTACGTGCGTCATGCCGGACTGTTACATTGATTATCCTGTTTGATGTACTGACAAGGAGGTTGCCTATCTGCGGCTTGCGCACATTCATCTCAAGGATAGCATCAATGATAAAACGCCTGACAAGCCTAAAACTCGTTATCTCAAGATCCTTATCCTTTGGAAGCATTTTTGAGGTTGCATATACGGAAAGTCTCGTGCCGAGGCGACGTATAAATCCGTGCTTCCTGCCCTCGTACTTCGCTATGATAACGTCCACGTCGCAGCGCTCATTCATCACATTTATGAGCTTGGGTATTTCTTCCGGAGGATGCTGAAGGTCATCGTCCATCGTGATGATAAAATCGCCCTTTGCGAAAGAAAACCCACACAGCAACGCCGGGTGCTGACCGAAATTCCTGCTCATCTGTACTATTTTAACTCGTTTGTCGGCGTCACGGAGCTCCTTCATAACCTCATATGAAGAATCCCTTGAACCGTCGTCCACAAGTATGAGCTCAAATTCCTCTTTTACCGTGTCTTGAAACGTGTTTTTTATCCTTTCATACAGCTCCCGCAGAGTTTGCTCAGAATTGTATACGGGAACAACAACAGAATAGAGATACACTTCCGCCTCCAAATTCTTTTTATAGCTGCATAGGCACAGGCCCAAAAAATCTTAAATCCTATTGATGATACCACAGCAGTAGTCATCCCGCAAGATTCACTCACGCTATGGACACGAGATATACTCTCTCGGCTCCCTGTCTTTTTAAAAGGCTGCTTACGGCATCGGCCGTACTTCCGGTAGTAACTATATCGTCTACGATCACGAGTTTTTTTGGTACTTTCCCCTCTCCTCTATATTCAAAGGCAGATCTTAGATTTTCCCTTCTCTCCAAAGGACTGAGCTCTTTTTGTGCGAGGGTCTTTTTTGTGCGTTTTATAAGCGCCGTCTCTACTCTTATTTCAGTAAGTTTTGATAGTTCTCTTGCCAGTAATTCCGCTTGATTATAACCTCTCTTTGCAAGCCTGCTCGAATGTATAGGAACCGGAATCAGCGCGTCCGGCTCCCAACGCCCTATACGTTCCTTTCCATACTCAAATATACATCGGGCAAAAAAGGCTGCATATTCGGGCCTTCCCCGGTATTTGAACCTTACAATAGCCTCTTTTACCTCTCCCCCGTATAAAAAGGGAGAAAAGGCCTCATCATAGGAATGATTTTCGGACAGACAGTCCTCGCATATGTCGGTATAACTGTCAAAAAGAACCTTGCAGCAGTAAATACACCTGTGAGCTTTTGAAAATTCAAAGCTACCCGCACATTTTTCACACAAATATAGCTCCGTCTTTCTTAACGCTATATCGCAAAACGGGCAGCGCGCCGGATAGACTATGTTCAATATACGCTTTATTATACTTGTATCCAAAAAAACTCCGTTCTCCCCGATAGTTTTAGGATTACGGCATTTCGACTATGCGCTCCTTAAGGCTTGTGTATCTCACCGTCTGCATTTCATTGTCTATCATGGCGTTTATAGTCTCTGAGCTTCCCGCGAGCGCGGCGCAGTTCTTTGCCCTTGTGACTGCCGTGTAGAGCAAGTTGCGTGTAAGCAGCGGACCCGGACCTGTAAGTATGGGCATAACAATGGCAGCATATTCACTGCCCTGTGCCTTATGGACCGTCATAGCGTATGCGAGCTCCAGTTCGTCCAACTGCTTATATGCATATTCCACTATGCGCATATCGTCATACTCTACGCTTAATGTCTCATCAAAATCACTTATCTCTACGATAGTTCCAACATCTCCGTTAAAAACCCCCGTCCCACTGTCAATAGGGATTCCGTATCTTCCTCGTATCTCCCACTCCAGCTGATAGTTATTCTTTATCTGCATGACTTTGTCTCCCGTCCTGAATATGACGGAGCCGTACTCATGTTCAGGCTTGTCGGGAGAAGGAGGATTTAAATACTTCTGCAGAAGCGCGTTTAAATTCTCAACTCCCAAAGCTCCTTTCCGCATCGGTGTCAATACCTGAATGTCCCTGCTCTTTATCTTCAGATAAGAAGGCAGCTTATCTTTGACGAGTGAAACCACTACCTTTTGAAGTACCAGCGCGTTATCTCTTTCAAAAAAGATAAAATCACCGTCATTGTTCTTCATCTCAAGATGTTCGCCTCTGTTTATCTTATGGGCGTTAACTACTATATCGCTTAAGGCCGCCTGTCTGAATATCTTATCAAGCTTTATGACGCTGAAACGCCCGGAATTTATCATATCTTGCAATACGGCGCCGGGTCCGACACTCGGGAGCTGATTTATATCCCCTACGAATACGAACCTAGTACCCTCGGTCACAGCGTCCAAAAGGGAACTCATAAGGAAAATATCGACCATGGAGGCCTCGTCTATTATTATAACATCGGCCTCTAAGGGATTGTCGGCATTCCTGCCGAAGCGTACCTTCTCCGAAGCCTCCTCGGGATCTCCGTACGGTTCGAGCAGCCTATGTATCGTAGATGCGGCATATCCCGTAGCTTCCTGCATTCTTTTAGCCGCTCTTCCCGTCGGCGCGGCAAGAAGTATCTCCTTCCCGAGTGCCTCAAAAAAGCGGATCATCGCATTGATCGTCGTAGTTTTTCCGGTCCCCGGGCCTCCGGTAAGTATCGTTATTCCATGTTTTGCGGCGGTCTTTACAGCCTCCTTTTGCAGCTCCTCAAGGCGGATCTCACTGTTTTTTTCTATTGTTTCAAGTATCTTGTCAACGAGCAGCTCATCTTGCTCGCTTATTACATTCATCCGAACAAGCTTCGCGGCAATCGTCAGTTCGAGATAATATGTCCTGTAAAGATAAACAAATACGCAAGGCGTCCCGTCCTCTGCGATCGCCTGCTTAGAGACGAGCCTTTTTTCGATCGCCAGCTCTAAAAAACAGTCCTTAAGTTCCTCTTCTTCGACCTCGAGCATGGCAGCGGTCTTTCTATCCAATAAATCTTTTGGAAGATAGGTATGGCCCTCGTTCAAAGCGAGGTTCAAGACATACAGATATCCGCTTTTAAGCCGATAGGGGGAATTCTTTCTTATCCCTACACGTGACGCGATCATATCGGCGGTCTTAAAGCCCACTCCCGATATATCTTCGGCAATCTTATAAGGATTGTATTGAAGTATGTCGTATATCTCGCCGTGGTATTTTTGATGTATCTTAAGACAGAGGTTAAAAGAGATATCAAACTGCGACAGAAATATCATGTCGTTTCTTAACTGGGATTTTTCCTCCATCTGTACGGCTATTTCCATGGCCTTTTTCTTGCTTATTCCTTTGACTTCGGCGAGCCTTTCGGGCTCCTCTTCCATTATACGCAGGGTATCATCTCCAAAGCTGCTGATAATGCGTTCGGCAAGCGCCGCTCCTATGCCTTTTATCGCGCCGCTTGCAAGATAGCGTTCCAGCGCCTTTTGCTCCTCGGGTATCCTTGCGCTGAATGAGCTTATTTTAAACTGCTCCCCATATACGTTATGGAAAGTATAAGTCCCGTCCAGCTTAAGATATTCACCCACGTCTATACTGGGAAGCGCTCCGACACAGCAAATGCTGTCGCCTTTTGCACTAAGCTCGAAAACCGTGTATCCATTTTCGGTATTTCTAAATATTATATGCTCGACATATCCTTCTAATCTATCTCTCATACTTGCTCAAAAATTCCAGATATCTTCCCGTGCCGAGCGCCGCCGTGCAATCGGCATGTTCGGTGATGAGCGTCTGTATACCCGTCTTTTTTTCGATTATCACATCGATCCCACGCAGCAGTGCCCCGCCCCCGGCAAGTATTATCCCCCTTCTCGATACATCGTTCGCAAGCTCCGGGGTAGTCTGCTCAAGAAGCGCGCAAACCGCGTCGGCAATAGCATTCGCCGTTTCGCTTAAAGGCTCGGCCAACTCGTTCGTCGTTATGATCACTTTGTTCGGAAGTCCTGTAAAAACATTTCTTCCCTTTACTTCCATAGACCTGTTCTTTTCTCTTTTTATCGCAGAGCCGATGTGTATTTTTATCGCTTCCGCAGTCTGTTCTCCTATGAACAACAGGTGGTTTTTCCGCAGATGCCTTATAATGCTCTCTGTAAAATGATTTCCGGCTATTTGGACGAAAGAAGAAAGCGCGATTCCGCCCAAAGAAACTATCGCGATATCGGTAACCCCGCCGCCTATGTCCACGATCAGTGTGCCGCTCGGAAGCTCGATATTTATACCCGCTCCTATCGCTGAGGCAAGCGGCTTTTCAACGAGCATAACCTCTCTTGCCCCGGCAAGATAGGAAGCCTCCTCAAGGGCCCGTTTTTCAACATCGGTTATTCTCGTAGGCACGCTTATGACTATTCTGGGCTTTAACAAGCTCCTGCCACCCATAGCCTTTTGAATAAAATATTTCAGAAGTTCCTCGGTCATGACGTAATCGGAGATAACGCCGTCTTTGAGCGGCCTTATACCGGCAATGTTCCCTGCGGTACTCCCTATCATCTGACGCGCTTCCTCGCCGAAGGCTTTTATCTTGTCAGCATCGATATCATAGGCTAAGACCGCCGGCTCTTTTAACACTATGCCTTTTCCTCTTATGAATACAACTACGTTCGACGTGCCGAGATCGATACCTATATCTGTAGCATATGACATATAAACCCCTTTCAGCCCTTAGTTCTGTACAACATTTTTTTAATAAAATATCCCGTGTATGAGTCTTTGTTTTCAGCCACTTCCTCCGGCGTGCCGCAAGCGATTACCCTGCCTCCGGCATCTCCGCCCTCGGGCCCCATATCAATGATATAGTCGGCCGTTTTGATAACGTCCAGATTGTGCTCTATCACTATGACGGTATTGCCGCCTTCAGAGAGCCTCTTTAATATATCTACTAATTTATGGACATCCGCGAAATGCAGCCCCGTAGTCGGCTCATCCAATACATACAAGGTTTTTCCTGTGCTTTTTTTGGAAAGCTCTGTGGCCAGCTTGACCCTTTGTGCTTCTCCTCCCGAAAGCGTCGTCGAAGGCTGTCCAAGCTTTATATAAGAAAGACCGACGTCGTAGAGCGTCTGTATCTTACGCTTTACACCCGGAACCGCATCGAAAAACACAAGCGCCTCTTCGACGGTCATATCGAGAACCTCAAATATGTTCTTGCCCTTATATCTGACATCGAGTGTTTCCCTATTGTATCTTTTCCCCTTGCAGACCTCGCAGGGCACATAGACGTCGGGAAGGAAATGCATCTCTATCTTTAAAATCCCGTCGCCTTTGCAGGCTTCGCATCTTCCTCCTTTTACATTGAAGCTGAAACGACCTTTTTTATATCCTCTTGTCCTCGCATCCGCCGTAGCCGCGAACAGATCCCTTATAATATCGAAAACGCCGGTATAGGTCGCCGGATTCGAACGCGGGCTCCTGCCTATAGGAGACTGGTCGATGTTTATTATCTTATCGAGGGCTTCCTGTCCGCTTATGGAATCGTAATCGCCGGATAGCGTCCTTGCCCTATTCAGCTCCCTCGAAAGCGCCTTTTGAAGTATCTCGTTTACGAGCGAGCTCTTTCCCGAGCCCGAAACGCCTGTGACACAGGTAAATACGCCTAAAGGAAAGGATACATCTATATTTTTGAGATTATTTTCCCTGGCTCCTTTGACCTTAAGCCAAGCCGAAGGCGATTTTCTCTCGGAAGGAACAGGTATGCTGAGTTCCCCGCTTAAATATTTTCCCGTTACCGATTCGGGACAGGCTATAAGGTCCTCCACGCTTCCCATGGCAACGAGTTTTCCACCATGCTCTCCCGCTCCCGGGCCTATGTCCACTATACAGTCGCACTGACGCATCGTATCCTCGTCATGCTCCACTATGATCAGTGAATTTCCAAGATCTCGAAGCTGCTTTAGTGCATTTAACAACTTTACATTATCCCTTTGATGCAGGCCTATGCTCGGCTCGTCGAGTATATATGCTACTCCGACAAGTCCTGAGCCTATCTGAGTCGCAAGTCTTATGCGCTGCGCCTCGCCGCCCGAAAGAGAGCCCGTAGAGCGCGCAAGAGTAAGATAGTCAAGGCCCACTTCGTTTAAAAAACCTAGCCTCGCCTTTATCTCTTTTATTATCTGAGCCCCTATAAGCCTTTGCTGCTCGCTCAATTCTATGGAGTCGAAAAAATCTATTATCTTGGTAACGGACATAGTGGTGAGCTCATATATGTTCAGCCCGCCTACCGTGACCGCCAAGGCCCCGCTTTTAAGCCTTTGGCCCTCACAGCTCGGACAAGGCGTTATCTGCATAAAGCTCTCATACTCCTGTCTCGTCCACTCGGAGCCCGTCTCCCTGTAACGGCGCTCGACGTTCTTTATAAGCCCTTCGAAAGCAACATCGTATTCCCCTCTCCCCCTCTGACTCGTATAATACACCTTTACCGTTTCTCCGCCTGTCCCGTATATTAAGATGTCGTGTATATGCTTCGGATAATCCTTAAAGGGCGTGGCGGTGGAAAAACCGTATCTCTTACAGAGCGCTTCGAGCAAAGCGTATGTAAAGCTGCTCTTGTCATTGCAGGACTGCCAGCCATTTACCACTATCGCCCCCTCGTCGATCGAAAGCGACTTATCCGGAATCATAAGATCTTCCGAAAACTCCATCTTATATCCGAGCCCGAGACAGACCGGGCAGGCACCAAAGGGGTTGTTGAAGGAAAAACTCCTCGGCTCTATCTCCTCTATGCTAATCTCACAGTCCGGGCATGAAAAGTTCTGGCTGTATCTTAAGATGTTTCCGTCCATCGTGTCTACGAGGAGCAGCCCGTCTGTAAGCTCCATTACAGTCTCGACCGAATCAGAAAGCCTTTTTTCTATGCCCTCTCTTACCTTAAGCCTGTCTACTATTATTTCGATATTGTGCTTGATATTTTTATCGAGCGTTATGTCCTCACTGAGTTCATAGCTGTTTCCGTCTATGACGGCTCTGATATAACCTCTTTTTTTCGCCTGCTCGAGCACCTTTTCATGCCGCCCCTTTTTTCCCCGTACAACGGGCGCTAAAAGCTGCAGTCTCGTCCCCTCCGGCAAGCTCATTATCTGATCTACGATCTGGTCTACAGTCTGTTTTTTTATCAGTCTCCCGCATTTCGGGCAATGTGGCTCACCTATCCTCGCATAGAGCAGCCTAAGATAATCGTATATCTCTGTGACCGTGCCTACCGTTGAGCGCGGATTTCTGTTCGTCCCTTTCTGATCGATGGATATAGCCGGGGGAAGCCCTTCTATGCTCTCCACCTTTGGCTTTTCCATCTGCCCCAAGAACTGTCTCGCGTATGAGGAAAGGCTTTCCATATAGCGCCTCTGCCCTTCCGCATATATCGTGTCAAATGCAAGAGAGCTTTTGCCGGAACCCGAAAGCCCTGTCAAAACTACCATCTCGTTTCTGGGTATATCTATGTCTAAATTTTTAAGGTTATTTTCAGCCGCGCCTCTTATACGAATGAAAGGCTTTTTCTGCGACATAATGCCTCCTATAAAAAATCCACAAGTATCGGATTTGAAACAAAAAGATATTTTTCGGGAATCCTTATCCTGTCCGTGGTTTTTATAAGTGTCCCGTTTTTTATATGAGAATTCAGTTTTTCCCCGAATATCTCAAATATATCCCTGCTAAACTTATCGTAAAAGCCGCTTATAGAAATCCCCTCCGTTAGTCTGAGCCCGAGTATAATGTATTCCGAATATCTATCCTTATCCGAAAGGCGCTCTATACCCGCGCTGTATTCGCCTTCGAGATATTTTTCAAACGAGCGCGTATTTGCGCGCCGTGTTTCTATATCGAACGAAGCCGCTCCCAAACCTGCTCCTATATAGGGGACTCCCTGCCAATATCCAAGATTGTGTATGCACTCAAAACCGGCCTTCGCATAGTTTGAGATCTCATATCTGTGAAAGCCCTTCTTTTGCAAAACTTCGCCGGCCACCTTGAACATCTCAGCTGATTCATCATCGCTAGGAAAAGTATATTCTCCGCGCTGCTCGTACAGTCTCGTGCCCTCTTCTAAGATAAGACTATAGACGGAAACATGAGTAATATCGAGTTCCGCCACGAACTCAAGTTCCTTTTCCCAGCTTTCAACACTCTGGGAAGGAAGCCCGTATATCATATCTACATTTATGTTTGAAAAGCCGCAGACACGGGTGTCCTCATAAGCCTTTAAAAAATCTCCAAAGCCGTACGGCCTGTCCAAAATTTTAAGGTTTTGCTCATCTGTACTCTGACAGCCTATGCTTATGCGGTTTATCCCCGCCTCTAAATAAGCCTCCAGCTTTTCCTTTGTGAGAGAGCCCGGATTCACCTCTATGCTTATCTCTGCTTCTTTATTCAGCTCGAAATGTCGGTGCACGCAGTCCATCAGACTTTTTATCTGTTCTACGCAAAGCACGGAAGGCGTGCCGCCTCCGATAAAAACCGAACGTACGCCTTTGCCTTCTGCCTGCGCACTGCGCAATGCAAGCTCCTGTAAAAGCGCCTCAATATATATTTCTCTGCCCTCAGCCGGAACTGGGAAGGACAGAAAATCACAATAAGCGCATTTTTTCTCACAAAAAGGTATATGTATGTATAATTCTATATCGTCTTTATGAATCATCCAGCTTCAATACGCTAAGAAAGGCCTTTTGCGGTATTTCCACGCTTCCTATCTGACGCATACGCTTCTTGCCCTCTTTTTGCTTTTCAAGCAACTTCTTCTTTCTCGTTATGTCGCCACCATAGCATTTCGCGAGCACGTCTTTCCTAAGGGCGCGAACCGTCTCCCGCGCGATTATTCTCGAACCTATCGCCGCCTGTATCGGTATTTCGAACAGCTGCCTCGGTATCTCCTCTTTTAGCTTTTCGCACATCTTCCTGCCCCGCTCGTAAGCCGAGCCCTCGTATACGATAAACGAAAGCGCGTCTACCTCTTCTTTGTTCACGAGTATGTCAAGCTTGACGAGCGGGCTCCTTTGGTAGCCCTCAAACTCGTAATCAAATGAGGCGTAACCGCGCGAGCGGGATTTTAGCGCGTCAAAAAAGTCGTATATTATCTCGTTCAGGGGAAGAATATATCTGAGAATGACCCTCGCCTGCTCTATGTATTCCATTCCCTGATATTGCCCTCTTCTCTCCTCGCAAAGCTGCATTATCGAACCGACAAACTCGGTCGTGACCATAATCTCCGCCTTCACAACCGGCTCCTCCATATATTCGATCTCGGCCGGATCCGGCAGGTTTGTCGGGTTGGTAAGGTCTATGACAGTGCCATCGCTTTTATGCACCTTGTAAATAACGCTCGGCGCCGTCGTCACAAGATCCAGATCGTATTCTCTTTCGAGCCTTTCCTGTATTATCTCCAAATGCAAAAGCCCAAGAAAACCGCACCTAAAACCGAAGCCGAGCGCGACCGAAGTTTCAGGCTCATAAAAAAGCGAAGCGTCGTTGAGCTGAAGCTTTTCGAGAGCGTCGCGCAGATCCTGATAATGCGCGCCGTCAGCAGGATACATACCGCAGTACACCATGGGATTGACCTTTTTATATCCGGGCAACGGAGCCTTGCAGGGTCTCTCATCATCGGTAATGGTATCTCCGACCCTCGTCATCGAAACATTTTTTATGCTCGCCGTTATATAGCCTACCATACCGGCGCTTAAGGAATCACAGGGGATCATTTGTCCCGCTCCGAAATATCCTACTTCGACGACTTCTTCCACCGCCCCCGTGGCCATCATCCTTATGCGCGTTCCCTTCTTTACAGTTCCGTTCATTATACGGCAGGAAACTATGACTCCCCTATATGAATCATAGAGCGAATCAAAAATCAAAGCCTCCAAAGGCTCGCCTTCGTCTCCCTTAGGACAGGGTATTTTTTCTATTATCGCTTCAAGCACCGCTTCGATATTTATGCCCTTTTTCGCCGAGATCTGCGGCGCGTCCTGCGCCTCTATCCCTATCACGTCCTCTATCTCGTTTATGACGCGCTCAGGATCCGCGGAGGGCAGATCTATCTTATTTATAACGGGGAAGACCTCGAGGTCATGATCAAGCGCAAGATAGAGGTTGGCAAGGGTCTGCGCCTCTATTCCCTGAGCGGCGTCCACGACTAAAACAGCGCCGTCACAGGCCGCAAGGCTCCTCGACACCTCATAGTTGAAATCGACATGACCAGGCGTATCTATCATATTCAATATGTATTCTTCGCCGTTTTTGGCCTTGTATACGGTCCTTACCGCCTGAGCCTTTATCGTTATGCCTCTTTCCCGCTCGAGATCCATGTTGTCGAGAATCTGGTCCTGCATCTCCCTTTGCGTAAGCAAGCCAGTCATCTCTATTATCCTGTCCGCAAGCGTAGATTTACCGTGGTCGATATGGGCTATTATGCAAAAATTCCTAATATGTTCTCTGTCAAGATCGGGCAAGCTATTCCTCCTGTGCGAAAAACTAAGCGTCTTTCACGCCTTTGAAATCTTTTATGAAAGGGAAGCGCTCACTTTTTCAAATACGGCCTCCGCCATCGGAACGTACTTGTCAAGCATCTCCCTCGCATATGAATTTATCTTCTCTGCGTTTTCGCGGTTCTTCATGCTTTTCGTATTTATGCTGACATTAAGGCTTGCGCACTCCAGTGCGCTTTTCATAAGAGATGCCGAGCAGGCCGCGTCGCTTACCGCGAGCACAGAGCCTTTCTCCGCAAAGACGCCGACAAGCTCTATCACCTTACAGCAGGTCTCCATTATGTGTACCGGAACGCTGCATGCCTCGTTCAGACACTTTTCCATTATCTCGTCCTTCTTGGCCTTCTCTTCCTCTGTCTCTTTCGGAAGCGAGTACGCCTTTGAAAGCGGCTCAAACACTTCCGCGTCCCTGCCTACAAGCCCCAAAAGTTCCTTTCGATATTCATTTACCTTTTCGGTGAGTGCGCTTATCTCCTTCTCGACAGCGGCGTATTTCTTTTTACCTATCGTCAGATTACCGACCATAGAACTCAGGGCCGCTCCAATCGCTCCCGCGAGAGCTGCGGCTCCGCCTCCGCCCGGCGTCGGTGATTTCGAGGAAAGCTTCTCGGTAAAATCAATACATGAGAGTTCTATATCGTACATGTTTCTTCCTTTTTTATCTCCTTCCACTGTCTTCTGATCTCGCCGGCCATATAGAGCGAGCCGAATGCAACGATGGGTCCTCTTTTCTCAAACGCACGTTCTATGGCTCCGCGTATATCAGACACATACTCCGCCTCAAACCCCTGCCCTTTCAGATGCTTTTCAAGCTCCTCACCCTTTAAAGCTCTCGGATTATCAGGTGTAACGCATATGTAGGAGCGAGCAAAAGGCGAGAGTATACGTGTCATATATTTGTAGTCTTTATCTCCCAATACGCCCAATATAAAAACGACCTTCGTATTTGGTATATACAACTCTAAATTCGCCGCAAGCTGCTCGGCGCACTGGCCGTTGTGTCCTCCATCTAATATAAACAGAGGTTCTTTGTTTAAGACCTCAAAGCGAGCCTTACATCTTACATTTTTAAAGCCTTCTTCTATGGCCCTATCAGGTATATTATACCCCCTTTTAGCAAGTGCTTCCAATGTTTTCAGTGCGACAAAGGCATTTTTTATCTGATGTTCCCCTAAAAGAGTCATACTCAGACTCATGTCTCGCCATAAAAAGCTCTGTCCATCAAGAGAATGCTTAAGCGAAACAGCGTCATTGCCGGAAGTTCTGTAAAGCGTGCAGCCTTTTTCGGCAGCAGTTTTTTCTATGACGGCCATGACCTCCGGTACGTTGTCATAGGAGACGACATCGCAGCCCTGCTTTATAATCCCGGCCTTTGTGCTCGCGATCTCTGTCAAGGTGTTACCGAGATATTCGGTATGATCGTAGCCGATGTTTGTAAGCACGGCTACCTCAGGCGCATCTATGACGTTGGTACTGTCAAATTCACCGCCCATTCCGGTTTCAAGCACAATTATATCGCAGCGACGTTTTGCAAAAAAAAGCAGCCCTATCGCCGTTTTTAATTCAAACTGACTGGGGTGATCCTCCATTGCATCTGCCACGAACTTTACCTGCTCGGTTATCTCCGAGAGCTCCTCGTCCGTGATATACTCCCCTGCACACTGAAAACTTTCTTTGAAATCCTCAATGTAAGGGGAGAGATACAAGCCTGTAATATAACCTGAGCACCTTAAGACGGACTCTATCATCGCACAGGTGCTGCCTTTTCCGTTGCTCCCCGCGACATGAACGAAACTGAGCTTTTTCTGCGGATTATCGAGGCGAGAAAGCAACTCCCTAGTCCTTCCAAGCCCAAGCCGTGTTTTGCTCCATGTAAACGAATTTATATATTGAAGTGTTTCATGTATGTTCATCATCTGTATTCTACCTGAGTAAGCGTCCTTAAGCCCTTAAGCAATATCGGAAGCCAACAATCGTTCTACCTTCCTTGACGAGTATTTCTTGCATAGTGTTAATTAAGGGATAAGAAACACTATACCCTCGCCCTAAGCGCAGCCTCAACCACATTAGATACAAGCACGGCCGTAGTTACCCCACCGACGCCTCCCGGAACAGGCGTTATCGCTTCTACTATATCCTGAACTTCGTCGAAGCGCACGTCTCCACAAAGCTTTCCCTTTTCCATGTTCCAGCTTACGCCTACGTCGATGACAAGCTGTCCCTCTCTAAAACATTCCCTTCCGAGTGACTCCATCTTGCCCGTACAGGCGATGACAATGTCGGCCTCGCGCGAAATATCAGGCAGATCCTTTGTCCTCGTATGGCAAATCGTGGGTGTGGCATTTTCATGCATAAGCATCATTGCGACGGGACGTCCGATCACAAGCGATCTCCCGAGAATCGCCGCTCTTTTGCCCGTGCAGTCGTAGCCGTAAAACTTGAGTATTTCCATAACTGCCTTAGCCGTGCAGGGAGCAAAACCCTCTCCGGAACCCGTAAACACTCCGGCTAAGGAGCCGTCCGTGCAGCCGTCTACGTCTTTCTCAGGCTTTAAAAGCCCTCTTGCTTTTTCTCCGTCTATATGCTTCGGCAAAGGTCTGAACATAAGTATCCCATGTACGGAAGGATCAAAATTTAAAGAATCAAGAGTTGAAAAAAATCTTTCCTCGGTGACATCTGACGGAAGCGTCACCTTTTTCACCTCGATCCCCAGCTGAGAACATTTTTTCGACGCACTATTCTCATAGCTTAGATCGTCTGGCCTTTCGCCAACCCTTAAAATAGCAAGTGTCGGATTTATTCCCCTTTCTGTCAACAAACTTACGTTTTCGATAGTTCTTTTGCTTATCGCAGCCGTGACCGGCGCACCTTTTAATATAAGCGCCATTTTTTCTCCTTTAGAACAGTCCTGTTATCTTTCCGTTTTCATCCACGTCTATTCTTTCAGCCGCGGGACGCTTTGGAAGCCCGGGCATAGTCATTATATCGCCGGTAAGTGCCACTATAAACTCAGCTCCTGCCGAAAGTCTAAGCTCCCTGACCGTAACAGTGAAGCCCTCGGGCGCACAAATAAGCGAAGGATCATCCGAAAATGAGTACTGCGTCTTTGCAATGCAGATCGGAAGCTTTCCGAAACCGAGTTTTTCGAAACGCTCCATCTGTTTTTTCGCCCCTGCGCTAAAAGAAACCCCGTTCGCACGGTATATCCTTTTACAAACAGCTTCTATCTTATCTCCTATTTTCATATCAAGACTATAGGCCTGACTGAAATTCGAAGGCGTCTCGCAAAGCCTAACAACCTCTTTCGCAAGCTCTCGGCCTCCCTCGCCTCCCTTGGCCCATACCTCGCTTAATACAACATTTACGCCTACTTCCTTGCACATCGAAATCACCGTATCAAGCTCTTTTTCCGTGTCGCTCGAAAACGCGTTTACGGCAACTACACAGGGAAGTCCATAGACATTTTTAATATTGTCTATATGACGCAGAAGATTAGGCATTCCCGCTTTCAGAGCCTCTATATTTTCCTTATCAAGCTCCGTCTTCGGCACGCCGCCATGATATTTAAGAGCACGAACCGTAGCCACTATGACAACCGCGGACGGGGTAAGGCCTGCCATGCGACATTTTATATCTAAAAACTTCTCCGCTCCGAGATCGGCGGCAAATCCCGCTTCAGTAACCGCATATTCTCCCGTCTTCAACGCAAGCTTTGTAGCTGTTACAGTGTTGCAGCCATGAGCAATATTTGCAAAAGGCCCGCCGTGTACGAAAGCAGGTGTATGTTCTATGCTCTGAACTAAGTTGGGCTTTATCGCGTCCTTTAACAGAGCCGCCATAGCGCCCTGCGCCCTTAGGTCTCTCGCAAACACAGGCTCTCCGCCATAAGTATAAGCTACGAGCATATTGCCGAGCCTTCTTTTTAAATCGCTTATATCCGATGAAAGACAAAGCACAGCCATGACTTCAGATGCCACCGTTATATCAAATCCATCCTCGCGCGGAACTCCGTGCACTTTCCCGCCGAGTCCGTCTACGATATGCCTAAGCTGCCTGTCATTCATATCGAGTGAACGTTTCCATGTTATCTGTTTTGGATCTATACCCAGCTCGTTTCCCTGCTGTATGTGATTGTCAAGCATGGCCGCAAGTAGATTATTTGCGGCGCCTATAGCATGAAAATCTCCCGTAAAATGCAGATTTATATCCTCCATCGGAATAACTTGGGAGTATCCGCCTCCGGCCGCTCCTCCCTTTATTCCGAACACCGGTCCGAGCGATGGTTCCCTGAGCGCAAGCACTGATTTTTTACCTATGCGCCTCAACCCGTCAGCAAGCCCGATTGAAGTCGTCGTCTTTCCTTCTCCCGCAGGAGTAGGTGTTATCGCCGTGACAAGCACTAACTTCCCATCCGGCTTACCTTCCATATCTTTTAGGAAAGAAAGGTCTATTTTAGCTTTTAAATTCCCATACTGCTCAACATACTTTTCGTCTATGCCCAGCTCCGAAGCTATCTTTGTAATCTTTACAGGCTCGGCTTCTTGCGCAATCTCAATATCTGTCTTAAAATTCATTTCCATATCATTCCTTTATAAAAGCAATAAACCGCCTAGGGCAAACAAAGCTCCCCAGACGGCCGGTAACCCTTACGTTATACTCCATGTGGTCGATTCCACTGATCCGTCAGTCATATAACGCATTTACATCTTATTTCGATTTGATACTATCATATCTCTTTTTATGTAGTCAATAAAAATCATACCTCAATAAGCATACTCTTGCATAAAAGCCTAAGTAGCTCTATCTTTTTTAAACTTATCATTTAAAAAAGTGTGCGCCCCAGCGCACACTCGCGCCGAGCGCGATTACAAGCAATAATTTCCCTTCGCGCGAGTGCGCATCCACAGCGGAGCGTTATTATACGATAGGAAATGAAATTTCCTATCGTATAATAAATTCGGGCAGGTGTACCATTGATTGAGAATACCCGCCCGAGGATTATTATTTTAACAATGTATGCTACTATTAGCGTTCCGCAACGTAGAGCAAAGGTTCGTCCGCAATATAGCGGCGTATATTTTCCGCAATCACTTCTACTGCGCGGTCCATATAATGAGGACTTCCGGGAGCAGTGTGATGCGTGATCAAAATTTTGGGGTTCAGCCAAAGGGGACTGTCCGGATCCAGCGGCTCTTTGGTGAATATATCAAGGCCTGCACCCGCCAATTCACCGGCGTCTAAGGCTGCGATTAAAGCGTCATGATCCACAACGGCACCCCTAGCCAAATTGATAAGATAGGCAGTATTTTTCATTTTTGCAAACTGCTCTGCACCTATCAGATTTTCCGTATCCTTGGTAAGAGGGAGTATAAGAATTACAAAATCAGATTCCTCCAGCAGCTTATCCAATTCGGACATCGTATAACAGGCATCCAGCCACTCACTTTCGATTCGGGTGCGTTTTGCACCTACCACACGCATTCCCAACAGCTTGCATTTGCGCGCAATCTCGATCCCAATGGCGCCTACCCCGACAACCCCAATGGTTTGGTCGCAGCTTTCCTGACAAGCGGCACGAAGTTCTCTGCTCGCCCAACGACACTCAAGCTGTTCCCGCAAGGCATTGGGGAACTGACGCAGGAAGGAGAAAATATATGCTAATGCGTGGTCGGAAATATTAGGACCATGGATCCCCTTGGTACTCGTGATAGTAATAGGCAAGTCATTCAACGGGGAATTGATCAAAGCATCAACCCCGGAAATGAAGCAGTGAATCCATTTTAGACTCGGCGCGTTCTGGCAAAACTTGATGATTCCATCATCAATACGCGGCCACATGAACAGGGCATCAATATCGTTGGTTTGCGCGTATAATTCATCATATTCTTGTGCAAAAATAATCTCGGTATTAGGTGCAACA
>CAYXUB010000010.1:0-21396 GCA_964468385.1 uncultured Lachnospiraceae bacterium
CCCCGACATTCGCATTTCGTGGGATATTCATCCCACTTACATGCTCATATCGGGGCGGGTCCCAAGGTCTTTCGCCCTTTTATGAGCTTCGCTCATATGGGCTTAGACCTTTTGAGCCTTGCTTTTTT
The DNA here is from genome assembly GCA_964468385.1 of uncultured Lachnospiraceae bacterium. Taxonomy (GTDB): domain Bacteria; phylum Bacillota; class Clostridia; order Lachnospirales; family Lachnospiraceae; genus Alectryocaccobium. The sequence continues at coordinate 129 of CAYXUB010000010.1, forward strand.
ATTAATACGATGCATACGGATTGCTCCGTGCTTCGCACTCCCACAATCCTTCCCCGACATTCGCATTTCGTGGGATATTCATCCCACTTACATGCTCATATCGGGGTGGCTCCCAAAGTCTTGCGCACTTTTATGAGCTTCGCTCATATGGGCTTAGACCTTTTGAGCCTTGCATCGTATATATTCATCTATGCCTTTGGCCGCAACCTTGCCCGCGCCCATGGCCAAGATAACCGTCGCCGCGCCTGTAACGGCGTCGCCGCCCGCGAACACGCCTTCTTTTGAGGTCTGTCCGTCCAGCTCGTCTGCGACGATGCATTTTCTTTTATTTGTCTCAAGTCCCTCTGTCGTCGAAGAAATAAGTGGGTTCGGCGAGGTTCCGAGTGCCATTATGACCGTATCGCATTCAATGTCGAATTCCGAGCCTTCTATCACGACCGGTCTTCTGCGTCCCGACGAGTCGGGCTCGCCGAGTTCCATGCGTATACACTTCGCTCCCTTGACGCTCTCGTTTTCGTCGGTATATATCTCGACTATATTCGTAAGGAGGTTAAAGATTATACCCTCCTCCTTAGCATGATGTACTTCCTCGACACGGGCAGGCAGCTCCTCCTCGCTCCTTCTGTATACGATATGCACCTCGGCTCCGAGCCTAAGAGCCGTGCGCGCGGCGTCCATCGCAACGTTTCCGCCTCCTACGACGATAACCTTCTTGCCCCTTGATATAGGCGTGTGATAATCATCCCTATAGGCCTTCATCAGATTGTTTCTCGTCAAATATTCATTTGCCGAAAAAACGCCGTTTGCATTTTCGCCTGGGATACCCATGAACATAGGTAAACCCGCACCCGAACCGATAAAGACCGCTTCAAAGCCTTCCTCTTCCATCAGCTCGTCTATTGTCACCGACTTTCCGACGATGACATTCGTTTCTATCTTTACACCGATTGACATGACATTTTCAAGCTCGGCTTCTACAGTGCTCACCTTTGGCAGACGGAACTCAGGTATGCCATACATAAGCACACCTCCGGCTTTGTGCAGAGCCTCGAAGATGGTAACGTCGTAGCCCATACGTGCAAGATCCCCTGCACAGGTTATTCCTGCCGGCCCCGCTCCTATTACCGCCACCTTGTGTCCGTTTTTGATAGTACACTCAAGCGGCCTTATCTTGTTTTCCATCGCCCAGTCCGCTACGAACCTCTCTATCTTTCCTATGGAAACTGGGTCTCCCTTTATTCCCCTTATGCATTTCCCCTCGCACTGGTTCTCCTGAGGACAGACTCGTCCACATACTGCGGGCAGGGAACTTGAACTGCTCAATATATGATAAGCTTCTTTAAAATCCCCTTCCTTTACCTTTCCGATAAATTCGGGAATGTCTATTTTAACCGGACAGCCCGTTATGCATTTGGCGTTTTTGCATTTTATGCATCTTGTGGCCTCCGCCATCGCCTCTTCAGCATTATATCCGTAACACACTTCATCAAAGTTTCCGGCGCGAACCTTCGGATCCTGCTCTCTTACCGGAATCTTTTTTAAAACATCAGCCATTATTTGCTACCTCCACATAATCCGCAGCCCCCATGATGACTGTCTCCTTCTTGCAGCTTTAACATTTCACGCCCCTCTTCAGTCTTATACATCTGCTGCCGCTTCAAGGCACGATCGAAATCCACCAGATGTCCGTCAAACTCGGGTCCATCTACACAGGCAAATTTCACCTCATCTCCGACATTCAAGCGACAAGCGCCGCACATGCCGGTACCGTCGACCATTATCGGATTCATGCTCACTATAGTCGGAATACCGAGCTCCTTCGTAAGCAGACAGACGAACTTCATCATTATCATAGGGCCTATCGCAACACAGACGTCGTAGCTCTTTCCCTCATCTATAAGATCTGACAGGCACTGTGTTACCATGCCCTTCCTCTTATAAGAGCCGTCGTCGGTCGTAACGTAGAGATTACACACGGAATTAAACTCATCTTCGAATATAACAAAATCCTTGCTCTTCGCCCCAATTATGGCATCGGCTTCAATGCCATGTTCATGGAGCCATTTGACCTGAGGATAGACCGGAGCCGTTCCTACGCCTCCCGCCACAAAAAGCATTTTTTTCTGCTTTAGCTTGTCAATATCCTCATCTATAAACTCGGAAGGTCTGCCAAGCGGTCCAACCACGTCCATAAAATAATCTCCCGCCTTCATCCTTGACATCATCGTCGTCGAATAGCCTATAGGCTGAAAGACTATGGTCACCGTTCCGGCTTCCCTGTCATAATCACATATTGTAAGCGGTATCCTCTCTCCCTCCTCATCTTGCTTTACGATGAGGAACTGCCCCGGCTGGCAGCGCTTTGCAACCCTTGGCGCATCGATTACCATCTTATAAATATTCGACGCCAGTTTTTCCTCACTTAAAATTTTGTACATCCTGATTCTCCTTGACGCTATTATAAAGAAATAAAGTAGGTTATAAAGCCTTTTTTAAGCCAAACCACATTCTTTATTATATTAGACCATAACATAACATATGTAAATTTTAAAATCAACAAATCACCAAAGAACTTCTTTGCATTTACATAAAAGAAAAGAGAGTATAAAATAGATGAATAGAGTCATGAGCTCAAAAACAGATAAATAAGGAGATGTAGAATGTCTGATAAAACACTTTGGCTGCGGGATGATTTCGACGTGGATAAAGCCGAACAGTTCTGTGCCGACTATAAAAACTTTCTTACCACATGCAAGACGGAACGCGAATGTGTCGCGGAAATAATTCGCGAACTGAAAAAAATCGGTGCGCAGCCTCTTTGCGAACTCTCAAAGGGAGCTTCGCTTAAAAGCGGAGATATTGTGTATGCTGATATGATGAAAAAAACAATAATGGTATTTAGAATCGGAAAACGCCCCCTGACCGACGGTTTTAGGATACTTGGGGCGCATATAGATTCTCCCCGCCTCGACCTGAAGCAAAAGCCCTTGTTCGAGGATAAGGGGCTCGCTTATTTAGATACTCATTATTACGGCGGAATCAAGAAATATCAGTGGGTTGCCCTCCCGCTTGCGCTACATGGTGTAGTTGCAAAAAAGGACGGCTCCATCATTGAAATAAACATAGGCGAAAACAGTGATGACCCTGTCTTTGGCATCTCCGATCTGCTTCCTCACCTTGGAGCAAAGCAGATGGCTAAAAAGGCCTCCGAATTTATCACCGGAGAGGCCCTGAACTTGCTTATCGGCAGCAGAGCCCGAAAAAGCGATGATGACAAGGAAAAGACTCCTGTTAAAAAGTTTATCCTTTCTATCTTGAAGGAAAAATACGATATTGAAGAAGATGATTTTATATCAGCCGAAATTGAGGTGGTCCCCGCAGGCGGCGCGAGGGATTTCGGCTTGGACCGCAGTATGATAATCGCCTACGGTCAAGACGACCGCGTCTGTGCATATCCCTCGTTCAGGGCCGTAATAGATCAGGAGGCACCCGAATACACGAGCATATGCCTGCTCACCGACAAAGAGGAGATCGGGAGCGTCGGTGCTACTGGTATGCACTCCCGCTTCTTCGAAGACACGATAGCGGAGATGATGGAGGTCTGCGGCTGTTATAATGAACTCAACCTACGCCGCGCCCTTAAGAAGAGCTATGTGCTCTCCTCTGACGTGTCGGCCGGTTTCGATCCGCTCTACCCCGAAGTCTCCGAACCGAACAACAGCGCCTATCTCGGCTGTGGCCCCGTTTTCAATAAATATACCGGCTCAAGAGGAAAGTCCGGTTCAAACGATGCGAACGCCGAATATATCGCTTTTCTTCGCAATATAATGGATTCCGATAATGTTTCATACCAAACCTCGGAGCTCGGTAAAGTAGACGAAGGCGGCGGCGGTACGATCGCTTATATAATGGCCAACCTAGGAATGAACGTCATAGACTTCGGAGTCCCCGTATTTTCAATGCACGCCCCCTTCGAGATAACGAGTAAAGCGGACGTTTACGAAGCATATAGGGCGTATATGGCTTTTATAAAATAAGTAAAAACCAAGCCATACACATAAAGCGGAGCCGGCAGAACGCCGGCTCCAATCTTATTGCTTCTAATTAAAAAGTAATCCCAATCGCCTGAATAACAAAACCCCAGAATACTCCTATCACATATGACGCGAGCAGTATCTTTATGTTTTCCGCCTGCCTTTTATTAGACCTGAAAAGAACAAGCATACCAACGCCGCAACCCGTAAGCAGCCCCGCCATCATGGCCCCACTCGAGATCATAGCGCTTAAGTAACATTCGGTTATTACTATGGACGAAGCACAGTTCGGTATAAGGCCGATAAGACATATCACTGGTATCTCTATCCATGAATATAATGCCATATCGGAAACGAAATCCGAGAAGCCGGTGCTTTCGAGCAAAAAGCCAAGTGCAAAAGTGACTATAAAAACAAAAAACCATATCTTAAAAGTGTGAGCCAGAGCTGCTTTTAATATGCCGTCCTCGCAAGAACAATGCTCACTTTCACAGAATTCGTGTATGGCCTTTCTCTTTCCTTTTTTGAATAAGCTTAGAACGACGTCTACTGCAAAGCCGGAAGCAACCGCAATAGCAAGCTTTAATACAAGTATCTTGACTATAGATGCCGCTTCGTATCCGTGCGATATCAAAAGGGGCAGCATTTCGTCCGAGGTCGAAAAAAATACGGCCAGCAGCGTTCCCACGCTTATGACCCCTCCCGAAAACAGGCCGGAAGCCGCTGCGGAAAAGCCGCACTGCGGAACAATACCGGCAAGTCCTCCTATCAAAGGCCCTGCCCTTCCGACTTTGCCGACGGCCGCCGTTATCCTGTCTATGGCATGGTGTTCGAGGTATTCCATAAGCAGATAAGTCAAAAACAAAAACGGCAGCAGCTTCAGTGCATCAAAAAGCGCATCTGTCAATGCTTCTAAAAACATAAGTCCCTTTAATTAGTCCGTGAAAATCACGGGAGTCCCCACAAGATTATAGGGCGTGGTCTGATATACGTAAAAATTCAACCAATTAGCATAGAGATTGAACGATATAGAACGCCATGTAAGCAGTGGTTTTTCGTTCGGATCGTCGTTTTTATAGTAGTTTATCGGAAGCTCCACATCGCTTCTCTTGGCTCTGTCCCTTTTATACTCGGCATCGAGGGTAAGCCTGTCGTATTCCGGATGCCCCTGTATAAATATCCTTCTGCCTTCCTGCGACATCCCCAAAAGAAAGCCCGCCTCTTCCGATTCGGCAAGTATGGTTATATCCTCACAGTTTCTAACGTCCTCGATATCGACCTGCGTATGCCTAGAGTGCGGAGCAAGGAAAACATCGTCGAAGCCGCGCACCAAGGGGATCTTTCTGCATAATACCTTATGCAAATATACGCCGAAGACCTTTTTGGGAAGCGGTTTTTTTTCTATTCCATAATAATAATACATGGCAGCCTGAGCCGCCCAGCACTGAAAAACTATGGAAGTAACGTTTTTATCGGCCCAATCGAGTATGTCCAAAAACTCCTCCCAGAAATCGACCTCCTCATATTTTAAATGCTCTATCGGCGCGCCTGTTATTATCATGCCATCAAATTTTCTAAAGCGCACATCGTTGAAATACTGATAAAACCTATTCAGATGGCTTATCGAGGTATGTTTCGAAGTGTGGCTTGAAACCATCATAAAGGTCACATCGACCTGCAGAGGTGAATTTGAAAGACATCTGAGCATTTGCAGCTCCGTCTCCTCCTTGTCCGGCATAAGATTTAAGATCAGTATCTCCAAAGGGCGTATGTCCTGATGGTGCGCCCTTTCCTCATCCATTACGAATATATTTTCACGCTCTAAGATCTCCTTGGCTGGGAGATCCTTTTGTACTTTTATAGGCATGTTTCCTCCCGTTACTTGGCAAGCTCTTTAAATTCTTCTTCGGAAATGATCGGAATGTTTAGCTCGCGCGCTCTTTTATTTTTTGCGGAAACAGAATGAATATCGTTATTTATCAGATAATCCGTTTTTTCGGAAACGCTTCCCGTAACCTTCCCTCCGGCATTTTGTATAAATTCCTTAAGCTCATCCCTGTTGGAAAAATTATTCAGCTTTCCGGTAATAACAAAGGTTTTTCCCTTTATAGCTTCTTTTAGCTCCTTTTCAGAGGGGCTTTTCAGTTTCAACAACGGCAAAAGTTCTCTGAAAGCATTTGCTTTTTTAGGCTCGCTCCACCAGCCGACATACACAGCCGCCATCGTTTCTCCTACGCCTTCTATGCGGCAAAGTTCTTCCTTTGAAGCATTTGCCATCTTATCTATATCATAGTCGAAATATTCAGCTATCAGCCTTGCGGCCGCACTCCCGACATTCGGTATGCCCATGGCGTAAAGCAGTCTGTCGGCGCTGGTCTCTCTTGCTTTATTTGCAGCCGCAATGAGCTTATCGTAGGACTTTTCTCCAAAGCCGTCCATCTTTACTATCGTATCCTTAAAACGATCCAGCTTAAAAAGGTCGGCATAAGAACGTACTATTCCATGTGCCATGAATTTTTCGAGGGTAGATTCTGAAATACCGTCTATATCCATAGCATTCCTTCCAACGAAATGGACAAAAGACTTTATTGCCTTTGCCGGACAATCCGGATTATCGCAGACAAGGGTCTGCACATCATAAGAACCCTCTATCCTAGTCTTTTTTCCACAGGCGGGGCAGGTCTTAGGAATCTCAAGCGTATCACTCTTTGTTAGGTTCTCCGCGATCTGCGGTATTATCATGTTCGCCTTATAAACACTTATCTCGTCACCTTTACCGAGCTTTAATGACTTTAAGATACTCACATTGTGAAGACTTGCTCTGGAAACGGTGGTTCCCTCAAGCTCGACGGGCTCAAATATCGCGATAGGATTTATAAGTCCGGTCCTTGATGGGCTCCATTCCACCTCCAAAAGCCGTGTCTGCTTCAGCTCGTCCGCCCATTTAAAGGCCATTGCGTTCTTAGGTGCTTTTGCGGTCCTTCCCAAAGATTCGCCGTATGCAATATCATCGTAAAGTGCAACTAAACCGTCCGAAGGAAACTCATTCGTCTTTATTTTTTCCGAAAAATAATTTATGGCGTCGTCAAAAGTGTCTGCCGTTACTACCTTGTATTCAACAACGTCAAATCCGAGGTCTTTTAGCCATATGAACTCATTCTCATGCGAACCTGAAAAGTCTACTCTCTCGGCCTTGACGAGAGCGAAGATCTTTATTCTTATATTCCTTGCAGCCGCGACGGAACTGTCAAGCTGACGCACCGAACCGCTGCAGAGATTCCGTGGATTTTTATATCTTGCCTCTGTTTCAGGCATTTTTTCGTTTATCGCTTCAAAGTCCGCATAAGTGATATACGCCTCGCCTCTTATTATCAATTCGCCTTTAAACGGAATTTTTAAGGGAAGTCCTTTAAAAACCCTTGCGTTATTCGTAACCAGCTCTCCGCTCACGCCGTTCCCTCTTGTAACCGCAGAAAAAAGCTCCGCCTGTCTATATGTAAGAACGATCGTCAGCCCATCCATCTTCCACGAAAGAAGCGTCTTGTTTTCGCCTATAAATTTTCTTAGTTCCTCTATATCCTTAGTCTTCTCAAGAGAGAGCATCGGCTGCTCGTGCCGTATTTCGGGGAGGCTTTTTACAGCCTCGTAACCGACGTTTTGTGTTGGTGAGTCGGAAAAATATATACCCGTTTCCTTTTCAAGCGAAACGAGCTCATCATACAGCCGGTCATAGGAATAATTATCCATTATCTCCCTGTCTTCGGCATAATAGGCCTTAGCTGCAGCGTTTAGTTCTTCTATGAGCTCTCTTATCCTGTTTTTCAGGTCCGATCCTTTTTCCAAAGCCTGCTCCTGAGCTCTTTAAGCTCACTATCATTAAGTTCCCTGTATCTCCCGCATGGAAGATCCCCTAGGGATATATTTTCTATCCTGATGCGTTTCAGCTCCTTTACGCTTAAACCGACGTTTTTGCACATGCGCCTTATCTGACGATTTATACCCTGTGTTAGGACCACATGAAACTCATTTTCGTCCGAACGCCACACCTTACATGGAAGCGTCAGCCTGTCTATTTCTTTTAAATAAACGCCTTTTCCAAGGTTTTCAAGCTGCTCGTCGCTTATCGGACGATAGGTTTTTACTACGTATTCCTTTTCATGACCGTTTTTTGCGCTCATAAGCGCGTCTATGAGCCCGCCGTCGTCAGTCAGTATCAACAACCCCTCAGATTCCTTATCGAGCCTGCCCGCATAGGTGATGCGTCTTTCGAACTTAAGATAATCGACGAGATTGTTTTTTTCGCGCTTTTCGGCGGTGCACACAATGCCTTTTGGTTTATTAAATACGAGATAGATCTTTTTCAAAAGTGGCCTGACTGCTTTGCCACGCACACATACCTCGTCCGTTTCCTGCACTTGCGCGCCGTGCTCTGCCACTTTTCCATTTATAAGGACAAGACCGGCCTTTACAAGCTCGTCAGCCTCTCTCCTCGAACAAAGACCGCATTCACCCAGATACTTATTTATTCTCATATCAAGACGAAAAAGAATCTATATATGCCGAAAGGGCGGAATCTGAAGCAAGGGCTGCCTCGTATTCCTCTCTGACGGAATCTATAAGGGCAAGGACCTCCTCATCTTCAAGAACCTCATCTATATACGTCTGGTTTTCCTGTTCCCTTTCTTCGGAAGCAATAAGAAGCGTCCCGTCATCAGATGTAAATACATAAAGCTGGGTAAGCGCCGGCAGCACCGTATCGTATCCGTCGTAGGTATAATCATACTCTGCAAAGACCACATATGTCCCCTCGGCAGCGCAACTGTACGAATAAACCGTGATATTGGTATAAGTGTCAGCAAAAAGTCCGCTGCTTATCGCGCTCCTTGTTTCATCATCCAACTCTTCAACTACCGCTGCAACCGCATCGGCATCGCACGAAGCCAGGGCATCGAAATAAGAAGTGACGAGTTCTGAAATCTCAGCTTCCGCAGTTATCAAGCCATCTGTCTCATTCTGCTCTTCATCTTCTGAGCTTTCATCGGCTTCTATTTGCGAACTGCTGTCGCTTTCCTCGCTTGTATCCGAACCGTCATTGACTTCGCTGTCTATAGACAGGGAAGAAAGCTCCGAACTGCTATCGGAAGCTCCACCATCGGCACCATCGGATAAGCTTCCGATAAAAGCCAAAACTACGATGACGATGATCGCTATAATTCCGATCAGTATCAAATAGCGAAGATTATCCGATATCCATTCTCGTACAGGATTTTCCTTGCGCTTATTTGAGCCGTTCTTTTTTTTCTCTTCCATTTTTTATTTCCCCTTTTATCCGGTCTTTACGTTTAAGTATCAAATATTTTGCTTTTTTATACAACAAAAGCAGCCGGGCTATTCCGGCTGTTTTATATGACAACACATATATATGAGCCGGCATTACCGCGTTTGGAGGGAATCGAACCCCCGACACACGGCACCGGAAACCGTTGCTCTATCCCCTGAGCTACAAACGCCTAATTCGCTTTAAAACCGACTCGAACTATATCCTTTTCAACTGCTAAATACTAACATACAAAATCAAGAATTGTCAATTAAAAGCCTGTCAGACCCACTTTCATATCTATAAACGGAATAAGACAACACCTCCTTTGGATCGAGCTCTGTTTTATTGATAGTGTATACCATCTCACGCAGCTTTGAAGCAGTGTAGCCGTCTTCGCACGAGATGGCAAGACATGCATGTATACTCGAAGGCAGTATATAAAAATCACCACCAAGCTTCTTGGAAACCTCGCTCAAAAATCCCGGATATCCTATTACGACCGCTCCAAAATCCTTGAGCATATTTGTGATTATATAGATGTTGTCGTTTCCCTCCTCAGCTTTTAATCCCAATTCCAGCAGCACTTGCTTTAAGGGTTTACATATTGGAGGGTAAGCATTTTTCGTATTGCACCATGCTATATCTTTAAGCTGCTTTTCTGTTATTCCCCAGCTGTCCATTATCTTATAGTTTATCGTCATAATTATTGAATCTTCTCCGGAAATCTTGAATCTTATATAATAAGTTGTGAGAAAATCCAGATTTTTTTCATGAGGAATATGCTCTATACCATTTAGGAACTTTTTTTCATTAGAAAACCTGCAATAAATGTTTTCTATCGTTTCATTGAGCCCTATAATTTTTTTCATTTCTTCGTTTAGCGGCATAAAAAACCCTCCTTTAGATATACTATAACAGAATTTGTCAAAAAATTTATATATTATTAAACTTTATTAATATTAAAAAATCATTTTTTCAAAAAAAGGGGGGAGAATGTCCGGAAACTTAATAAATCAGAAATAAATGAGGAATATTATTTAGAGACGGAAAAGGAATTTATAAAATGATGTATTTACAGAAATAAAGGATTTATAGAAATATAGAAATAAAAATCGGAAATATAAAAAGATCGTTAATACAGAATCAGAATAGAAATAGATTTATCTTTCGGAGGCCGCGTGTTTCGACCGCCGAAGGAATTTTTAAGATTATACACGACTTAAATATTCACCGCTACGAGTATCTATCTTGATAACATCACCTTGATTTACGAAAAGCGGAACACTCACCTGCGCTCCCGTTTCAACCGTCGCCGGCTTAGTCGCTCCTTGCGCGGTGTTACCCGCAAAGCCAGGCTCCGTTTCCGTCACAGTAAGTTCAACAAAAAGCGGCGGCTCTATGGCATAGACATTTCCCTGATAGGAGCATACCTTGACCATGTCATTTTCCCTTACAAATTTGAGAGAATCATCGATGGCCTCCTTGTTTATTGCTATCTGGTCGTAGGTTTCAGTGTTCATGAAATAGAACAGGTCGCCGTCGTTGTACAGATACTGCATTTCGGCTCTTTCTATACGCGCCTGCGGAAATTTTTCCGTCGGCCTGAACGTCTTTTCCACTACGCCGCCGTTTATAACATTTTTCAACTTTGCCCTGACAAAAGCCGCACCCTTGCCCGGCTTTACGTGCTGAAATTCAATAATCTGAACGACGTTTCCATCTATCTCAAGAGTAAGTCCGTTTTTAAAATCACCGGCCGAAACCATGTTGTATCCTCCTTATACACTTTTCACTTCAACTGAGCCTATTATAAATTGCGGGCCATAAAATGGCAAGCCTATTTTGAAGCAGGAATAAAACCAACTCCGAGGCTTCAGCGCATACTATCCGCGGCCTCTGTCGCAAGCTTATCACAACGTTCGTTAAAGACATTTCCGTCATGCCCGCGCACCCAGACGAAAGTAACGTCATGCGGTTCCATGGCCTTGAGCAGTCTTTGCCAAAGCTCAACGTTTTTGACTTCCTCGTTTTTACCTCTCTTCCAGCCTCGCCTTATCCAGCCATCTATCCAACACTTGTTAAATGCATCAGTCAGATATTTGGAATCCGAATACAAAACAACCTCACAGGGCTTTATCAACTTTTCAAGTCCCGTAATAGCCGCCATGAGCTCCATCCTGTTATTCGTCGTCTGCGAAAAACCCTCCGAATACTCTCTTTCGTGCAGCTTTCCTTCGGTATCAATGTAGCGGATTATACAGCCGTAACCACCTGGACCGTTCGGATTACCCCGTGCCGCTCCATCGGTATAAATTTCCACCTTTTGCTTATTCTTAGGCATTTCTAATACTTCTCTCCAATCGAACCTTTAACCATGCCGATCAGAACTTGATATATATGTTTTCCATCGCAACGGCGACAGTGACACCGTCTTCTTCGTACGTATTTATAATGAGTTTTCCCTCACTGGCCTTTAGTGCAGCCGCTTCCACTGTATCGAGCACAGAGCCGTCGCTCGAAGGTATTTTTCTTAATTCTTCCTCCTCAAAGGAGAGTATGGGCACAGCTCTTTCAAGCGCAAGGCTTTGAAGCGAAGCATTGTTCTCATGTCCCTTTATCGTGGCGAACTTAGAAATCGCCTCCGGATAAAGGCTCAAGGACTGAAGTGCATTTACAACAATCTTCCTCACCGTTTTATAGCTAAGCTCCGAATCACAAAGCACACCAACCGCAAGACATCTTGGTATAAGCCAAAGCGTATGATCAAAATATGCCGTATGGTACGAGGGGCTTACATAAATCCCCAAAGGCGCTTCCGACGACCATACAAACTTGTCAGGAATCGCACCTAAAACAGGAAAGTTTGTATAAAATCCAACCTCGTGCCCGGATTCAAGTGCCGCAGTTATCTCCTTGGCATAATCCGTATTAGATATTACCATATTGGATTTTGCGGCGTATTCCTCCACATCTAGTCTGGATCTGGCATCGTCTATCAAAGGATTTACATACACCACATCCATCTTCCTTTGAAGCATCTCTCCGAACTCGTTCGCCTCTCCGCGTCTTCCGGCAAGCAAAGGAACACAATATTTTCCTTTTTCATCTATTACGAGTACGGCCGGATCACTCATTTGATCCGAAATGCTTTTTGAGATATGCTTAACAGCCTGAACTGAAGGGCATATGTAAATAATTATATCCGTATCAACAAACCTTTCGGCCGTCCAGTCATCAGTCTTAACCTCAAGGGAGGTGAATAAATCCCTCTGCAGATTGATAGCGTTGCGTATATACATCTCGAGCTTAATGTCACGCTCGCTCTCTTCTTCCCATTTTTTTACAGTATCATGCACTCTTTCTGCCACAATCGCCCCAAACTTATTGAAACAAATGCAGGCAATCTTTAAATCTGCCATCGATATCTCCTGCTAAATATTAGGATCTGACGATTTTACCGTCAACTATTATCTTCCTTTCCTCTTTGCTTTTGTCATCTATGAAAGCGCGCGGAGAAAGCCTGAGCCTGTATCCCTCCCCATTTTTCACGAGCCATTTTATATACGACTGTTTCGGAAACCCGTAAGCCTCCAATATGCCCATTATTGTACCGCCATGAGCAACGATGGCGATATCACTCTTCGATTTTTTCACGGCATCGGCTATGATCTTCTCAAATCCATTTATGACACGCCGCTTGAACTCTGACAATTCTTCTCCGCCCGGAAATGCGACAATCTCTCCTTTGTCCATCCATTGCCTGTACTCACGATCCGCTTTAAGCTCATTGTATGTCTTTCCTTCAAATAATCCGAAATGACATTCTGCAAGTTCAGGCACAATCCGCGCTTTCTCATAGGGAAAAAGTATTTCCGCGGTCTGAAGACACCTTTTTAAAGGGCTCGAATATACCCCTTCCACTATCGGAAATTTTAAATCCCTGAGCGCCTCTATCTCATCGCTCAGCAAAGATTCATCCGTCACTCCTATATATTTGCCTTTGGCATTTCCATCCGTCTTCCCGTGGCGAATCATCGTTATCTTCAGCATCCCTCATTCTCCTGCCTTGTTAAGCGTGTTAGAGCCCGAGTTCTGTACGTACGGTCTGCATCATGTCTCCAACCTCGATAACCTTTTCATGCCTTATCTCAGAATTTTTAAGCTCTTGTATTGCTGCAGGGGCACTCACCTTTGAAAGTCTTTCAAGATCATCGAACTGCTCGAGATCCGTATGCCCCTCATAAGACTTTTTATCTATAGCGCATAACACGCTACAGGTAAATTTATATGGGCTTGCAGTCGAAACTATGACTGTCTTAGTCTTATCATCTGTCGAAAGACGATACTTTTTGTATACGGCTGTCGCAACAGCGGTATGCGGATCTATGACGTAAGCCTCTTCCTCATACAAACTTTTTATAGCTGCGGCAGATTCGTTCTCATCAGCAAAACCGGAAGAGAAATCAGAGAGCTTTTCTCTTTGCTCCTTTGATATCTCGTATCTTCCGTTTTCAGAAAGCTCCTTCATCCATTTTGTCGTAGTCTCCGGGTTCTCGTCAGCAATCTTATATATAAGTCTTTCGAGATTACTGGAAACGAGAATATCCATCGACGGAGAGGACGAAATATAAAACTCTCTGTTTTTATCGTAGACACCGGTACTAAAAAAAACAAACAGAACTTTATTTTGATTAGAAGCGCAAATCAACTTATTCACGGGAAGTCCCATGAGTTTTGCATAATACGCCGCCAAAATATTACCGAAGTTTCCGGTCGGCACGACGAAGTTAATCTTTTCCCCCGCCATTATCTCGCCGCCTTTTAACATCTGAGCATAAGCATAGACATAATATACAATCTGAGGAATTAGACGACCTATGTTTATAGAATTTGCAGAGCTGAACTGATACCCCGCTTTTTTTATATCGGCATTTAAGTTCTCATCCGCAAATATCCTTTTCACTCCCGTCTGAGCGTCATCGAAATTGCCCTTGACGGCTATGACACAGGTGTTGTCTCCCTTTTGCGTTATCATCTGGCGCTCCTGAACGGGACTGACGCCGTCTTTCGGATAGAAAACGATGATCCTCGTCCCTTCAACGTCTGCAAAGGCCTCCAAAGCAGCCTTTCCCGTATCTCCTGAGGTAGCCGTAAGGATAACGATTTCCTCTTTAAGATCATTCTTTTTGGCCGCCGTCGTCATCAGATAAGGGAGAATGGAAAGCGCCATGTCTTTAAAAGCGATAGTCTTCCCATGGAATAATTCCAAATAGCTGGCATACTTTGTCTTTTTAAGGGGGGCAATGAGTTCCGTATCAAATTTGGAGTCATATGCATTTTCTATACAGGATTGGAGCTCCTCCTGTGTATAGTCGCTAAGGAATCTGCTTAAAATAATATAGGCAAGCTCTTTGTAAGAAAGTTCGGCAAGTTCTTCAAAAGATTCGGTAAACCTCGGCACGACATTAGGGACAAACAGTCCTCCATCCGAAGCGAGTCCCTGCAAAATCGCCTTAGAGGCCGTAACGTCCTTATCCTGTCCGCGAGTACTCTTGTATAAGACATTCATTATGAAGCTCCTGACATCATATAATATGAGCGGATATATACTCCGCTTGAATTTTAGTATATCATAGCTTAAAAGGTATCACAACAGAGTTTCAAGCCTGTTTTCTTCACCGCTATGAAGATTCTAATCCTTGATTTTTTTATGCATCTTGTGTTACTATACAATCGTCTTTGCAGTAAGACAGTCATAAATGGGGCATTGGCGCAGCTGGGAGCGCGCCACAATGGCATTGTGGAGGCCACGGGTTCGAATCCCGTATGCTCCATTTTTCTTTTTAATCCACAAAAAGCATCTGTATCAAATATTTAAAATTTGTCTGCGATGCTGAAATGACTTGACTTTAAAAAGAACCGGTGAGTTTTAAATAGACCTCCCAATCGTTAGAAGTTTAGTCTAACTTTTGGAGGTCGATTCATTTTCCTCACGCCGGTTCTTTTTAGCATGCTTTTTGACTGCATTAGCTTTATTTCTCTTATAATGCGTTTTCACTCTATTGCTCGTCCTGCTCTTCGCTTTCCTCTTTCTCAAGCTTTGTTCCGCAAAACTTACAAAATACCGCACCCTCTGTCATTTCACTGTGACAGTTAGGACAGATTTTAACTTCGTCCATTTCATTTTTGCTCTTCCCTATTTCAAAGCCACAGTTAGTACAGAATGCATATTCTTTTTTTACGCTGTTCCCGCACCTTGGACATTTACGTGCACCACTTAATTTTTCGAGTTCCTTCTCCGCCTCCGCAATAGCCTTTTCCATTTCGCCTATACGGGAAAAAACAGCCTCATAACCCTCAGGAATACTGTCCTTATTCGTTTTATAATACCTCTCCCCAATTATATAATAGGCATTTTTTATCTCATTCTTGGATGAATCTATAATCCTTTTAAGAGATATTGTCTCTGAAAGATTACTTGCTCCGCGCTTTGCATCGTCGAAAACATTCGTAGCACCCGTTTTTACGGTGTTTCCGAAATTTGCGAGCTTTCCCCCTAAATCTTCAAACATATCTTATCCTCCTGTATTTAAAATATTAAAGCCCCTTCACGTATATTATATGATTTTATATCCTTTAATACAACACAGGAAATGACAGTTTTTAATTTGCATGGCTCATATTTATTAAAAACTAAACTTCTTCTTTTCTGTCCCTTTGCATGAGCTCCATGACGGCGCTAGAAGCAGATTTCCCGTCAAAGAGTATCTCATTGACAGTCTTAACTATAGGCATTTCAACATCATATTTTTCGGAAAGCTTAAGCCCTGCCTTAGCCGAATAAACGCCTTCGACAACCATATTTACCTCTTTCATCGCCTCTTCCATTGTGCAGCCCTTTCCGATCAGTATCCCTGCCCTACGGTTCCTACTGTGCATACTCGCGCAGGTTACGACGAGATCTCCTATGCCCGAAAGGCCGTAAAAGGTACTGCTCTTAGCTCCCATCTTCACGCCAAGCCTCGACATCTCGGCAATACCGCGCGTTATGAGCGCAGCCTTTGTATTGTCCCCGAAACCAAGACCGTCAGCAATCCCAGCAGCGAGGGCGATGACATTTTTAAGCGCCGCACCTATCTCTATGCCAAGCATATCAAGCGAAGTATAGACGCGGAATACCGGGCTCATGAATATATCCTGTATATATCTTGCGGTATCGATATCCGCCGCGCCTGCGACTATTGTCGTCGGAAGCCCTTTCCCGACCTCCTCGGCATGACTGGGTCCGCTCAACACCGCCACATTTGCAGTCGGAAGCTCGTCTTTTATGACGTCCGACATCGTCTTAAGCGTCATCTCCTCAATGCCCTTAGCTACGTCCACGATGATCTGTCCATCGCTCACTATTCCTTTAAGATTCTTTGCGGTGGATCTCACCACAGGCGAGGGAACCGCCATAACGAGCACCTCCGCTCCGCGTGCCGCCTTATCTAAGTCCATCGTATATTTTACGGAATCATTTAGCACTACTCCCGGAAGCTTTTCCGTATTTTCATGGTACTTAACGAACATCTCGTTTTCTTCCTCTAAAAATGACCAGAGCGTGACCTCGTGCCCATTATTGCTTAAAAGCCATGCAAGAGCCGTTCCCCAACTCCCTGAGCCTATTACACTAATCTTAGCCATAGAGCTATCCTCCAGATTATCTTATAAATACATCAAAATAGCTTGTTTTCTTTTCCTTTGACTAACCTTTTTATATTTGCCCTGTGCTGCCAAAAAGCGAGTGCAGTCAACGCTCCGGTGAGGACATACATCTCCAAAAGCGCAGCCTGGTCCATGTTATAGATACCCAGTTGTCCGCAAACGATCATACCAACGAAAAAAGATAATGATATAAAAAGCGAACCGAGCGAAACATACCTCGTCAAAAGAAAGGGCACAAAAAAGCAAAACGCGGCAGCGATCATCAACCGCCAATCACCAAACGCTATTATCATCCCAACCGTAGCGGCTATCCCCTTGCCGCCTTTGAATTTAAGATAGAAAGGAAAATTGTGTCCGAGTATAACTCCTGCCGCAGCATACATACCGAGCAGTAATTCTATATCTGAAAAGTGATATATGCACCTGACTACAATAACAGCTACAATACACTTAGCAACATCTGCAAGCAAAGTGATTATTCCTATCTTCCAGCCCATCGTCCTTATGGCGTTCGTTGTGCCGGCGTTGCCACTGCCTTTTTTTCGTATGTCAAAGCCCTTGATTTTCCCAAAAATATATGATGTCTGGATAAGCCCGAAACAATAGCCTATCACCAAACATATAAGACGTTCCATTTATTAACCCTTTTCGCTTCTTTCTCGTATAATGAATTTTAAGGAGGTCCCCCTGAAACCAAAGGCCTCTCTTATACGGTTTTCTAAATATCTTAGATATGAAAAATGCATCAGTTTTTTATCGTTTACAAAAATCACAAAAGTCGGAGGCCTGACCGAAACCTCCGAGATATAAAATATCTTCAGTCGTTTGCCTTTGTCCGAGGGCGGCTGTTTCATAGCTGTTGCCTCGCCTATTATCTCGTTTATTACCCCGGTCGAAATGCGCAAAGCCCTATTTTCAAGTACGGCATCTATCATTGTGAAAATCCTTGTGAGCCTCTGTCCGGTAAGTGCCGATATATAGGTTATATCGGCGTAAGGTACGAAAGAAAGCACTTGTCTTATTTTGTTCTCATATGCATTGACGGTTTTATCGTCTTTTTCAATGCCGTCCCACTTATTGACGGCGATGATAAGACCCTTACCCGCATCATGCGCTATGCCGCAGATACGAGCGTCCTGTTCAGAGACGCCCTCTATCGCGTCGATAACAAGGATACAGACATCACATCTCTCAACTGCAGCCACGCTACGAATGATACTATAACGTTCCAGTTCTTCCTTTACCTTGCTCTTTTTTCTTAATCCGGCCGTATCAATAAATATATACTCTTTTCCATCGTGAATTATCTTGGTATCAATAGCATCGCGCGTCGTCCCGGCAATATCGGATACAATAACTCGCTCCTCGCCTAAAAGCCTGTTTATGATGGAGGATTTTCCAACATTGGGCCTACCGATTATCGCAATCTTTGGAATATCCTCGTCCTCTTCGCTGCCTTTTGTCTCCGGAAAATGTCTTACGACCTCGTCCAACATCTCCCCGAGTCCCTGTTTGCCCTCAGAGGAGATGGCAAAGGGCTCCCCTATGCCGAGATTGTAAAACTCGTAGACATCTGTCATCTGCTTTTGATAATTGTCGACCTTGTTTACCGCGAGTACTACGGGCTTCGCACTGCGCCTGAGAATATCGGCCACCTTGGAATCGGCATCTAGAAGCCCTTGTCTAACGTCGGTCATAAAAATGATGACATCAGCCGTGTCGATGGCGATCTGCGCCTGCTCCCTCATGCGGCTCAATATGATATCTGAACTCTCCGGCTCTATGCCGCCCGTATCTATCAAGGTAAAGCTTTTGTCCAGCCACGTTACCTCAGCGTATATCCTGTCACGCGTAACTCCGGGCGTATCCTTTACTATCGATATCCTTCTTCCGGCAAGAGCATTGAAGAGCGTGGATTTACCGACGTTCGGTCTTCCCACTATCGCTACTATCGCTTTGCTCATAAATTTGTCTCCTGAGTTTTGAGTCGTTTTTTTCGCCGTATAGAATTGCCCTGCAAAACGCATCTCCCGTATTCTCCACGGGTAATATGGGCGTATTCAACTCCTCTGCTGCTTCACTGACGGTCATATCATCCAAAAAGACCTCATCACCGGCCCTAAGCATATTTATAGGAATAAAAAGACGGCTGCCCAAAGCTTTTCCTTTAAGCTGCGCCACAAGATCCTGCCCCGTGATAAGACCGGATACCGTTATCGTCTCGCCAAAGAAATCATTGCGTATCGGATAAACCTCAACTTCTGTATTCGGGAACTTCTCTTTTATGCTTTCGACCATATCGCACATAAAATCATATGCAAGCTTGCCGGTAGCTATTGAAAATCGGCGCTTTAAAGCGTCACCTTCTATATTTTTTAAAAAAGCATCTATCTCCGTCTTAAAAAGACGAATCATGCCGACGCCGTTTTCAAGTTGCGGGTAACCGTCGTAATATTCGTCGTCGGGAATGGCTTTTCCCGCCATTATATACCATTCGTCAGAGGCATAGACGAAATTCAGCCCGTAAGTCTTTTTCATCTTAATCTGCCTTTTTTCTATCTGTTCAAGCACGATTTGCGCTTCTTCTCTTCCAAAGGGCTCGAGCGGATAAAGGCCCTGCCTATATTTTGTTATCCCAACAGGAACCACAGAAACGCTCTGAAGCGCAGGATACAGCCCCTCTAACACCTCGAGCGAATATTCAAGCTCAGCCCCGTCGTTCACTCCTTTGCAGAGTACGATCTGTCCATTCATCACAATGCCTCCATCGGCAAGTTTTTTCGCCTTGTCAAGTATATCCCCTGCAAAGCGGTTGTTAAGCATCTTGCATCGCAAATGCGGATTCATCGCTTGAAAAGAGATGTTTATTGGAGACATTTTGTATTTTATTATCCTGTCTATATCGTCATACGACATATTTGTGAGAGTAACGTAATTCCCCTGTAAAAAGGAGAGCCTTGAGTCATCGTCCTTAAAGTAAAGCGTTTCCCTCATACCCGGCGGCATCTGATCTATAAAACAGAATATACACTTATTACGGCAACTCTTGTATTCGTCCATGAGTCCATTGTCAAATTCGAGACCGAGCTCCTCGTCCTCGTTTTTTTCTATCTCAAGGATCCATTCCTCGCCGTTCGCTTTTCTTATTAAAAGCTCTATGTACTCATTTTCGACCAGATACATATAGTCAAAAATATCTTCTATCTTAGAGCCGTTTACACTGACAAGCAGGTCACCGGGGCATATGTTTAATTCTTCCGCTATGCTGTTTCTTTTGACGGAAGTAATCTTCTTCGGCCCGGCTTTCATAAAAATCCCCCGTAATAGAATAATGCGGCTGACAGAAAGGAATATAACCGCAGGTTCTTATTATATAAAACTTTCAAGAAAATGTAACTACTTTTGTAACCACTTTTTACATATTGTTTTCGGCAACTCAATAACATTTCTTGCAAGCTTCGTATCCGGCGCTCTGGGCTTGAGATATTGTTACTTGTGTCGGATTTTTCATTCCACTGCAAGACGAATTACTATGATATTTGCTGCCCGTTTTTGGAATCCATACCATTGAGCTTGCTTCTTGAGTTCCTTCGACCTCTTGCGCTGCTTGTGAAGTCTGCTCTTTCGTGGACTGCATTGCAGCTTCTGCCTCTTTGCTTTGTGCCTCCTGCAAATCTTCATAATCCGATTGGAGAACCTCATAATCTGATTTTAGTTGATCAAATTCTTCTTGTAGCTGTTCATAATCCGCCTGTAGTTCTTCGGATTCTGCTTCTAACTGTTCGTAGTCTGCCTGCACCAGCTCGTATTCCGTTTCTAACTGCTCGTACTCAGATTGCTGTTGTTCGTACTCGGACTGTAATTGCTCATAGTCAGATTGCAACGCGTCATAATCAATTTGTAACGATGCGTCGACGCTTTCTCCACAAGAGATTAAATTCATAGCAACAAAAAGGCATAAACATATAGTAATAACTTTCTTCATATCTCCTCCCTTAACTTAAAAGTTCTTCCTATTTTGACAGTTCGGCTATTCGTTCTCTTGCTTTATAAAAGTTATCTTTTTCAAAAATCACTGACTAATGTTTAATAATGGCAAGGATTCCTCTATATAGATACTTCCTGATCTTGCAAATATCCTTGCTCTTCAAGGAATTATTCATTTTTATAACTTAGGTTTTTTATTATATCATGAGTTTGTCGAAAT